>JBJTJV010000178.1:0-4040 GCA_046352645.1 Chloroflexota bacterium | reverse complement strand
GCCCACGCGGGCGACCCGGCGATCATGGCCCGGACGCTCGCCCTCGCGGCCCGCCTCGGCGTCGCCTGCGGGGCGCACCCGGGATACCCCGACCGGGCGGGCTTCGGGCGACGCCAGCTGCCGATCGGGCCGGAGGAGCTGCGTGCGTCGCTCGTGGCGCAGCTCGGGGCGCTGGCCGCGATCGCGCGCGACGTCGGCGTGCCGCTCCGGCACGTGAAGCCGCACGGCGCGCTCTACCACCGGGCCGCGCACGACCCCGTGGTCGCGGCCACGGTCGCTGCCGCGAGCGCGTCGGTCCTGCCGGGGCTCCCCGTCGTGGGCCCCGCGGGCTCCGCCCTGCTCGGCGCGGCCGCGGCGCTCGGGCTGCCGGTCCGCGCCGAAGGGTTCGCGGACCGGCGCTATGCCGCCGCTGGCGGGCTCGTCCCCCGCGGCGTCCCGGGCGCGGTCCTCGGCGATCCGGCCGAGGCGGCCGCCCAGGCCCGCGCGATCGTCCGCGACGGTGCGGTCCCCGCGGCCGACGGCAGCCGGGTCACCGTGGTCGCGACGACCCTGTGCATCCACGGGGACAGCCCGGGAGCGCCGGCGATCGCGGCCGCCGTCCGGGCCGCGCTCGTCGCCGACGGCGTCCGGGTCGTCGCGCCGGACGGTTCGGCGTGAGCCTGCCCGCCGACCCGGTCCCGTCGGTGCGCGACCGGCCGCGCGTCGTCCCCTTCGGCGACCTTGCCGTCCTCGCCTGCATCGGCGACGCGGTGGACCCCGCGCTCACCGCCCGCGCCCACCGCCTCGCGGCGCGCGTCCGTGCCGAGCGCGCGGCCGGGAGGGACGGCCTCGGCGAGCCCGTGCCGGGCTTCGCGAGCGTCCTCGTCCCGTTCGACCCGGCGCGCATCGATGCCGATGCGGCTCGCGCCCGGGTCGCGGACCTGCTCGCCGACGAGCTCGCCGCGGACCCGCCGGACCTGCCCGCGGGCCGGCTGCACACGATCGCGGTCCGCTACGGCGGCGACGATGGGCCGGACCTCGGCGCGGTCGCCGCGCGGCTCGGCCGGACGGAGGCCGAGGTGATCGCGCTCCACGCGGCGACGGAGCTGCGCGTCCACCTGCTCGGCTTCGCGCCCGGATTCGCCTACCTCGGGGTCCTCCCGGATGCGCTCGTCCTGCCGCGTCGCGCCGAGCCGCGGGTGCGCGTCCCCGCGGGCTCCGTCGCGATCGCCGGACGGCAGGCGGCGGTCTATCCGGGCGACACCGCGGGCGGCTGGCACATCCTCGGGCGGACGGACGTGCTGCCCTGGGATCCGGCGCGAGCCCGGCCCGCGCTCTTCGCGCCCGGGGACCGCGTCCGCTTCGTGCCGCCGGCGGCGGATGCCCCGGCCGCCGCGCGCCCCGCCACGGAGGTGCGCTGATGCTCGAGGTCCGGTCGCCGGGCCTCCACGCGACGATCCAGGACGCGGGCCGTCCGGGGCTCGGGCACCTCGGCATCCCGCCCGCCGGCGCCTGTGACCCGCTCGCGCTCGCGGCGGCGAACCTCCTTCTCGGCAACGAGCCCGGCGCGCCCGTCCTCGAGATGACGCTCCTCGGGGCGGAGCTGCACGTGCACGCGCCCTGTCTCGTGGCGCTCACCGGCGCGGAGATGGACGCGGTCGTGCCGGAGGATGGCCGGCGCCTCCGGCCGGGGACCACGCACCGGCTCCGGGCCGGGTCCAGCCTCGTCCTCGGCGCGGCCCGGACCGGCGCACGCGCCTATCTCGCGCTGGCGGGCGGGATCGAGGCAGCGCGCGTCCTCGGCTCGGCGTCCACGGCGCCGACCGGCAGGATCGGCGCCCGCCCCCTCGGGCCGGGCGACCTGCTCCGGCCCGTGGAGCCTGCACGGCTCGACCCCGCCGGCCGCGCCTGGCCCGGCCCGGGCCCCGCATCCGGCGTCGCGCCGCACGCCGGTCCGCGGACGATCCGCCTCCTCGACGGCCCGCACGCGACCGAGCTGCCGCGTGCCGCCATCCGTCTCCGCTACCCCGCGGCCTGGACGGTCACGCCGCGGAGCGACCGGGCCGGGCTCCGCCTCGCCGGGCCGGTCCTCCCCCCGGCGGACGGTCCGGAGCCGGTCTCCTTCGGCATGACCTGGGGAGCGCTCGAGCTGCCCTCGGGCGGTGCGCCGATCCTCCTTCTCGCCGACCATCCGACCGTGGGGGGCTACCGCGTCCCCGCGGTGGCGATCTCCGCGGACCGGCCCGCGCTCGGGCAGCTCCAGGCGGGCGACGAGGTCCGCTTCGCCCGCGTGGACGCGGCGACCGCGGCGCGCCTGGCGACGGAGGCGGCGGACGCCCTCGCGGTCGCCGCGGCCCGGCTCGCGGCCCCGGACAGGCCCTGAGCGTGGCGTCGTCCGCGGGCCGCGATCCGCTCCCCGCCTGGTCGGTCCGTCGCTCCGAGCGCGCACGCCGGGCACGGCTGACCGTGGAGGCGGACGGGAGCGTCGTCGTCGTCCTCCCGCGCCGGGCCCCGGCGTCGACCGCGGACGCGCTCGTCGCCGCGCACACGGGCTGGATCGCGGAGCGGCGCGTCCGGCTCGCCGCCGAGCGATCGCGGCTGGCGACACGGCCCGCGCTCAACGCCGGGCGGGTGCTCCTCGTGCACGGGATCCCCCACCGGGTCGTGCGGGACGCGGACGCGGACGGCCGGGTCCGGACGCGGGTCCGGCACGCCTACGCGAGCGACGCGGAGGGGATCGTGGGCGAGCTGCGCGTCGCGCTCCCGGCCGACGCGGACCTGCGGCCGCCGGTGGAGGCGTGGCTGCGGGGCACAGCGCGCACCGTCCTCGTGCAGCGGGTCGCGGAGCGCTCCGGGGCGATCGGCGTGCGGCCCGGGCCCATCACGATCCGCGGCCAGCGCAGCCGCTGGGGGAGCGCGTCCGCCCGCGGCGCCCTCTCCTTCAACTGGCGTCTCGTGCTCGCCCCGCCGTTCGTGCTCGATGCGGTCGTCGTCCACGAGCTCGCGCACCTCGTCGTGCGCGGCCACTCGGCACGCTTCTGGGCGCTGGCCCGGGCGCACGCACCCCGGACGGACGAGGCCCGTGCCTGGCTCCGCGCCCACCACGCCGACCTCTTCGCGGCGCTCGACTAGGGCGCGGTGGGGGTCGGCTCCGGGCTCGGTGACGCCACGACTGCGGGGACGAACGGCGCGCGCCGCACGTCGTCCCAGTCGATCCGGACCGTCTCCACGATCCGCCCGAGGATGTCGCGGTTCGCCGGCCGGAGACGTACGAGGCGGAGGTCCTCGAGGCTCTGCATCACCCGGTCGAGGAGCGCGCAGCGGTCGGGCGCGGTCTCGACCTCCGGGCTCGCGGACGGCGCGGCGGGCGGCAGCGACGGACCGGGGGGCGCGGGCGTCACCCCGCAGCCCCCGAGCACGAGGACGGCGGCGACGGAGGCGGCGAGGAGGCGGATGCCGGTCCGGCCCCGCTCCCCGCGCGGGCCGCGACCGGCACGCGGCTGCATGCTCGGCATCGGAGGGCGAGGATACGCGATGCGCATCCGCGGGCCGGATGCGACCGAACCTCCCTGCAGCAAGGGAACCGGAGGGACGCAGATGACGGAGCACCCGGCGCCCGGGATCGTCGTGGACGGTCTCGTGAAGCGCTACACCCCCAGCGCACCACCCGCGGTGGACGGCCTCTCGTTCGCCGTGCACCCGGGCGAGATCTACGCGCTGCTCGGGCCGAACGGCTCGGGGAAGTCCACCACGATCGGCGTCCTTGCGACGCTCCTCCTGCCGGACGGCGGGAGCGTGCGCGTCGCGGGCTTCGATGTCGTCCGCGAGGCGGACGAGGTCCGGCGCCGCATCGGCGTCGCGCTCCAGGAGCCCGTCGTGGCCAAGCTCGCGAAGGGCCACGCCCTCCTCGCCCGCCACGGCCGCCTCCTCGAGGTACTGGGTCGTGAGCAGGACGGTCACGCCCTGCGCCCGCAGGTCGCGCACCCGCGCCCACATCGACTGGCGGGAGATCGGGTCGAGGCCGGTCGTCGGCTCGTCGAGGTAGACGACGCTCGGACGGC
>JBJTJV010000177.1:0-34031 GCA_046352645.1 Chloroflexota bacterium | reverse complement strand
CAGGGCGCCACCGGCCCCCTCGGCAACACCGGATCCACCGGCGAGACCGGGCCTGCCGGCCCGACCGGCCTGACCGGCGACACCGGGATCCAGGGCGCCACCGGCCCAATCGGCAACACCGGATCCACCGGCGATACCGGGCCTGCCGGCCCGACCGGCCTGACCGGCGACACCGGGATCCAGGGCGCCACCGGCCCAATCGGCGCGACGGGTCTCACGGGCCCCACCGGCCCGGTCGGCCCCACCGGTGACACCGGCCTCCAGGGTCCCACCGGCCCGGTCGGATCAACCGGCCCGACCGGCCCGACCGGCGACACCGGGATCACCGGCACCACCGGCCCCGTCGGCCCGAAGGGCGATACCGGCGACACCGGTCCTGTCGGCGCGACCGGTCCCTCCGGAGGCCCGCAGGGAGAGACCGGTCCCGTCGGCGCCACCGGCCCCGTCGGGCCTTCGGGCCTGACGGGCGCGACCGGACCCGAGGGCCCGACCGGCCTCGCTGGTGCCACTGGCGCCACCGGCCCGGACGGTGCCACCGGCCCCGTCGGGCCTTCGGGCCTGACGGGCGCGACCGGTCCCGAGGGCGCGACCGGCCCCGCTGGTGCCACTGGAGCCGTCGGGCCGACGGGCCCCACCGGCCCCGTTGGCCCTTCGGGCTTGACGGGCGCGACCGGTCCCCAGGGCGCGACCGGCCTCGCTGGTGCCACTGGAGCCGTCGGTCCGACGGGCCCCACCGGCCCCGTTGGCCCTTCAGGCTTGACGGGCGCGACCGGCCTCGCTGGTGCGACCGGCCCCGCTGGTGCCACTGGCGTGACCGGAGCCACCGGCCCTGCAGGTGCGACTGGCCCGTTCGGCGGAGCCGGCGCCGTGGTGGCCACGTCGCAGACCACCACGAGCACGACCTACACGGACCTCACGACCGTCGGCCCCTCTGTGACAGTCACCGTGCCTGCGTCGGGCAACATCATCGTCATCCTCACCGCACAGATGGGCAACGCCTCGAACGGTGACGAGGTGTACATGAGCTTCTCCGGCGGTGGCATCGCCGTGTCGGACGCCCGTGCCCTCGTCTGGACGGGGCGGAACACCGGTGATGTGTTCATCGGCAGCGCTACCTTCTACGTCACCGGTGTCTCGACCGGGTCCCAGACGTTCACCGCCAAGTACAAGACCGCGGCGGGCACGGCCACGATCGCCAACCGGAACATCGTCGTGATCCCGGTCCCCTGATGCCGGCGGTGAGGTGCCGCGGCGAGATGTTCCTTGATGGACCCCACTCTTCGCACCGCGACCCACCCGCGGCCGTCGGCTGACCGGCAGCCACCGTCATCCACGACGGCACCTGGACCGGCTTCCCGGCAGCGCCCGTGCTCTCCGGGTCCGAGCGACCCCCGTCCGGGACGGTCGCTGCGGTCGACGTGGTGGAGTACCTGCGCTATCCTCCCGCCTCGCTGACACAGATTCTGATGTCATCACAGTGCGAGGCGCCTTGACCGTGCCGGGCCCTCGCATCGGAAGAGTCGTCCGCCCTGACGGGGCGGCGGTCATGGCCCGCGCGGGGACACCGGCGCGGATGGCCCGCGCGGTGCCACCGGTGCGACGGGGACGCAGGGCGCGACCGGACCACGCGGCGACACCGGCAGCCAGGGCGCTGCCGGGCCCGCCGGAGCTACCGGCACGCAGGGCGCCTCGGGCCCGCGCGGTGCGACCGGTCCCGGCTACGCGGCGACCTCGGATTCGAACCTCTCCATCGGTCTCGGCCAGCGGGTCTTCGCCACGCAGGCCGGCCTGGCGTACACCGTCGCCAGCCGCATGCGCGCGGCGGACGCGAGCGATCCCGCGCGCTACGTGGAGGGCGCGGTCACGGCGTATTCCGGCACCACGCTGACGGTCCAGGTCGACCTCGTCGCGGGGTCCGGGTCTGCATCGTCGTGGACGATCAACCTCGCGGGCTTCACCGGCCCCCAGGGCGCCACGGGTACCACGGGCGCGACAGGGGCCACCGGGCTCACCGGCGCGACCGGCCTGCGCGGCGACACCCGGCCCGCGGGTGCCACGGGCTCCATCGGCCTGACCGGCGACACGGGTCTCACCGGCGCCACGGGCCTCACCGGTGACACCGGCCCGCAGGGCAACCCCGGCCTCCAGGGTGCCACCGGCCCGCAGGGACCGAGCGGCGCGAACTACTACGGCACGTCGGCGACATCGCTCGCGATCGGGACCGGGTCGAAGACCTTCACGACCCAGTCGGGCCTCGGCTACGGCGTCGGGATGCGCCTCCGCGCGAGCTCTGCCGCGAACACCGCGAACTACATGGAAGGCCTCGTCACGAGCTACAGCACGACGACCCTCATCGTGAACGTGGACGTGGTCGGTGGCTCCGGCACGCTCACCGACTGGCGGCTCAGCCCGTCGGGCAATGTCGGTCCCACCGGCCTGACCGGACCCCAGGGTCTCACCGGCTCCACCGGCCCGCAGGGCGTCACCGGACCCCAGGGGCTGACCGGCCCGAAGGGCGACACGGGCGAGGTCGGCCCCACCGGCGCCACGGGCCCGTCCGGCGGTCCCGGCGGCCCCACCGGCCCTGATGGGCCCACCGGCCCGATCGGCCCCACCGGCCCGGTCGGTGCGACGGGCCTGACCGGTGCGACCGGGCCGGTGGCCTCCTCCGGGGCGATGAAGAGCTCGGATCAGTCCGTCACGAACTCGGCGACGCTGGTGAACGACACGGCACTCTCGGTCTCGCTCGCGGCGTCCACCGCGTATCAGTTCGAGGCGCTTCTGACGTGTGTCACGTCGGGGAACAACGCCACGGGCTGCAAGATCGCCTTCACCGTCCCGTCCGGCTCCACGGTCCTCTGGATCGCCGATTCGCAGGTCGGATCCACGCGGACCGCCTGGCCCGCGGTGACGGCGAGCGGCACGGCGACCAGCGTCACCACGGCCGCCGACCCGTCGACCACGTACATCGTGGTGCGCGGGACCGTGATCACATCCGGCACGTCGGGCAGTCTCACGCTCCAGTTCGCGAACGTGTCCGCCGGCGCCAACCGGATCACCACGATCAAGGCCGGCAGCTACGTGCGCGTGACGGCGTTCCAGCCCGAACCGCCCCCGGCGCCCCGCCGCCCTTACCGCCGCAGCAGGATCCGCAACAGGAGCATCACGACCGCGCCGATGATCCCCCAGCCGATCATCGCGACGACGACGGCCGGGTCCACCTGCCCCAGGTAGGCGAGGACCACGGCCTGCGCGGGTTCGGGCAGCTCCACGAGCTCGGTCAGGTCGAACGGCTCGGCGATCGCGCGGAACGGCGCGATGAGCTGGTTCGTGACGCGGATCAGCGGCCGGACGAGCGGCCGCAGCGTGTCCGGCACGCCGCCCACGAACGGCAGGATCAGCCGGATGACGAGCGCCACCTGGATGAGCGTGAAGGCGAGCCCGACGACGCGGACGATCAGCCCGCGGATCATCGACCGCCACCCCCGGCCGGCGTGTCCGCGGCGAGGTCCGCCTCGACCGCCGCGAAGGCCGTCTCGTCCCGGAGGAACGCGGGTCCCCGGAACCGGTCGCGCGCCCGCAGCCGCCACGCGAGCGCCAGGAAGCCCAGGAAGAGCACGACCGTGAGGAGCGCCGCGGGGTTGTACACCTCCACCGGCCAGAGGAGCACGGGGCTCAGGAAGGCGATCCAGCCCACGGCGATCGCCGCCACGGGCCGGCTCGCGCGCCCCAGGCTCCAGCCGCGCTCGCGGCGCCACGCACCGTCGCTCCGCAGGCCCAGCCAGATGCACGCGCCGTACGCCCAGTAGAGGAGGACCGTGGAGACGCCCGTCACCCCCGCGATGAGGAAGCCCGGGTCCCCGCCGAGCGCGCCGAGCGCCACGTAGATCCCCGCGAGGAGCAGCCATGCCGAGACCGTGAGGGCGATCGTGGCGTTCGCGGGCGTCCGCCAGCGCCGGTGGACGCGCTTGAGCACGTGGCTCCCGGGGATCCCGTCGTCCCGGCTGAAGGCGTAGAGCATCCGCGACGCCGCGGCCACGGAGCTGAAGCCGCAGAAGACCATCGCGACCGCGATCCCCGCGCTCAGGATCCCGCCCAGCCCGGGCGCGGCACCCAGGTTCCGGACGAGGATGTCGTGGACCGCGTAGCCGCCGATGCTCTCGGTGAGCACCTGGTCCACCGGCGGCATGCGCAGGACGAGCGCCATGAGGAGGAGGTACCCCGCGACCGCGGAGACCGCCACGGAGAGGAAGACGCCCCAGCCGGATGCCACGCGCGCCCGCCGCGTCTCCTCCGCCACGTGGGCGGACGCGTCGTAGCCCGTGAGCGTCCACTGCGACTGGAGCAGCGACAGCAGGAAGGCGCCCGCGATGCCCAGGGGCACGATCTCCGCGACCGGCACGCCCCCGATCTCGCCGCCGGGCGCGATCGTGTACGCGAACGCGAGCGGGTTCGCGGGCAGCGTGCCGAGGAACGCGAGGCAGAGCACGACCGCGGCGACGAACGCGATGTGCCACCAGACCGAGAGGTCGTTGATCAGCGCGACGATCCGGCTCCCCGCGATCGCGAAGAGCGTCTGGATCGCGAGGAGGATCCCCGTCACCCAGAGCGCGTTGAGCAGCCCGAACGTCTCGCCGTTCGGGTCGATGCCGAAGGCGGGCTGGAGGATCGTGGCGCACAGGTAGATCGCGGCGGCGTAGTCGATCCCCGCGACCACGGAGACCTGGCCGCCGAGGTTCAGCCACGCCACCCACCAGCCCCAGCGCCGGTCCCGGAGCACGACCGCCCAGTAGTAGAGGCCGCCCGCGGTGGGCCAGACGGAGGCGAGCTCGGCCATCGCGGCGGCCACGAGCAGCGTGAAGACGGACACGATCGGCCAGCCGATCCCCACCGCAGCCGGACCCGCCATCGCCATCCCGTAGTTGAACAGGATGACCGCGCCCGTGAGTACGCTGATGATGCTGAAGCTGATCGCGAAGTTGGAGAACCCGCCCATGGTGCGCAGGAGCTCCTGCGCGTAGCCCATCCGATGGAGGTCCGCGCGATCGGCGTCGTCGGCGTCGCCCTGACCGATGGCCATGGTGCGTGCGCTCCTCCCGCTTCCCGGACGACCGGCCGTGGCGCGACGGGCCGTTCGGCTCCTCCCGCGCTCCCCGGCGCGCCCCTAGCCTACGTCTTCACATGCGGAGCCGTGCGTGTATGCTCCGCACGACGGGTTACGGGCTCCGGCAAGGTGTGCCGGGGTCCGGACGGGCGGTCGGCGCTCCTGCGGGCGCACCCAGGTCGGGGGACACCGACGAGACGGAGGGTTCATCCATGAACAGGCGGACCGGTGCGGTCACGCTCGTCGCGAGCGTCGCGCTCGCGGTGGCGCTCGCGCCCTCGATCGCGAGCGTCGCGCACGAGGGGATCGGCGGCACGGACAAGATGCACGTCTGCGTCGGCAAGAAGACCCGTGTCATGCAGCTCGTGTCTGCCGAACCCGCAGTGAACTGCGAGCAGAACGAGGTCGCTAAGCACTTCACGCTTGGCTCCAAGGGTCCCAAGGGCGACACCGGCGAGAAGGGCGAGAAGGGCAACGACGGCTCGCCGGGCGGCGCCACCGGGCCGCAGGGCCCCAAGGGCGACACCGGCGACACCGGTTCCAAGGGCGACACGGGCGACAAGGGCGACACGGGGAACACCGGCGGTACCGGCCCCACGGGCGCCACGGGCAACCAGGGACCGGCCGGCGCGACGGGTCCGCAGGGGCCCGCGGGCGCCACGGGCGCCGATGGCGTCAAGGGTGACACAGGCAGCACCGGCCCGGCAGGCGCGACCGGCGCGACCGGAGAGGCGGGCGTGACCGAGATCGTCCTGGGCGGCATGGCCAAGGACATCAAGAAGGCGTCCGATCGCTACTTCTCCATCTTCTGGGCGGACAACGCGAACGCGAACGAGTCGTTCAGCCGCCAGATCCTTCCCGTCCCCGGCGACGTGTCCGAGCTCAACGGCGGCCTGAGCGCTGCTCCGACCGTCGCCAACAGCAGCTACACCATCACGGTCCTCAAGAACGGCAGCCCGACGGACCTGGGCTGCACGATCACGGCCGCCGAGACCACCTGCTCGGATGGGGCGGACAGCGTCACGTTCGCCGCGGGCGACGCGATCTCGCTGCGCGCATCGCCCTCCGCGACCGAACCCGCGGACAATCTCGAGGTTCGCTTCACGGTGAAGCTCGAGCCCTAGACCCGGATCGCCGCGCTCGGCGCGACGCGAAGCCCCGGCGGGTCCACCCGCCGGGGCTTCTTCGTGTCTGCCGATCCCGGGCGGCGCGGCCCCGGCCGTACCGTCCGCGGTCGCGGATGTCGCCGGCGCAACGGGAGGCATGCCATGCGCAGGCTGACGGGTGGGATCACGCTCGTCGCGAGCATCGCGCTCGCAACGGCGCTCGCGCCGTAGATCGCGAGCATCGCGCACGAGGGGACCGGTGGCGCGGACGTCGTCCACGTCTGCATCGTCCCCGGCACGCGCTACGCCCGGATCCTCGGCGCGAACCCTGCGCGCGAGTGCCCGGACGGGCAGATCGTCCAGCACTGGGCGTTCGGGGCGAAGGGGCCACAGGGCGACACGGGCGCGCAGGGCGATACGGGCGTCCGCGGTGCAACCGGACCGCAGGGCGACCCCGGCCCGCAGGGGACGCGCGGTGACACGGGTGTCACCGGCCCGGCCGGCGCCACCGGCACGCAGGGCACGCAGGGCACGCAGGGGGCCACCGGCAGCCAGGGCCCCGCGGGTGCGACCGGAGCCACCGGCCCGGCCGGCGCCACCGGCCCGCAGGGAACCCAGGGCGTCACCGGCGCCACCGGCCCGCAGGGAACCCAGGGCGCGACCGGTACGACGGGCACCACGGGTCGTGGCGGCGCCCCCGGCCCCCCGGGTGCGACCGGCCCCACCGGCCCGGATGGCCCCACCGGCCCCGCCGGCGCCACCGGCCCCGCCGGCAGCACGGGTCCGGCAGGTGCCACCGGCCCCGAGGGCGCGACCGGACCGCAGGGTCCGACCGGCCCCGGCATGGCGATCACCGTCGGCGGCGGCGCGGACGCGATCAAGCGCGCGAGCACGACGTACACGTCCCTCTTCCTCGATCGCGCGGCGGTGACCACGGAGGCGCTCGCTCAGGTGGAGATGCAGACCGCGGGCACGCTTTCGCGGCTCGACGTCCACCTGAGCGCGGCCGCAGGCTCGGGGAGCACCGGCTACACCGTCGTGGTCCGGGTGAACGGCGCGGACACGGCGCTGACGTGCTCCATGGTGGGCGCCCAGTCCACGTGCGACGAGAACGCGGCCTCGGTCTCCTTCGCCGCCGGCGACCTCGTCTCCGTCGCGGCCGTGCCGACGGTCACGCAGCCCACGGACAACCTGGACATGCGCTTCACCCTGAAGCTCACGCCCGCGTCCTGACCGCGGCGGCGGCCCCGTCCGGCCGCCACCCCGGCACGGGACGGACCCACGGCCCCGACGGGCGACCGCCGGGGCCGTGCCGTGCCCCTGGGCAGCGCCCGCGCGGCCGCCCTCAGCCGAGAACGACGAGCACCACCCCGGCCGTCACGACGAGCGCCCCGATCGCCCGGCTGCGCGCCACCCGCTCGTGGAGGATGAGCGCCGCGAGCACGGTCGCCATCACCACGGATGTCTCGCGGACCGCGCTCACCACCGCCGCGGCCGGCGCGAGCGCGAGGGCACCGAGCACGAAGCCGTAGGCCACGATCCCGCAGAGCGACGCCACGAGGATCCCCGGCGTGAGCACCGCGCGGACACGTGCCGTGCCGCTCCGCAGCACGACCCAGGCGAAGAGGATCGCGCCCGGGATCCCCGTGACGATCACCGCGTAGGGGAGCGGATCCGCGTAGCGCAGCCCCTGCTTGTCCACGAGCGTGTAGCTCGCGATGATCCCCGCGATCGCGAGTGCGAGCGCCACGTGGCGGAGGGACGCGGGGGAGCGGACGCCGCGCACGAGGAGCACGCCCGCCGCCACGATCGCGATCCCGACCGCGGAGACGATCGCGACCGCCTGGCCCAGGAGGAGCGCGCCCGCGACGAGCACGAAGACCGGTGCGGTGCCGCGCGCGATCGGGTAGATGAGGCTCATCTCCGCCCTGCCGTAGCCGCGGGCGAGGAGCACGAGGTAGACGGTCTCCAGCGCGCACGAGACCACGATCCAGGGGAGCGCCGCCGCCTCGATCCGCCATGTCGCGAGCGCGAGCGGGATCATCAGCGCCGGCCCCAGGCTCATCGCGACCGCGAGCGCCGCCTCCGGGTCGCGCGAGCGCGCCGCGAGCAGGTTCCAGCAGGCATGGAGGAACGCGGCCGCGAGCGCCAGCGCCAGCGCCGCGGGCGGCATCGCGGGGCGGTCAGCCCGCCGCGGGGAGCGGCACGGGGTCCGGGAGCGGCGCGCCGCGCAGCCCCGCCACCAGGTTCCGGGCGGCCTTCGTCGCCATCGCGTCGCGGGTGCGCACCGTGGCGGATGCGATGTGCGGGACGATCAGGCAGTTCGGCAGCGCGAGCAGCGGGTGGTCCCCGCGGAGCGGCTCGGGATCCGTGACGTCTAGGCCCGCCGCGAAGAGGTGTCCGGAGGTGAGCGCCGCGTGGAGCGCGACCTGGTCCACGACCGGCCCGCGCGCGGTGTTCACGAGGATCGCGCCGGGCCGCATCCGCCCGATCGCCTCCGCGCCGAAGAGCCCCCGCGTCGTCGGGTTCAGGTCCACGTGGATCGAGACGAAGTCGGACGTCGCGAGGAGCTCGTGGAAGCCGAGCGGCGTCGCGCCGGTCTCCGCCTCCACGGCCGCGTCCGCGCGCGTCCGCGAGTGGTAGACGATGCGCATCCCGAAGCCCCTGCCGCGCTTCGCCACCTCGCGCCCGATCCGCCCGAAGCCCACGATGCCGAGCGTGGCGCCGGAGAGGTCCTTGCCCAGGAAGTCGAGCGGGCCCCACGTCTGCCAGCGGTCCGCGCGCACGAAGTCGCGGGCCTCCGGGATGCGGCGGGCGGCCGCGAGGAGGAGCGCGAACGCGATGTCCGCGGTCGCCTCCGTGAGGACGCCGGGCGTGTTCCCGACCGGGATGCCGCGCCGCGCGCAGGCGGCGAGGTCGATGTTGTCCACGCCGACCGCGAAGTTCGACACGACCCGCAGGCCGGGGCCCGCCGCGTCGAGGAGCGCGTCGTCCACGCGATCGGTGAGGAGCGCGAGCAGCCCGTCCACGCCCGCGACGCGCCGCAGGAGCTCGTCGCGCGGCGGCGGGAGCGGGTCCTCCCAGAGGTCCACCTCCGCGGCATCGCGGACGATCGCGAGCCCCGCTTCCGGGATCCGGCGCGTGACGAGCACGCGAGGGCGGCGATCGGACATGGGCTGCGTGCTCCTTCGCTGGTCGGTCCGGGACTCGCCGCGATGCTAGCAGGGGCGGATGGCAGAATCGGGCCGATGCGCACGTACGACCTGGACACCGCCGCCGCCCGGATCCGCGAGGCCCACCCGATCCTCGTCGCGCTCCGCGACGACCGTGCGCGGCTCGCCCGCGACCGTGCCGCGCTCGCGGCGCTCTCCGGCAACGACGACGCGAGCGTCGCGGCACGGACCGCCCGCGAGGCGGAGGTCCGGGCGACCGCGCTCCGGATGCAGGCAGCGGTCACGCAGCTCGCGGGCTGGAGCATCGCGCTCCGCGACATCCCGACCGGCCTCATCGACCTGCCCGCCCTCGTGAACGGCGTGCCGGTCTGGCTCTGCTGGCGCCTGGGCGAGCCCGAGCGGATCGACTGGTGGCACGCGGCGGACGACGGGTTCGCCGGGCGCCGTCCGATCGCGGAGCTCCCGGGGCCCGCCGCGGGTGCGCGGCTCTCCTGACGCGGCGCGCCGGGCGGTGCGCGCACCGGCGCTCTCCGGCGGCGGCCGCGGTACGCTCCGCGCGTGAGCACTGTCGGCATCCCGTCCCCCGCCGTCGCGGACCCCCCCGCCCTCCCCGGGGGCCGCAGCGGCGCCTACGCGGGCGTGACGGTCCCCGTCGCGCGGATACTCCGCAGCCGGTTCGCGCCGGGCTACCCCGCGGAGGGGAAGTGGACGCTCCCCGGCGGCGGCGTGGACCACGGCGAGCACCCGGACGACGCGGTCCTGCGGGAGCTCGGCGAGGAGACCGGCCTTGCCGGGACGCGCGGCCCGGTCGTCTCCATCTGGTCCGGCCGGATCGAGAAGCCCATGAGCCGCCCCGGCCCGCTCCACTGGGTCGCGATCATCTACCGCGTCAGCGCCGAGCTCGCGCCGCTGCGCCTGGAGGTCGGTGGCTCCACGGACGACTGCCGCTGGTTCTCGCTCGACGAGGCGGCCGGGCGGCCCGCCGTGGACATGGTCGCGGGCGCGCTCGCGGCGCTCGCGGACGGACGCTTCTGATCAGCGCGCGCCGCGGATCCGCGGCGACGCGAGGAGCGCGATCCCCACGAGGGCGGTGAGCGCGCCGAAGAGCAGCTGCGTCGGCACCGGCCCGATCGCCCCCGCGAGTGCCCCGATCGCGAGATAGCCCGCGGGCCCACCGCCCACGGCGAACGTCCAGATGCCCATCGCGGCCCCGCGCTCCGCGTCCGAGGTCGCGCGCTGCATGAGCGCCTGGGAGAGCGAATCCCAGCAGGCCATCGCGGCGCCCACCACGAGCGAGGGGAGGACCGCGACCGCGACCCCCGGCGCCACCGCGAACGCGCAGAGCGCGACGCCCATCGCGATCCCGAGGCCCGCGAGCACCGGCCCCCGGGTCAGGCGCGGCCCTGCCCGGATCATCACGAGCAGCCCGAAGACCGCACCGAGCGAGCGGAACGCGATGAGCGTCCCGTACGCCTCCGGCCCCGCACCCCACGACTCGCGCGTGAAGACCGGCACGAGCGCGAGCGACGAGAAGGCGAGGATCTCGCCGAGGATCACCGCGATCGCGAGGAGCGCGATCAGCCGGTCCCGACGCAGGAGCGTGAACGCGTGGCGGAGCGACGTCTCCGTCCCCGGCGGCCCCGACGGCCGCGGCCCCGGTCGCGGCGCGAACGCCAGGAGCCCCGCCACCGCGAGGAGCGCCACGCCGACCGCCACGAACGCGGCCGCGAGCCCCGCCTCCTCCAGGAGCAGCCCGCCCGCGGCGCTCCCCGCGATCCCCGCCGCCTGCGCCACCAGGTTCGCGATCGCGAGACCGCTCGTGGCGAGCGCCGGCCCCACGAGATCCACCGTGTACGTCGTCCCCGCGGCGATCCGGAGCGTGTCCAGCGTGCCGAGCGTGAACGAGCCCGCGAGGAGGAGCGGCAGCCCGATCGTGCCGCCGCCCGCGACCGCGAGGGCCGCGAGGACGCCCGCGACCGCCGCGCCGCCGATGCTCGTGCCGATGACGATCCGGCGCCGGTCCCGGCGGTCCGCGAGGACGCCCGCGGGGATGCCGAAGAGCAGGAGCGCGACGAAGCGCATCGCGAAGACCGCGCCGACCGCGAGCGGGTCCGTCGTGACGACGAGCGTGACCCACGAGACCGCGAGGCTGCCGACCGTCCAGCTGATCGAGAGGGCGCCGTTCGCGAGCGCCCAGGCGGGGAAGCCGCGGCTGCGGACCGTGCCGGACCAGGCGGCCGTCACCCGCCGCTGCCGGCCGGCGGGCCGACGTCCGCGGCCGTCTCCGCGGCACGCGCCGGCCGCCACCGGAACCACGCCCAGAGGCCCACCGCGAGCGCCCCGTAGATCGCGACGGAGACGAGCGTCACCTGGAGCTGCGCCGGGTCCGGGTTCGGCTGGGCCGTGGTCACCGGGTAGACGAGGACGTGCGCGAAGAGCGCGAGCCCGGCCCCCCAGAGGAGCGCCCAGGCGAGCTTGCTCCACGCGAAGATCCGGCGCCCCGGCATGAACCGGAGCGGGATGAGGCCGAAGACGAGGTTCTCGACGGCGACGATGAAGATCCCGACGAGCCCGGCGTTCAGGACGGCGGCCGGGCCCTCCGCGGGCATCCCCGGCGGCGGCTGGAAGGGGATGCGCAGGAACCATGCGCCGAGCGCGAGGCCCAGGAGCGCGAGCGCGCCGCGCGCCTCCATCCTCCCCTCGTCCGCCACGGTGAGCGCGAGCGGGAAGGCGAACGCGCCGATGAGCCCGTACATGAAGCCCGGGCTCAGGTCCGCGAGCCGGCTCACGAGCACGCAGGCGGCCGCGACGGCGAGCGTCCACAGCGCGACGCGGACCGTGCCGTGCCTGCCGTAGCGGCGGCGCACGTACCGGTCGCCCGGCACGATGTCCGCCGCCATCGCCAGCCCCAGGCCCACGAACGCCACGCCGAAGACGAGCAGCCCGTCGGAGAACGGGAAGCCCGGCGTGAGGAACGAGAAGATCAGCGCGCCCACGGCCGTGTACGCGACGATCCCCGCCGGGTGGGCGGCGATCCGCGCCACGAGGCCGGGGGCGGCGGGGGCCGCGTCCGCGGCCGCGCCGCCGCCGTCGCCCGTGCCGCCCGCTCCGGCCGCTCCCGCCCGCCGCGGGCGGCGGAGGAGCCTGCGGAACCAGCCGCGGATCTCGTCCACGTGCGATTCCAGCGTCTCGTTGAAGAGCGGCGTGGGCGCACCGACGAGGAGGAGCACGAGGAGCGAGAGCCCCACGGTCCGCGCCACGTCCTCCGGCGCGAGCGAGACCTGGAGCGGCGAGGGCATCGATTCCGCGATCGATGCGGGCGGGGGCGGCGGCGCGGACGGCGCGTCCACGCCGTAGCCGAGCACGGTCCCGTCCGCGATCGCGGTGACGAAGACGCGACCGGTCACCGGGTCGAGCGCGATGCCGCGCGTCCGCTGCGGTGCCGGCAGCGAGCGGTCGTACGTGGCACGGCCGTCCGCGTCCAGGCGGAGCAGCTCGATCGCGCCGCTCGCCGCATCCGTGTCCGTCGCCGAGAGCGTCACGGCGAGCTCCCGGGTCGCGGGGAGGAGGACGAGGTCCACCGGGTTGCGGTCCTGGCCTGCCTCCGTGCCCGGGAGGAAGGCGCGGGTGACCGTGGGGACGGCGTTCGCGGCCGCGTCCGGGAAGACGAGCGAGACGATCGCGTCCGTGCCGTTCTCCAGCACGACCGCGCTGCCGGTGGCCGGATCGACGCGCACGCCCGCGGGCACGCTCGCGGGGATCGGGGTGCCGGCGGCGACGGGGACCCCGGCGCCATCGAGCGCGAAGAGGCGGATCTCGCCCTTGCCCTGGTCGTCCGTGGCGGTCGGCGGCTGGCCCTGCGCGGAGACGATCAGCCGTCCGCGGATCGGGTCGATGTCCAGGTACCGCGGCCACGCACCCGCCGGCGCGGTCCCCGTCAGGGTCCACGTCCGCCCGTCCGGCGCGGCTTCCACGACGGCCACGAGCCCCGCGTCCGGGAGCGCCAGGTACGCGCGGCGGGCGTCCGCGTCCAGCACGACCGCGCTCGCGGGGCCGGGCAGGTCGAAGACGCCGACGATCGCCCCGGGCGCGGTCCTCGCGTCCACGAGCACGACGCGCGGCGCCTCCGCGAGCGTCACGAGCGCGAACCCCGTCGCCGGGTCCAGCGCGACGCCGGACGGCGCGCCCGGGAGCGCGATCCGGCAGGCGACGGCAAGGTCGTCCGAGCGTCCGTAGAGGAGCGTCACGGTGTCCGTGCCGCGCCCCGCGACGACGACCCGCCCCCACGTCCCCGCCGCATCGACCGCGACGCCCGCCCGGTCCGCGCCGACACTCCGCTCCGCGACCCCGTGCGTCTCGCCGGCGCTGTCCGTCACGGTCCGGCGCGCCGCGGTCGCGTCCGCGGGCTCCGGCAGGCAGACGGGGTACCCGCCGGCGGCCGGTGCCTGGGCCGCGACGGGGACGGCGGGACCCGCGAGGAGGGCCGTGAGCGCGAGCATCGCCGCGACGATGGCGGGGGCGCGGCTGCCGCCGCGTCGGGCGAGCCGCGGCCTCACGTGTAGCGCGCCCGCCCGCCGTCGGCGACGAGCGTTCCGTTCCGGACCAGGTCGGCGACCTCGCGCAGGTCCGCGAGATAGCGGTCGATGTAGGGCTCGTGGCCCGGAGATTGCATGAAGCGGATCGCCCGCACGGGCCACTCGTCCGGGAAGACCATCCAGCCACGCTCGCTGAGACCCTGCGCGATCGCGAAGAGATCGAGTGACTCGGACGTGTACGCGAAGACGGTCATCGCCGGGTCACCCAGGACGCGCAGCCCCGGGACCGCATCGATCCCCGCGCGGAACCGGTCGATGTATGCGAGCGCGTCGGCCGCGAGGCGGCGATAGCCCTCCGCGCCGAGATGGTTCATCACCGCCCATGCCGCCGCGATCGCCCCGCCCGGCCGCGTCCCGGTCATCGACGGCGTCACATACCAGTCCTCCGGCCGTTCCGGTGCCCCGAACCGGAAGACCTGGTGGCGGAAGATCGCCGCGTCGCGGCTGACGATCACGGACGCCCCCTTGGCGGCGTAGCCGCACTTGTGGAGGTCGGCGCTGATCGTCGTCACCCCGGGCACGCGGAAGTCGAACCGCGGGATCGGCCGCCCGAGCTGCTCGGCGAACGGCAGGAAGTAGCCGCCGACGCAGGAATCGACGTGGAACCCGATGTCGCGCTCGTGGGCGATCGGCGCCAGCTCCTCGATCGGATCGACCATGCCGAGCGTCAGGCTCGGCGCCGACCCGACGAGCAGGACCGTGTTCCGGGTGATGAGCCGCCGGTAGGCATCGACGTCGAGCGTGTGATCTGCGCGGAGGGGTGCGCGGACGAGCGTCAGCCCGAAGTACTGCGCCCCCTTCCAGAAGGCCGGGTGCGCGGAGAGGGGTACGACCATCTCCGGCCGGTCGATCCCCGGGTGGAGCTCGCGGGCACGGTCGCGGGCGATCTTCACGCCCATGAGGATCGATTCCGACCCGCCGCTCGTCACGGAGCCCTGCCCGGCAGGTGCGTGGAGGAGGTCCGCCGTCCAGCGCACGATCTCCTGCTCCATCCGGGTGAGCGAGCGGAAGACCGTCGCCGCGTAGAGCGGGTTCGTGGAGAAGAAGCGCAGGTACGCATCCTTTGCGACCTGGAGCACCGCGTCGCCGGCCGGGTAGGTGCCGCCCGCCATGAGGCGGGCCTCCCAGTCCGTGACGTCCTCCGCTGTCAACGCGTCGAAGAGCGCATCGACCCGCTCCGGGGGCACGCCCGCCTCCGGCAGCGCCGGCCGGTCC
The DNA here is from genome assembly GCA_046352645.1 of Chloroflexota bacterium. Classification (GTDB taxonomy): domain Bacteria; phylum Chloroflexota; class Limnocylindria; order Limnocylindrales; family CSP1-4; genus JAFMJV01. The sequence continues at coordinate 18,838 of JBJTJV010000177.1, read as the reverse complement.
CCCAGCCGATCCGTGTCCGTCATGCCCACGGCCTCCCCAGCGGGTCGGCGATCTCGATGACGGCGGGGCCGCCCCAGGCGACCGCCCGGCCGACCGCCCCGGGCAGGTCCGCGATGTCCGCCACCCGTTCCGCGGCAGCCCCGAACGAACGCGCGAACGCGACGAGATCCGGGTTCCTCAGCTCGGTGCCGATGAGGCGCCCGCCGTAGTGGCGCTCCTGGTGGTGCCCGATCGAGCGGAAGCCTGCGTCGTTGTGGACGAGGACGATCACGGGGAGGGACTGCATCACCGCCGTGGCAAGCTCCGCCGCTGTGAAGAGGAACCCGCCGTCACCGCAGGCGGCCACGACCGGGGTGGTGCCGCCCATGGCGACCGCCGCCCCGATCGCGGCCGGCAGCGCGAAGCCCAGCGTCGCCGATCCCCATGGCCAGAGGCTGCCGGCAGGGCGGTAGGCCGGCCACGCGTAGGCCGACCAGAAGTTGAACGCGGCCGCGTCATGGCAGACGACCGAGTCACGCGGCAGCTCCCGGCGCGCCGCGAGCATCGCCCGGTCGATGCGGGCGACCTCCGGACGGAAGGTCGCCCGCAGCTCCCGGCGCGCCCGTGCAGCACGCTCGGCGCCCCAGCCCGGGTCTGCCACCGGTGTGCCCGGGCCGATCTCGTCGAGCAGCGCACGGAGCCCTGCGAGCGCGTCCCCTGCGAGCGCCACCTCCGCGGGGTAGCTCCGCCCGATGACCTCCGGCTCGATGTTCAGGTGGATGAGGCGAGGGAGGGGCACCGTCCAGTACGCCGTGGAGTTGAACCCGAGGTGCGCGCCCGCCGCAAGCACGACGTCCGCCTCGGCGAAGAGCGCAGCATGGGCCGGGTTCGCCCCGGAGACGAAGTCGCCGCAAAGCGGATGGTCGTCCGGTAGCGTCCCCATCGCGGGCCCGGTCGGCAGGACGGGTGCCCCGAGGCGCTCGGCGAGCCGGCGCAGCGCGTCACCCGCGCGCGCCACGGTCACCCCTGCGCCAAGGAGGATGAGCGGACGGCGTGCAGTGCGAAGGGCGGCAGCGGCCCGCCGGACCGCGCCGACGTCCGGGGTCGGCGGCGGTGGCAGCTGCCGGACCGCGGGCACGAAGTCGGGCAAGGGCGAGCGGAGCAGGTCGTTGGGGAGCTCCACGTAGGCCGGCCGATGGCGCGCCGCGGACATCGCGCGGAAGCCGTCGCTCACCGCGGCCGGAAGCGCCGGAGCGGTGCGCGGCTCGCCCGTGAACGCGGTCACTGCGCGGAAGCCGGCGGCCTGGTCCGGCGTCTCATGCAGGACCCCGGTCCGTCGCCCCAGCTCACCGGTCGCGACCTGGCCCGCGAGCAGGAGCACGCGCGAGGAATCCGCCCATGCCTCCGCGATCGCGGTCAGGGCGTTGAAGGCTCCCGGGCCGGTCGTGACGCAGGCGACGCCCGGCCGACCGCTGACCCGCGCGTAGCCGTCCGCGGCGAAGGCCGCGCCCTGCTCGTGCCGCGTCACGATGTGCCGCAGCTCGGGACGCTGCGCGATCCCGTCGTACAGGCCGAGGGTGTGGACCCCGGGGATCCCGAACACGTCCGTCACCCCGTGGGCGACGAGCGTCGCAGCCACTGCCTCGCCGGCCGTGGGGGCGGCGCGCGCCGCGCCCGGGTCCGCCGTGTGCGTCGTCCCGTCGCTCATGCGCGGCGGTTCCGGCACGTGCGCGGGACGCGGATGCGAGGCACGCGGGGCATGGTCGCGAAGGTCCTCCTCTTCCAGGTCGGGGTCGGTCGCCCGAGGATACGGAACGCGGCGGAGCGATGTGCCGCATGGTCGTGACCGGGCATCACGCGTACACCCGGAGGCGCTGCGCGAGCGCCCACCCGATCGCGACGGACGCGGGCAGCGCGCCGGTCGGCCGGACGGCCATGGACGCCCTGCAGCCGCGCCCACGACGCGGGACGGAGGCGACTGCGGTCCGCTCGGGGGTCCGGGCGGCATGGCCGACTGCGCGCCGCGCTGCCGTTCGGGCGACGGGGCTCACAGCGTCCGCCCCCAGCGCGTGCCGGACTCCGCGGCGTGGACGCCTTCCGCCAAGGCCCAGCGACCGTTGACAAGCACCCGAACGATCCCCGCCGGAGCGGCCGCCGGATCGCCGTCCTCGGTAGCCCGGTTCCCCACGGTGGCGGGGTCGAAGAGCACGAGGTCGGCAGCGGCGCCCGGCTCCAGTCGGCCCCTGTCCGTGAGGCCGACCCGGTCCGCGGGCGCACGTGTCATCCGCCGGACCGCCTCGGGGAGTGTCAGCACGCCGCGCTCGCGCACGTACGCCCCGAGGACGAGCGGGAACGAGCCGAACGTCTTGGGCATGATCCCGAGCTCGCGGTGCCGTACGGGGTGTGCTGCCATCCCGTCCGTCACCGGCACGCACAGGGGATGGCGCATGAGCGCGTCCAGGTGCGCCTGGAGCTTGATGTGCGGCGCGACCCAGAACTGGCCATCCTCCACGACGAGGTCCAGGGCGGTCTCGATCGGGTCCGACCCGCGCGCGCGGGCGACCTCCGCGATCGTTCGCCCCACGAGCCCCGCGTTCGCGGGCCGGTTGATCTTCACGATCAGCTGGTCGTCCCAGTCGGCGATCCATCCCGGCTGCGCCCGGATCTCGTCCGCGAGCCGGCGGCGCAGGGCCGGGTCGCCGATGCGCTCGACCGTCGCCGCCAGTCCACCTGCGCGTGCCCAGGCCGGCACGACCTGGAGCCAGGCGCCGCCGCCGCGGGGGAAGACGGTCATGTCGAAGGTCACCGGAGGCCCCTCGCGCCCCGCGCGCTCGATGCGCGCGAGGTACCGGGCGGGCTCGTCCTCCGGGTCGTCGGGACGCGGGTAGAGGTGGCTGATGTTCAGCTCCGCGCCGGCGGTCGCCGCGGTCGCGATCGCCTCCTCGATGTCCGCGCGGAGGCCCGCCTCGGAGTAGCGCATGTGCGTGTGGTAGGGGCGTCCCGTAGCCGCCGCCACCCGGGCGAGCGCTGCGATCTCGTCCGGGGCGGCGAACATCCCCGGCGCGTACGTGAGGCCGGTCGAGAGCCCGCGCGCCCCCGCACCGAGCGCCGCCTCGAGCGCGCCCTGCATCCGCTCCAGCTCCCCTGCCGTCGGCGGCCTCTGGTCCGTGCCCATCACGAACCGCCGGAGTGTCGTGTGGCCGACGAGCGAGACGACGTTCGTGGCCGGTTGCGCCCGCCCGACCGCGGCCAGGTACTCACCGAAGGAGTGCCAGTCCCAGGCGACGCCGGGGAAGGCGAAGACAGGCTCCTCGTCGATCATGCCGGGCAGAGTCTCGGCGCTGACGGGGGCCGCGGAGAAGCCGCACAGACCCACGACCTGCGTGGTGATCCCCTGGCCGATCGCGCTGACGCACCCGGGATCCGAGAGGAGCGAGACATCCGAGTGTGTGTGCAGGTCCACGATGCCGGGCATCACCGCCTGGCCGGCGGCATCCACCTCCTCGCGCCCACAGCCCGCGGGCAGCATCCCGCCGACGACCTCGATCCGGTCTCCGCGGACCGCGACGTCCCCGGCACGCTCCGGGCCACCCGATCCATCGAGGATCCGTGCGCCGCGGATCACCAGGTCGAACCCCGGGACCGCCGCGATCGTCATGCTGCCCCCCCCCGCACGCTGTCGGCCTGCGCCGACCATCGCCGCCAGTATCCCCGAGCGGCACGCTGCCGCGTGCCCGTCCCGCGCGCTCCATCCAGACGCTGCGCCGCCCCGTACCCGCCCCCGGGCCGTCCGGACCGCGCCGACCGGGCCGTCGGCAGTGTGGCGGCGCGTCCGCGCATCGCGTAGAGTCGGACCGTCCGCACCGCTCCGCCGACGCACCCGTCATCCGTCGCCGGCCATCCAGGGAGGTCGCCATGCGTCGTACCCGTCCGCTCCTCCGCGGGCTCCTTGCCGCCTCGCTTCTTGCGGCGGGGCTCGCGCTCCCCGTGGGCGCCCAGGACGCGCCCGTCGGCACGGAGATCCCGTTCGTCGATGCCGAGGGGATCACCCGCGGCACGATCATGGTCAAGGACGTCGCCGACCCGTTCACCGAGTTCGATCCGTCCTACCCCGCCGAGCAGGGCTCGCGCTACGTGGGGATGACCGTCGTCTTCACCGCCTCGGACGAGGAGACCTTCGAGGCGAACGCGAGCGGCTTCGTCCTGCGGGACGCGATCGGGCGCCTGTCGTACCCGGCCTGGGTCCCGCGCCCTGCCGACGCGAAGATCCCCGATGCGCAGAGCCAGACGCTCGCCCCCGGCAACCGGATCTCCGGCTTCCTCGGCTTCTCCATCCCCGAGGATGTCGCCGTGGACGAGATCCTCTACCTGCCCGACTACGAGCACGTCCTCGTCATCGCGGATCTCCGGCCGGAGCCGGGGAACCCGGTCGGGACGCCGTACACGTACACCCGGGAGGACGGGGCGATCGCGGACGTCAACGCGGTCCTCGCGGACCCGTTCACCGGCTACGCGGACGGGTACGACCCCGAGGAGGGGATGCGCTGGGTGGGGGCCGCGTACGGCTTCGAGAACACCGGCGAGACGCCCTTCCCCGCCTGGCCGTCGGAGATCTACCTGCGCGACGCGAGCGGCCGGATCTACTCCGCGGGCTATCTCAGCCGCCCGGAGGGCTACGTCCTCGCGGACGCGGAATCGCAGGTCCTCTCGCCCGGCGACCGGATCACGGGCTTCCTCGCGTACTCCGTCCCCGCGGATGCGCAGATCGTCGCGATCGACTACGCCACCGCGGGGACCCGCCGGGTGACGATCGGCGACCTCCGCGCGGAGGGCGGCCCGACCCCCGGCACGGACGAGCCCGCTGCGCCGGAGGCATCGCCCGGGACCTCGCAGTAGCCTCAACGCCACGGATGGGGGCGGCCGGCGTGTCCGTGCCGCCCCTTCGCCGTTCCTTGGGCCGGTAGCTCAGCGGTCAGAGCAGGGGACTTTTAATCCTCGTGTCCTGGGTTCGAATCCCAGCCGGCTCACCAGATCCCACGGGGAACGAGCGCACGCGCGCGCGAACGGCGCTCTGCGCATCGGCGTCCGAGAGAACACCGCCCCGCCCGCCCCGCTGCCGATCCCGTCGGCTACGATCGGGCGCGTCCGCGGGCGCCGTCCACGGGCCCGTCCCGGCGTGCAGGCCGGAGCGGCGCATCCATGCGGGGGTCGCATGTCCGCACCGTTGCCTCGGGACTCCGCGTCCGCCCAGCTCCGCCCGACGCCGCGCCCCGGCGTCACCCCCATGCACACCCTCGGGATCGATCTTGCGGCCGCGGACGCGGACACCGCGGGCTGCCTCCTGGGCTGGGCGGCGGACGGCGTCCGGGTCGTCGCGCTCGAGCAGCCGCTCACGGACGACACGATCTGCGCGCTGGCCGAGGGGACCGCGAAGGTGGGCATCGATGCGCCGCTCGGCTGGCCGGCGGCCTTCGTCGCCGCGGTCGGCGGGTATGCGGCCGGCGGGGCGTGGCCGGAGGGCGTGGACCGGCTGGACCTGCGGATGCGCGCGACGGACCGCGACGTCCATGCCCGGCTCGGGATCTGGCCGCTCTCCGTCTCGTCGGAGCGGCTCGCGGTCGTCGCGTTCCGCGCGGCCGCGCTCCTGGGCCGCCTCCAGTCGGGCGACCCCGCGCGCGACGGCTCTGGCCGCGTCGCGGAGGTCTACCCCGCCGCGGGCCTGAAGACCTGGGGCCTCCCCGCCCGCGGCTACAAGCGCCCCGGGCAGGCGGACGTCCGGGGCGCGATCCTGGCCGGGCTCGCGGAGCGCACACGCCTTGTCCCGGGTGCGTGGACGGAGCGCTGCATCGCGTCCGCCGACGCCCTCGACGCGCTTGTCGCCGCGCTCCTCGCGGGCGCGATCGTCCGCGAGGAGACGTGGCCGATCCCCCGCGACCGCGCGGCGCGCGCGCGGGCGGAGGGGTGGATCCACCTGCCGCGCTGAGGGTGCGGCGCAGCGACGCGCTCGCAGGCCCTGCCCCCACGCACACCGCCCGTCGTCCACACCGGCGCAAGCGCCAGTGCAGCGCGCCCGCCTAGCTTGTCCACCGGATCGGCGCGGTCGACCGGAAGTGGAGCGGATACGTAGTGGATATGATCTGGGACATGACAGAGATCCGATGTACGTCCGCAAGTACCGTGGTGCTGGCGGGTGCGGTCCTGCCCGGGGCGATGCGCCTCGTGCGCCACGCCGCGGGTGTCGGCCTCCTCGCGGATGCGCCCGTCGGTGACGTGCTCGACCTCGCGCTGCTCCGTCGCGTCGCGTCGCGCGCAGCCGCGGCCGGTGTCGGCGCGGAGCCGGCGCTCGCCCTGCTCGCCCTGCCGGAGGACCCGGATCCCTCGCTGCTCGCGGCGTGCATCGACCGGCTGGACGGTGCGCTCACCGGGTCCCCCCAGCCCGCGACCGCCCTGCCGGAGCTCGCCGCGGTCTACGGGGACGCGTTCCTCGGCACGCTTGTCGGCATCTCGCCTGCGAGCCTGCGGCGCTACGTCGCCCGCGAGCGCGCCGTCCCGGATCCGGTGGCCGCCCGGATCCATTTCCTCGCCCTCGTCACGGCCGACCTCGCGGGCACCTGGAACGCCTATGGCCTGCGCCGCTGGTGGGACCGTCCCCGGACCGCGCTCGGCGGGCGGACGCCGCGTGCCGCGCTCGGGGAGCGCTGGGACCCGGACGAGCGGGACGCGCAGGCCGTCGCCGCGCTCGCGGCCGCGCTCGTGGGGCCGGCGGTGGCGACGTGATCGGCTACCGCCACGCGGACCGGCGCTTCCCGTTCGCCTGGGAGACGGCCGAGCAGTCGGCCGGGCGCTGGCACGCGGTCGGCGACGGACCGGTCCACTACCTCGCGGAGACGCCGGACGGAGCCTGGGCGGAGCTCCTCCGCCACGAGGAGATCCGCGATCCGGCGGACATCGCCGGGCTCGTGCGTGCCCTCTGGGTCGTGGAGACCCCGGACCTGCCGCTCGCGGCCCCGGCGCTCCCGGACGCGACGTGCACGGGCGGCGCGGGATCGTGGCCCGCGTGTCAGGCGGAGGCAGCGCGGCAGCGTGCCACGGGCGCGGCGGGGCTCGTTGCTCCGTCCGCTGCGCTCCAGCCCGGGACGCCGTCCGGGTTCCGCGTCGCGGAGGGGCTCCGGCCCGGCCCCGTCCGCCCGGAACGCGTCTTCGTGCTCTTCGGCCCGCGTCCCGAGCTCGTCGCGTGGTGCGCGTGCGCGGAGGGACGGCCGCGGACGGATCTGCTCGCCCGGGTGCGGCCGCTGGGCTGACGGGCGGCGGGCTGCCGCTACGCCCCGTCCGCGTCCCGGAGCGTCATCTCGGCCCCGATCCACGCGACGCCCGCGAGCCCGGCGGCGATGACGTTCTTCGACCAGTCCGCGACCTCGAAGACGAGGAACCCCTCGATCCCCCAGGCGAGCCCGATCATGCCGAGGAACGCACCCGCGCTCCCGACCCGGACCGCGGGGACGACGCCCGGCCGCCCCACGATCAGCCGCGCCGCCGCCACGAGGAAGCCGAGCGCCGCGAGCCCCTCGCAGAGCGTGGCGCCGAGCACCACCCAGAAGCCGAGCTCGGGGCCCCAGCCCACGTGGGCAAGCACCGATTCCGCGTACGCGACGTTCCTCGAGCGCCACACCCCGAGGCCGATCCCCGCCCGCGCGAGCACATCCGTCGCGTTCGAGAGGGCCATCGCCCCGAAGAAGAACGCGAGTGGTCCGAAGACCGTGATGAGGACGAGCCGCAGCGACCCTGCCGGGCGCTGCTCCGGTCGATCGGCCATCCGTTCCTCCCCTGGAGCGGCGCGCCCGTGGCGCCGCGACGCCCAGAGCGTACGCGCCGGCCGGGCTCGGTGGGGCGGCCTCGTGCGCGCGGCGTGCGCATCCCCGCACCCGGACCATCGTCCGGCTGCCGGGTGGCCGGTGGCCCGCGTACGCTCGCGCCCATGGATCGCCGTGCCTTCCTCCGCGCCCTCGCTGCCGCGGGCGGGCTCGCCCTCCTGCCCGGCGCGGTCGGTGCGGGCGCCCGCGTCCCAGCCGCGGCCGGGCGACCGCGGACCGGCGCGGCCGCGATCCCGGACCCGATCGGCTTCGTCCGGACGCGCTGGGCGGACGACCCGTGGACGCGCGGCAGCTACAGCTATCTGCCCGTCGGGGCGCGGCCCGCGGATCGACGCGACCTGGCGGCGGCGATCGCCGGACGGCTCTGGATCACCGGCGAGGCGACGGACGCGGACGCGCCGTCCACCGTCCACGGCGCACGCGCGGCGGGCCTGCGGAGCGCGGGCGGGGTCTTCGCGGCGGCCGGCGCCGGCGAGCGGGTGATCGTCGTGGGGGCGGGGATCTCCGGCCTCGCCTGCGCGCGCGCCCTCCGGGCCGGCGGCATGGAGGTCCGCGTCCTGGAAGCGTCCGGCCGCGTCGGCGGTCGGCTCCGGACCGTCCGCCGCGCCGGCTGGGGGATGCCGCTCGAGCTCGGCGCGAGCTGGGTCGAGGATGTCACCGCAAGCCCCCTCGAGACGGTCCTCGATGATCTCGGGGTCGCGACCGCCCCGTTCGACTGGGACCGCCACCTCCTCGTGGACGGCGCCGGCGACCGCGTCGCGCGCCCGCAGGCGACCTGGGTCGCGCCGGCCGCGGCCGCCGTCCGCGCCGCCGTCCGCTGGGCCGACGTCCGCGACCCGGACCGCTCCCTTGCCGCCGCGCTCGCCGGCAGCGGCGCCGCGGCTACCGTGGACCCGGCGATCCTTCGCCACTACCTCGAGACCGAGATCGCGGCGGAGTACGCGGCGTCGGCGTCCACGCTCTCCGCGGGGTGGGGCCAGGAGGAGGGGAGCGTCGGCCCGGACCGGATCGTCCTCGGCGGCTACGACCGGATCGCCCGCGCCTGGGCCCGCGGACTGGACGTGCGGCTCCACACGCCCGTCACGGCGATCGCCCGCGATGCGACCGGCGTCACCGTGACGGAGGCGGCCGGCGGGACGCATCGCGCGGAGCGGGTCGTCGTGAGCGTCCCGCTTGGCGTCCTGAAGGCGGGCACGATCGCCTTCGTCCCGGAGCTCCCCGCGGGGCACCGGCGAGCGATCGCGACGCTCGGCATGGGGCTGCTGGACAAGCTCTGGCTCCGCTTCGCCGAGCCGTGGTGGTCGGGGGGTGCGCGCTTCTGGACGCGTGCGGCCGCCCCGGGTATCCCGTGGATCGAGTGGATCGACCTGCGGCCGTTCACCGGCGAGCCCGTCCTGCTCGCGCTCACCGGCGGCGAGGTCGCCCGCGCCTGGACCGCGCGCTCGGACGCGGACCACCTCGCGGCGGCCATGGCCTCACTCCGCGCCTTCGCGTCCGCGGGCGCCTGACGCGGCCCTGCCGCTCGGCTGCCCCGCGCCCCCGCTATCGTTGGCGCACACCACCACGACCAGCTGCCGCCCCCCCGACCGGAGAGCCACGCATGCGCATCGTCACCTTCCGCACCGCCCCCGGCGCCCCGCTGCGCAGCGGCGTCCGCACCGCGGCGGGCATCGTCGACCTCCTCGCCGTCCACGCCGCGGGCGCGGTGGCCGACTGGGCGCCCACCCCGGCCGAGGTCGAATCGCGCGGCCTCGCGGGGATGCCCGCGCTGACGCAGCTCGTCGCGCGCGCGGGCTCCGTGCCCGGCGCGGTCGTGGACCCGGCGTCCGTCACGCTCGGGCCGTGCGTCAGCCGGCCGCAGAAGATCGTGGCGATCGGCCTGAACTACCGCAAGCACGCCGCCGAGACGGGGATGCCGATCCCCGAGTACCCGATCGCGTTCAACAAGTTCCCCAACGCGCTCGCGGGCCACGGCGAGCCGGTCACGATCCCGACCGTCACGCACAAGGCGGACTACGAGGTCGAGCTCGCGATCGTCATCGGCAAGCGGGCGAGCTCGGTCCCGCTCGAGTCGGCGCTCGACCACGTCTGGGGCTACGCCACCGCGAACGACCTCTCCGCGCGCGACCTCCAGTTCCGGACCGCGCAGTGGATGCTCGGCAAGACGCTGGACGGCTTCCTGCCGCTCGGCCCGGACCTCGTCACCGCGGACGAGGTCGGCGACCCGCAGGCGCTCCGCCTGCGCACCTGGCTGAACGGCGAGCTGCGCCAGGATTCGGACACCGCGGACATGATCTTCACCTGCGCGGAGATCGTGTCCTACTGCAGCCACTACTTCACCCTGGAGCCCGGCGACGTCTTCATCACCGGGACGCCCGCGGGCGTGATCGGCGGCATGAAGGACCCGGTCTGGCTGAAGGGCGGCGACGTCGTCGTCGTGGAGGTCGAGGGGCTCGGCAAGCTGGAGACGCCGCTCGTCGCGGGGTAGGCCGTGCGCCCTGACCCGGGCCGCGACCTCATGGACGCGCGCCTGCGCGCGGCCGGCCCCGACGCGTGGGCGCGGACGTTGCTGGAGCTGCGCGCCCGCGGGTTCGCCGTCGCCTGGGACCAGCTCGACCGGGCGGGGATCGAGGAGCCGGTGGCGCGGGCGCTCTTCCTCATCGACCGGCTCTACCCGGAGATGCCGGCCGCCCACCGCGCCCAGGTCGCGGCCGGTCTCGCGGCCGCGCGCGACGCGGGGACGTGGCACGGCCCGGTGCGCCCCCCGGCGGTGGCGATGACCGTGGTCGCGGAGTAGCCCCCGTCGCTACCGCACCGGGTGCTGCTCGATCCGCTCGCGGACGATCGGTGGCAGCGCCGGCGGGGGAGTCGCCGAGACGCGGATCGCGGCCCGGATCCGATCCGCCGCGGCCGCCCACTCGGCGTCGTTCCGGGCATGGACCACGCACAGCGCCTGGTCCGGCCCGACCGCGTCCCCCACGCGCGCGAAGCCGGTGATCCCCACGGCGAAGTCGATCGCGTCATCCGGCGTCCGCCGGCCCCCGCCGAGCGCGACGAGCGTCAGCCCGATCTCCTTCGCGTCCATCCCCGCGAGGTAGCCGGGCCGCTCCACGTGGACCTCGCGGACCACGGCCGCGTGCGGCAGGTGCGCCCAGGGGTCGTCCACGAGCCCCGCCGGGCCGCCGAGCCCCGCGACGATCCGGCGGAAGCGCTCGGCGGCGCTCCCGTCCTCCAGGCGCGCGACCGCGAGCGTCCGCGCCGCCGCCAGGTCCGGCGCGAGCCCCGCCATCACGACCATCTCCGCCACGACCTCGGTGCACAGCTCCAGCACGCGCGGGTCGCGCTGCCGTCCCGCAAGGAAGTCCGCCGCCTCCGCGACGCCGACCGCGTTCCCCACGCTCGTGCCGAGCACCGGGTCGAGGTCCGTGATGAGCATCACGCTGTCGATCCCGGCGCCGGCCGCGACCCCGGTCATGGACGTCGCGAGCGCCCGCGCCTGCGCGAGCGTGGACATGAATGCGCCCGACCCCGATCCGACGCAGATGACGACGCCCGACGGATCGATCGCGAGCTTCTTGCTCATGATCGAGCCGGTGATCAGGGGCACGCTCTCCACGGTCGCGGTGACGTCGCGGATGTAGAAGAGGGAACGATCCGCGGGCGCGATCCGCGGCGTCGGCCCGATGATCGCGCCGCCGGTCTCCGCGACGACCCGCCGGAAGGTGTCCGGGTCCGGGCCGGTCACGTAGCCCGGGACCGCATCGAGCATGTCCACCTCGCCGGGGCCGTAGTCCAGGCCGCGCGCGGAGATGTTCGGCACGGTGACGCCGCAGGCGGCCGCCATCGGCGTGACGATGAGCGTGATCTTCTCGTCGCCCACGCCACCGGACGAGTGCTTGTCGATGATCCGGCGGTGCGGGATCCCCGTGGGCGCCCAGTCGATGACGACGCCGGAATCGCGCATCGCGAGCGTGAGCGCGGTCGTCTCCGCGACGGTCATGCCGTTCAGCCACGTGGCCATGAGGAAGGCGCCGACCTGGCCCTCGGACACGCTGCCGTCCACCGCGCCCGCGATGAAGGCGCGGATCTCGTCCGTGGTCAGCTCCTGGCGGTCGCGCTTCCGCCGGATGATCTCCTGGGGTCGCATGCGGGCATCTCCGTGCGATGGGGTCGGGGCCGGGAGCGCAAGGATAGGCGCGCGTCCGTGCCGACCGGGGCGTCCCCGCGCGTCCTCTGGCACGATGCGGACGCGCGGCGCCCCGCCCACCGGCCGTCGCGTCCCCGCGAGAGGAGCGCACGCCCATGTCCGACCCGCGCCGCACCGAGCGTCCCGTCTGGGCCGACCTCGCCACGCCGGACCCCGCCGCCGCGCACGCCTTCTACGGCGCGCTCCTCGGCTGGACCGTGACGGTGAACCCGGACCCGGCCTACGGCGGCTACGCGCTCGCCACCCGCGACGGCGGGAACGTGGCGGGCATCCGGCCGCTCGTCGGGGCGGGGATGCCGCCCGCCTGGTCGCTCTACATCGGCACGGAGTCGATCGACGGGCTGATGGGCCGCGTCACCGCTGCGGGCGGGAGCGTCGTGGCGCCGCCGATGCAGGTCGGCGACCAGGGTCGGCTCGCGGTCGTGCGCGACCCCGTCGGCGCGTTCGTCGGTGCCTGGGAGGCGGGCGGCATGACCGGCTTCGCGGCCGACGGCCCGGGCACGGTCTGCTGGTCCGAGCTGAACGCGCGCGGCGCGGACCGGGCGCGCGACTTCTACACCGGGCTCTTCGGCTGGACGACGCGCGCCACGCGCCTGCCGGACGGCCGCGAGTACACCACGCTCGCGGCGGACGGGTCCGCCTTCGGGGCCGTGGTGGAGATGCACCCGGGCGTGCCGCCGATGGTGCCGAGCTACTGGATGGTCTACTTCCGCGTCGCGGACTGTGCCGCGGCGTATGCGCAGGCATGCGCGCTCGGGGCGGGCGAGATGCTCTCCCCGGTGCCGTACGGGCACGGCTCGCTCGCGATCCTCACGGACCCGCAGGGCGCGCTCTTCGGCCTCATGGACGTCCGCGACCCGGCCTGAGCCGGAGGCGGCACGCGGCGCCGGGCCGCGCCCTGGCCTCCCGGCCGCGCCGCGGCGCCGCGCGGCGCCGCGCGTCCCCCGTCAGCCGGCCGCGGCCTCGCCGCCCGGCCCCAGCTCGCGGTCCGCGAGCATCCGCACGCGCGACGCGAAGAGCCAGGCAGCACCGTAGAGGATCGCGACCACCACGAGCAGCGCCTGGTAGCCGGTGATGAGCGCGAGGTACTCCAGCGCCCCGCCGACCATCGCGCCGAGCAGGTTGCTCGCGAAGGCCATGTCCGCGGTCTTCGTATCCCGGAACGACTGCGTGAAGACGAGGTTCGCGCAGAAGACCGGCGCGAACGCGAGCGCCGCCGCCAGCAGATAGCGCAGCCACGGCGGGTCGAGGAGGAGCGATTCCGGCGGCAGGAGCCAGGCGAGCGCGAGCGTCGCGAAGAGCGCCACGTAGAGCACCTGTGGCCGCCGGATCGGGAAGCGCGCGTTCACGAAGATGGACAGGAGCACGGAGACGAGGATCGCGAAGAACGCCAGCGCGTTCACGAGCCACGTCGTGCCGAAGAGCAGGCTGAACGAGACGAGGCTGCGCGTCTCGAGCAGGAGGAACGCGATGCCGAGCACGAAGAAGTGCGGGCTGAAGCGGCGGATCGGCGTCCCGCTCACACGTGCCGCGGCGAGGACTGCGACGAGCGCGCCGAGGAGGATCGCCGCGAGCGCGACGAGGTAGTACGGCGCGATGAAGGGGGTGCGCAGGTAGAGGAACGGCCAGTCATCCGTGGCGGTGACAGGCTGCGGGTCCGCGATCGCGGGCACCGGGTCCACGCGGCCGCCGATCGGGACGCCGTCCGGCAGCGCCGCGACCGCGGGGCCGGCCGCGAAGGTCGCCATGCGGAACCCGTGGTCGCGCACGAGCGGCTGGTGGCCGAAGACCGTCTCGAGCATCCCCGCGAGCTTCGCGATGAGCCAGTCCTCGCGGTAGTAGTTGTAGAGGACGAAGACGCCGTCGTCCGAGAGGTGGTCGCGGACCGCGGCGAAGGCGCCCTCCGTGAAGAGGAACGATTCGAGGCGGATGCTTGCCGCGGAGCTCACGAGGGTGAGCGAATCGGGGAGCGCGAAGACGATCAGGTCGTACTTCTTCTCCGTGCCCCGGAGGAAGGCGCGGCCGTCGTTCACGTGGCGGCTGACGCGCGGGTCCTGGTAGGGGCGGTCGGGGTGCCTGTCCACGCCGATCTGCTGGAGGACCGGGTCGATCTCCACCGCGTCGATGTGCTCGGGGTCCGCGTTCGCGAGGGCCATCGCGACGTCCGAGCCGCTCCCCGCACCGACGATGAGGATCTCCTCGAAGCGCCGGTCCGGGAACCATGCGTAGACCTGCTGGTAGAACGGCTCCTTGAGGCTGTCCACCGGGTGGAGCGTCTGGTGCGGGATGCCGTTCACCTTGAGGTTCTGGCGCCCGAGGATGTCCACGTTGTAGCCGATGCGGTAGTACGGCGACCAGGTGTCCGTCGGCGTCGCGGTGAAGGCGACGATCGCGATGACGCCCGCCATCCCGGCCGCGCCCGCGAGGACGGGAAGCCGGACGCGCGCCCCGAGGACGAGGAGCGCGAGGAGGACCGCGACGACGGAGAACCAGACGATCGGCGGGGTGCCCGCCGCGGAGAGCACGGTGAAGCCCGCGATGCCCAGGAGCGAGCCGACGATGTCGATCCCGTACGCCTTGAGCGGCGGCATGCTCCGCAGGAGTCGCCCGAGCGGCAGCGCGAGCGCGGCGAGAACCGCGGTGACGAGGACGACGACAAGGAGGAGGACGTCGTAGCGGGTGTCCGCCGCGGTCTCCTTGAGGCCGAAGAAGAGCTCGTCCGAGGAGGCGATCTCCACGTCCAGCTCGTTCCACGCGACGATCGCGACGACCGCGACGAGCAGGACCGGGAAGATCGCCGTGGACCAGCGCGCGGAGCGCCGGCCCAGGAGGATGCCGAGCCCGATGCCGAGGAAGCTCGCCATGAGCAGGAAGTTGCTGAAGAACCCGACGTAGCGGACCTCGGACGGGATCCAGCGGATGAGCAGCAGCTCGACGAAGAGGATCGCCGCGCTCGTGAGCAGGAGGCGGATGGGGGCGCGCGCAAGGAAGGGGACCGGCGCCCGCGGGTCGTCGTGGACCGGGTCCGGGTCCGCGGGTCCGGTCGCGCGCTCCGTCTTCGTGCTGTCGCTCATCCCGCTCCCTTCGCCGATCCACGCACACCGCGCGGCCATCGGTCGGGTCGGATGCGCGCCATTCTCGCGCATCGCCGTGCCGAGGGCAGCGCGCGGCGGGCGTGCGGTACGAGAACGCGCAGGGCTCCAGCCTTGACGCTGATAGGGAGAAGCACATATCGTCCGGTCGGGCGCCGGGCGCGCCCCGGGGGAGGTGGTACATGGACCGGGGTCGGGACGATGGGATACGGGCTGATGGGCGATCGTCGATGGCCCGCCGGCTGGCGTACCTGCGGCGGCATCGCGGCTGGACGCAACGGGACCTGGCGCTGCGCACCGGTATCCACCAGCCGGAGATCAGCCGGATAGAGACGGGTGCGACCATCCCGACGGAGGCGACGCTGGAGCGGCTTGCGGCCGCCCTCGGCTACCGCCTCACGCTCGCGCCACTCGCGGAGACGGGAGGTGCGCAGCAGGCGGACGAGCATGGCCTACGAGGCACATCGATGGACACATGGCAGGATCGGATCCGGGCCGAGCCCGGCACACGCGGAGGTCAGCCGCACATCCGCGGGTCGCGCATCACCGTTCGGGACATCCTCGAGTACCTCGCCGGCGGGATGACCCCGGCGCAGATCCTCGCGGACTTCCCCGAGCTTGACCCGCCGGACATCGCGGCTGCCCTCGCGTACGCGGCCGCGCACCTGGAGCCGCTCCCCGCCTGATGCGGCGGCTCCTCGACCAGAACCTGTCGTGGAGGCTGGTGCGCGCGTGGGCCGACCTCTTCCCGGGGTCCGTCCACGCCCGCGAGCTGCACCTCCAGGAAGCGAGCGATGCGGAGGTGTGGGCGGTCGCCGCGCGTCGCGACCTCGTCGTGGTCACCCGGGATGCCGACTTCGACGACGCGACCGCCTTCCCGGGCCCGCCACCGAAGGTGCTCCATCTGCGCGTCGGGAATACATCCACGGATGAGATCGACGCGCTCGTGCGTCGGCAGGTCCGGGCGATCCGGGCCTTCGGCGCCGGTCCCGAGCGGCTCCTCGAGGTCCGGTAGGCCGTGCCAGGTGCCCGGCGTCGGCTACCCGTCCGGGGCGGCCCGCCCCTGCCGTGCCCTCCGGCAGTGGCCCCGCGACCGCGCCGCCCGGCACGCTCCTCCATGACGGCCGTGCGTGCGCATCGCCGCGCGCCCGCCGCCCCAGCCGAACGGAGGGCCGTCCGATGCGCTCGCTCCGCTCCCGCCTCGCGCTCCTCGCGGGGCTCGTGCTCCTCGCCGGCCTCCTCGCCGGCTGCCAGACGGCCACGCTCCTCGCGGACGGACGCGTCCTGCTCATCGCGGGCGAGCGGGCCTGGATCGTGGACCCCATCGCGGGGACGCGGACGCCGATCGACCCGCCCGCGGAGATCCGGGTCGCGCACAGCGCCACGCTCCTCCCGGATGGCACGGTCCTCCTCGCGGGCGGCGCCACGGACGAGGCGCTCCTCGGCAGCGCGGAGCTCCTGCGCACGGACGGGGTGTTCGTGCCGACCGGCGCGCTCGTCACCCCGCGCTCGCTCCACACGGCCACCCTCCTCGCGGACGGCACGGTCCTGCTCGCGGGCGGCGGCCAGGTCTCCGCGGAGCAGAACGCCCCGCCGCTCGCGGACGCGGAGATCTACGACCCGGCGAGCGGCACCTTCCGGGCGACCGGGTCGCTCGTCGTGCCGCGCGCGCTCCACTCCGCGACGCTCCTCCCGGACGGGTCCGTGATCGTCATCGGCGGCGGGAGCGGCGATGCGGTCATCGATGCGGTCGAGCGCTACGACCCGGCGACGGGCATGTTCGCGGCCGCGGGCGTGCTCCCCGAGGGCCGCGGCGTCCACACCGCCACGCTCCTCCCGGACGGGCGGATCCTCGTCGCGGGCGGCCTGCGGGCGAAGGGCAGCGGCGACGACGTGGAGAACGTGCCCGCCGCGTCCACCTTCCTCTACGACCCCGCGACCGGCACGTCCGTGTCCGGCCCCAGGCTCGGCGCCCCGCGCGCGGGCCACACCGCGACGCTCCTGCCGGACGGCCGCGGCCTCATCACCGGCGGCGTGGACGCGGACAGCGAGGGGCGGGCCTCCGCGGAGATCCTCGATCCCGTCGCCGGGACGGTGACGGAGACGGACGCGCTGCCCAAGCCGCTCGCCTTCCACGCCGCCGTGGCGCTTCCGGACGGCGGCGTCCTCATCACGGGGATCATCCAGGACGCGGACGCCGCGTCCGTCGTCGTCATCGCCCGCTACGACCCCGCGACCGGTCTCTTCACCCGCCTCGACGGGTAGCACGGCGGCCTACCTGCCGGGGCCGCCCCGGCAGGCGCGGTCACTCCGCCGCGACGATCCCCGCCGCGATCTCGCCGACCATGATCGCGGCGAGGTTCGTGTTCGCGCGCGGGACCTCCGGCAGCACGGACGCATCCGCGACCCAGAGGTTGTCCATCCCGCGGACGCGCAGGTCCGGCGTCGTCACCGCGAGCGGATCGGCGTCCGTGCCGAACCGGCACGTGCCCACCCCGTGGTAGTAGGTGATGTATGACGTCCGGACGTGCTCCTCCCAGCGCTCGGGGTCGTCCGGGCTGAGCATCGCGCCGTAGAACTCCGCCATCCGCGGGTGCGCGGCGAGGCGGGCGACGAACGCGACGCCGTCCGTCATGGCGCGCACGTCCCCCGGGTGGCGGAGGAGCGCAGGGTCCACGACCGGGAGCGCCAGCGGGTCGGCGGAAGCGAGCCGGACGCTGCCGCGCGTGCGGTGCTCCAGGAGATGGATCGAGACCGGCAGGAGCGGCGGGATCCCCTCCATCCGGATGGAGGGGCGGAGGAAGACGTGCAGGTCGGGGTGCTCCTGCGCGTCGCTGCTCCGCGCGATGAGCCGGACCTTGGGGATGACGTAGTCCTCGCGCAGGTCCTGCGTCCCCGCGAAGGTCACGTAGACGACCGCGTGGTCCTGGAAGCCTTCGCCCACGCCGTCGAGCCGGTGCCGGAGCGCGATCCCGTGCTCGGCGAGCGCGGCAGGCGCGCCGATCCCCGAGAGGAGCAGGATCTGCGGCGAGTGGTAGACGCCGGCCGAGAGGACGACCCGGTCCGCGTGGACGACCTCCGGCCCGTTCGGCCCGGCGAGCTCGACGCCGGTGACGCGGCTGCCATCGAGGAGAAGGCGGGTGACCGTGGTCTCGGCCGCGATCGTCAGGTTGGGCCGACCGCGCGCCGGGTCGAGGTACGCGACGGCCGTCGACTGACGCTTCCCGTCCACCTGGCAGTAGGGCGAGGCACAGACGCCGAGCGGCGCGGGGACGTTGAGGTCCTCGCAGATCGGCAGGCCCAGGTCGGCCGCCGCATCGATGAGCGCGGCCACCGGCGGATCGGAGCGATCGCCGGGCATCCACGGGCGGCGAAGGCGGACGGGGCCGCCGCGGCCGTGGATCGGCCGGTCGCCGAAGTCCGGGTCGTCCTCGATCGCGCGCAGGAGCGGCAGCAGCGCGTCGTAGGACCAGGCATCGCCGCCGTACGCGGTCCACGCATCGAAGTCCGCCCGCATCGGCCGGACGATGCTCATGTTGTTCACGGACGAGGAGCCGCCGGTGACGCGACCCGACACGAGCGGGAAGGTGCTGCCGTCGTCGCGCGTCACGTCGTAGAGGCGGACGTACGGCGACTGGAGGATCACCTCCGACTGGCGCTTCGGGTCGGCGATCACGTCCGGGATCGGG
>JBJTJV010000176.1:0-9828 GCA_046352645.1 Chloroflexota bacterium | reverse complement strand
CTCGTCACCCTCCTCGACGACATTCCGCAGCCGGAGCGCGAGCGCCGCGAGGCCGACCCGCGCGACCTCGAGCTCGCCGACGGCCACGCGCAGGTCAAGGGCTCGCCGGACGTGCGCGTCCCGATCGCGGAGCTCGCGGCGGGGTCGCTCGGCGGTCGCCTCCTCATCGCCGACGGCTCGGGGACGCCCACGGTCGCGCCGCCCGGGGAGGTGGCGGGCTGCGTCGGCCGGCTCGGGTCCGAATCGTTCACCGCGCCCTGCTTCTTCACCCAGGCCGTGCGCATCCGGATCGACCGGGCCACGGGCGTCGTGCGCGGGCTCGAGGTCGCCGCCGCGCACGAATCGGGGACGATCATCAACCCGGCGGGTGCCGAAGGCCAGGTCGTCGGCGGCATCGTGATGGGGATCGGCCAGGCCCTCACCGAGGGGACGCAGCTCGCCGAGGACGGGCGGCAGCGGAACGCGGACATGCTCGACTACAAGCTCGTCACGTCGGCCGATGCGCCGGCCGTGCAGGTGCGCTGGATCGAGGCGCCGTCGCGCTTCGGCGGGCCGCGCGGCCTCAAGGGCGTCGCCGAGCCGCCGGCGGTGCCGACCCCGGGGGCGATCGCGAACGCCATCGCGGCCGCGACCGGCCGGCGCGTCCGGCTCCTGCCGATGACCCCGGAGCGCGTCTGGACCCGGCTGCAGGACGCGCCGGACGGAGGTGCCGCGT
Source organism: Chloroflexota bacterium (assembly GCA_046352645.1). GTDB lineage: Bacteria > Chloroflexota > Limnocylindria > Limnocylindrales > CSP1-4 > JAFMJV01. The sequence goes on along the minus strand of JBJTJV010000176.1, from coordinate 9,113 downwards.
GACCGCGTACCTCGCACCCGCCGGGCTCGCGGAGGCGCTCGATGCGCTCGCCCGCGGTGCCCGCCCCGTCGCGGGCGGCACGGACCTCGTCGTCGGGGCCCGCCAGGGCAAGGCGCCGCTGCCGGACGACCTCGTGGCGCTCCATCGGCTCGGCGCCCTCCGCGGGATCGTGGACGGGCCGGACGGCGGCCTCGTCCTCGGGGCAGGGACGGCGCATGCGACGATCGTGGCGGACGCGCGCTGCGCGGGTGCCCGGGCCGGCCTCGCGGACGCGAGCGCGATCGTGGGCTCCCATGCGACGCGGGTCACGGGCACGCTCGGCGGCAATCTCGCGAACGCCTCGCCGGCCGCGGACACGGTGGCGCCGCTCCTGTGCATGGACGCGGTCCTCGTCCTGCGCTCCGTGCGCGGCGAGCGCCGCGTCCCGCTCGACGGCTTCGCGACCGGCCCGCGCCGGACGTCGCTCGCGGCGGACGAGCTGATCGTCGCGGTCGAGCTGCCCGCGCTCCCCGCGGCGAGCGGCACCTGCTACGTCCGCCTGGAGTACCGCCGCCAGATGGAGATCGCGGTCGTGGGCGCCGGCGCGCGCGTGACGCTCGCGGACGGACGGGTGACGGAGGCACGCGTGGCGATGGCCGCCCTCGCGCCGACGGTCCGGCGCGTGCCGGAGGCGGAGGCCGCGCTCGTCGGCACGGACGGCGGCCCGGCGGCCGTCGCGGCCGCGGCGGACGCGCTCGCGGCGGCCGCCCGCCCGATCGACGATGTGCGCGCGAGCGCGGCGTACCGACGCGCGATGGCCGCCGTCGTCGCGCGGCGCGCGATCGGGGGCGCGCTCACGCGTGCCCGCGGCGACCTGCTCGCGGTCCCGGCGAGCGACACCCTCTTCGGAGCACGCTGATGCGCTACGACACCTCCTTCACCCTGAACGGCACGCCCGTCACCGTCGCGATCGAGCCGTCGCGGACGCTCCTCACGGTCCTGCGCGAGGACCTCGGGCTCACCGGCACCAAGGAGGGCTGCGCCGATTCCGAGTGCGGCGCGTGCATGGTCCTGCTCGACGGCGAGCCGCTGAACAGCTGCTCCTACCTGGCGGTCCAGGCGGACGGGCGGACGGTGACGACCGTCGAGGGGCTCGCCGGGGCGGACGGCGAGCTGAGCGCGCTCCAGCGCGCCTTCCTTGCCGAGGGCGGCGTCCAGTGCGGCTTCTGCACGCCAGGGATGCTCATCTCCGCGACCGCGCTCCTCGCGCGCACGCCCGATCCGTCCGAGGAGACGGTGCGCGCGGCGCTCGCGGGGAACCTCTGCCGGTGCACCGGCTACACGGGGATCGTCCGCGCGGTGCAGGCGGCGGCCGCGGAGCAGCGCGCGGGCTGACCGCTCGCGTCAGCCCGCCGCGGCGGGCGCGTGGCGGTAGAAGGGCACCGGCTCGGGCGGCAGGGGCGTGTCGCCCGCGATGAGGTCCGCGGCCTTCTCCGCGACCATCATCACCGGCGCGTAGATGTTGCCGTTCGTCACGTACGGGAAGACGGACGCGTCCACGACGCGCAGGCCGTCGGTCCCGTGGACGCGGAGCGTGCCGGGATCGGTGACGGCGTCCGGCCCCGTCCCCATCTTCGCGGTGCACGACGGATGGAGCGCCGTCTCCGCGTCGCGGCGCACCCAGTCGAGGATCTCCGCGTCGGACTCCACGGCGGGCCCCGGCGAGACCTCGCCGCCGTCGTACGGCGCGAAGGCCGCCTGGCCCAGGATCCGCCGCGCCACGCGGACCGCCTCCACCCATTCGCGACGGTCCTGGTCGGTCGAGAGGTAGTTGAAGCGCAGGCGCGGGCTGACGCTCGGGTCGGTGGATGCGAGCCGGACATCGCCGCGCGCGTCGCTGTACATGGGCCCCACGTGCACCTGGTAGCCGTGGCCGCCGGCCGGCTTGCTGCCGTCGTAGCGGATCGCGAGCGGCAGGAAGTGGAACATGAGGTTCGGGTAGGCGACCTCGTCGTTGGAGCGGACGAAGCCACCGCCCTCGAAGTGGTTCGTGGCGCCCGGGCCGCGCCGCAGGAAGAGCCACGAGGCGCCGATGAACGGCTTGCGCCAGTGCGCGAGCGCGGGCTGCTGGGAGACGGGCTGCCGGCAGGCGTGCTGGATGTACACCTCGAGGTGGTCCTGCAGGTTCGCGCCCACGCCGGGCAGGTCGGCCACGACGCCGATGCCGTGCTCGGCGAGGTGCGCGGCCGGACCGACGCCCGAGAGGAGGAGGAGCTGCGGGCTGTTGATCGCGCCGCCGCACAGGATCGTCTCGCCCGCGTCGATCCGCTCGCGCCCGCGGCCCGCGGCGACCTCCACGCCGGTCGCCCGCGTCCCGTCGAAGAGGACGCGCGTCACGAAGGCGCCGGTGCGCACGGACAGGTTCCGGCGGCCGCGCGCGCGGTCGAGGTAGGCGCGCGTCGCGGACCAGCGCCGCCCGCGGCGGATGTTCCGGTCGAAGGGCGCGACACCCTCCTGGCGGAACCCGTTCACGTCATCCGTCCGCGCGTAGCCCGCCTGCTCGGCGGCCGCGAAGAAGGCGCCGAAGAGCGGGTTCGTGGCCGGCCCGCGCTCCAGGACGAGCGGTCCGCCGTGGCCCCGGAACGGATCGTCCGGCGCGGCCGCCGTGCAGTCCTCCATCCGGCGGAAGTAGGGCAGGCAGTGCGCGTAGTCCCACGCGGCCATCCCCGGGTCCGCCGCCCAGCGCGCGTAGTCGAGCGGGTTCCCGCGCTGGAAGATCATCCCGTTGATGGAGGAGCTGCCGCCGAGGATGCGACCGCGCGCGTGGTAGATCCGCCGACCGCCCATCTCCGGCTCGGGCTCCGACGTGTAGCGCCAGTCGTAGAAGCGGCTGCCGATCGGGAAGGTGAGCGCGGCGGGCATGTGGATGAAGACGTCCCAGGGGTGGTCACGCCGACCCGCCTCCAGGACGAGGACCCGCGTCCCCGGGTCGCGCGAGAGGTGCTCCGCGAGGACGCAGCCCGCGGAGCCGCCTCCGACGATCACGTAGTCCCAGCGCTCGGCCACGGTCTTCCCTCCTGCGAAGGCGGCTAGCATATCGGCGGGCGGTCAGGTGGACACCGGGACCGCCGGGCGCGCCCGCGCACGGGTCGCGGAGACGGGGTGGCGGCGCACGGAGAGGGACCTGCTCGCGGAGATGCGCGCGCGAGGGGTGGCCGTCGAGATCGACCTGACGAGCAACGAGGTGATCGTCGGCGTGAAGGACCGCGCCCACCGGATCCTCATCTACCGGCGGTTCGGTGTGCCGTACGTCATCTCGACCGACGATCCCGGGGTCGCCCGCAACGACCTCTCGTCCGAGTATGTCCTCTACGCGGGCCGGTATCGCCCCGCCTACGACGAGGTGAAGGCCACCGTCTTCCGGAGCATCCGCGCGTCCTTCCTCACGGACGCGGAGAAGGCCGCCCAGCTCGCCGCCCTGGAGCGGCGCTTCGCCGCCTTCGAGGCGGGGATCGCCGACCTCGCCGCGACGGCGCGCCGCGCCGGGGGGTCCTGAGCCAGGGTCCGGTCAGGCCACCGGCTGCGGCTGCCGGGCGGCGCGGACGCCCTCGGCGAGGAGCAGGTACGCGCCGAGCGCGCACGCGCCGATGACGACCGGGACGCCGAACGCGTCCGCCGCCACCCCGACGACGAGGAGCGGCACGGCGGAGGCCGCGCTCACGAACGCGTTGAGGACCGCGAAGACGCGCCCGCGCAGCACGTCGTCCAGCGATTCCTGGAGGATCGTCTGCGCCGAGGCCGCGACGAGCGCGTACGCGGCGCCGATGACGATCGCGACCGGGATCGTGGCGGTGAGCGCACCCGCGGTCCCGCCGCCCGCGAGCGCCCCGAGCGGCTCGAGGAGCGCGAGCGCCGTCAGCCCGCCCGCGAGGCCGACGAGGCCGACGAGGACGAGGGCGCGGCGGGACAGCCGCCGGCCGAGCAGGGCAAGGAGCGCGATCCCCACGAGCAGCCCCGCGGCCACGGGCAGGACGAGGACGATCAGCTCCTCCTCGGTCAGGCCGAGGACGGTCACCGCGACCGCCGGCGCGACGACGCCGATGACGCCGATGATCGAGGCGGTGTACGCGAGCAGGACGAGCGGCCGGCGGACGTGCGGGTCGTGGCGGATCACCGCGAGCCCCTCGCGCAGCTCGCGCGTGGCGCTCCGGCGCGCCTCGTCCGCCGCCGGCCTCGCCGCGGGGAGCGGCACGCACAGGAGCGTGGCGAGGACGTAGAGGAGCGCCGTGAGCGCGATCGTCATCGGGGCGCCCGCGACCGCCACGCAGAGCGGCCCGACGAGCGCGAAGCCGGCCGCGAAGGCCGCCTGGAGGGTGAACGTGAAGAGCCCGTTCGCGGCGAGCAGCTGGCCGGGCGGCGCGACGCGCGGGATCATCGCCGCCTCGGCGGGGATGAAGAGCGTCGTCGCGGCCGCGGCGACGACGACCGCCACGAGCACCACGGAGAGCTCGCCGGGCAGGAGGACGATCGCCCCGTAGGCCACCGCGCGGACCGCGTTCGACGCGATGAGCACGTGCCGCCGGTCCACCCGGTCCACGAGCACGCCCGCGGGCGGCGAGAGGACCACCGCGGGGACGAGGAAGGCGAGGAACAGGAAGCTGACCGCGGCGTTGCTCTGGCCGCTCGCGGAGAAGACGAGGATGGTGAGCGCGTAGAGCGCGGCATTGCCCGCGACCTGCGAGACGATCTGGGCGCCCCAGAGGGAGAGGAAGCGCGGGTCCCGGAGGAGCGCGGCGAGGCCCGGCGGCGCGTGGACGTGCTGCGGCGGCTGGACCGTGGGCTGGGGCTCCATGAGCATATCGTCGCCGGGAATGGCGTCCCGTGCCAGACGACGATGGGACCAGCACGGTCCCGGACCCTGCCGCACGGCCCGCCCGCACGGCCCGGGTGCTTCGTGCGGTCCGGACCATCGGGAGGGGCCGAAGGTCCCTGACGTGCCGCACCCGCGGGCCGCTACCATCCCGGCAGCGGAGGCGCGCCGCGCAGGGCGGTCCGCGCACCACCTACGGACAGGGAGGCCCCCACCATGAAGCGCCGGACGCTCGATCTCCTCCTCAGCATCGGGGGCCTAGGGCTCGCCGTGCTCCTCCTCGCGCTGGGGGTCGTCCTCCAGTCCCAGGCCTCGTTCGCGACGTCGTACGTGAACGAGCAGTTCTCCGCCCAGAAGATCTACTTCACGCCCGCCGAGAACCTCAACGACGAGGAGAAGAAGGCCGCCTGCCTGGTCACGTACGGGACCGGCGACGAGGCCGCCCGCGCGCTCCTCACCGGCAAGGAGGCGGAGTGCTACGCGAACGAGTACATCGCGCTCCACTTGCACGAGAGCGCCAAGGCAGGCGGCTACGAGGGCGCCACGTACGCGAGCCTCGGCGGCCCGCAGCGTGAGCTCCGCGCCGCGCTCGCGACGGCGAACGAGGAGATGGCGCCGCTGAAGGAGGCCCTCACGGCCGCCCAGGCGGAGCTCGAGACGGCAGCCGCGGCCGGTCAGCCGACCGAGGAGATCCAGGCGAAGGTCGACACGGCCCAGGCGGCGGTCGATGCCCAGCAGGCGAAGGTGGACGAGGCGAAGAAGGCCTCCGACGCGGTGAACGGCCTGCGCGACACGATGTTCCGCGGCGAGTCCCTCCGCGGCCTCCTCCTCACGGTCTACGGGTTCAGCGTCTTCGGTGAGCTCGCCGGGCTCGCGGCGCTCGTCAGCTTCGCGGCGGCAGGTGTCCTCCTCCTCCTCGCGATCCTCGGCTTCGCGCACTACGCCCGGACGCCGAAGGAGCAGGTCTTCGAGGCCTGATCCAGGGCGCCCGACCCGGGCACGACCCGCACGCACCCCGAGGCCCCCGCTCCGGCGGGGGCCTCGGCACGTCCGCGGTGGCGCCGTAGACTTGGCGCCGCGACCAGACACCGACGGAGGACCCCATGCGCGCCCATTCGATCGCGATGCTCGGCACCGGCCTGATCGGCGACTTCTACACGATGACCCTGCACGGGCAGCGCGGCGCCGACCGCGTCCGGGTCGTCTACTCACGGAGCGAGGAGCGCGGCCGGGCGTTCTCGGCGCGCTGGGGGATCCCCGAGCACACCACCTCATCGCGGCGGCCATCGAGCACCCGGACGTGGACGTGGTGGTCGTCGCCCTGCCGAACCACCTCCACGAGGAGGCCGTCGCCGCGGCCGCGCGGGCGGGCAAGGCGGTCCTGTGCACGAAGCCGCTCGGGCGGACCGCGGCGGAGGCGAAGCGGATGCTCGACGCGGTCGAGTCCGCGGGCGTCTTCGCGGGCTACCTCGAGGACCTCTGCTACACGCCGAAGACGCTCAAGGCGATCCGCTCGGTGCGCGAGGGCGCGATCGGCGACGTCACCTGGGTCCGCTCGCGCGAGACGCACCCCGGGCCGCACTCCGCCTGGTTCTGGGACGGCCGGCTCACCGGCGGCGGCCCGATCATCGACCTCGGCTGCCACTGCATCGAGATCATCCGCAACTTCGCGGGGAAGGGGAACCGACCCGTCGAGGTCATGTGCGTCACGGACACGCACGTCCACCCGATCGATGACGAGGACAACGCCATCGCACTCATCCGCTTCGAGTCCGGGGCGATCGGCCAGTTCGAGGTGAGCTGGACGTTCCGTGGCGGCATGGACCTGCGCGACGAGGTGGCGGGGACCCACGGCACGATCTGGCTCAACCACTTCCTGCGCACCGGCTTCGAGATGTTCACCGCGGGCGGCGAGAAGGGGTACGTGGCGGAGAAGGCGGAGACGAGCGCGGGCTGGCTCTTCCCGGTCGGCGACGAGGTCTCCGAGCTCGGCTACGTGGACATGTTCACGGACATGTTCGGCGCGATCGACGCGGGGCGCGCGCCGCAGGAGACGTTCTACGACGGCTACGTCGTGAACGCGGTGATGGACGCCTGCTATCGCTCCGCGCGGGATAAGGCGTGGGTCCCGGTCGAGCTCGAGTGGCGGGGCGGCACGAGCGCGCGGATCGCCGCGAAGCCCACGTACTACGAGGGCCAGGTCGTCATCAAGCGCGAGCTCCTCCCGGACGGGCGCGAGAAGCTGATCCTCAAGGACCCCGCCACGGGCGACTTCAGCGACCGCGTCGTCGCCGTCAAGGGGTAGGCCCGGCGGGCGCGCCCCATCCGCGCGCGCCACCGTATCGAACCGCTCGCGTTCCCGTGGCGCACTCGACGGCTTGTCGGGGGCGCCCTATGCTGCGCGCTCCGTCGCGGTCCCTGGGTCTTGGGAGAGGCCACCGGGCGGTGCTGCACGAGGAGAGGAGATCCCATGCGGTCCTTGACCAACGGCCGGCGGCGCGCGCCGGCCCTCCTGCTCGCGACGGCGCTCGCGGGCACCGTGCTCGCGGCGCCCCAGGCGGCGCTGGCACAGGAGCCCGTGATGGGCGGCACGATCACCGCGGCCGTCGAGGGTGAGCCGGCGTCGGTGGACCCGGCGTTCGACTACGACTTCGTCTCCGGCCTCGCGACATCGAGCATCACCGAGCCGCTCCTCGTCTTCTGCGAGGGCGACACGCAGCTCTGCCCGAACCTCGCCACCGAGTGGACCGTCAGCGAGGACGGCCTCGTCTACACGCTGAAGATCCGCCAGGACGTCACGTTCCACGACGGCTCGCCGATGACGATGGACGACGTCCTGTTCAGCCTCGAGCGGGTGAAGAACCCGGACCTCGGCTCGTACGTCGGCTGGATGCACGGCAACGTCGCGACCTTCGAGGCGGCGGATGACGAGACGCTCGTGATCACGCTCTCCCAGCCGGACGCGCTCTACGAGTACGTGCTCGCGACGACCGCGGCGCACGTCGTGAGCAAGGCGTTCGTCGAGGCCCACCCGGACGACTACGGCACCCCGTCCGTCGGATCGATCGCCACCGGCCAGTTCATGTTCAAGGAGTGGGTGAGCGGCGACCGCCAGGTCCTCGCGCGCAACGACGCGTACTGGAACGCGGAGGCCGGCGGCCCCTACCTCGACGAGATCGTCATCAAGATCCTCCCCGAGCCCACGACCCGCGTCGCGGGCCTCGAGACGGGCGAGATCGACTACCTCGTGAACAACGTCCCGTCGGACCAGTTCGCGACGGTCCAGTCGTTCCCGAACGTGAGCCTCACGTTCACGCCGTCGTACTACGGCGAGTGGATCACGTTCAACACGCAGGCGGCACCGTTCGACAACGTGCAGGTCCGCCAGGCGATGAACTACGCCCTGGACACGGCCGGCCTGCGCGCCCTCTACTACGGCCCGGAGACCCCCGCGACGAAGGCGACCCTCGTCTACCCGACGATGTGGACCTTCGAGCAGGACGCCTGGCAGGCGGCGTGGGACGTGCTCCCCGCCTACGACCAGGACCTCGCCAAGGCCGCGGAGCTCCTCGAGGCGTCCGGCGTCGCGGACCAGCTGAACGGCATGACGATCAGCTACTACGAGTCCACGCCCTCGATCAAGGGGATCGCGGAATCGTTCATCGACGTGATGGGCCAGCTGGGCATCACGATCGAGGCGAACAAGGTCACCTACCAGGAATCGGTCTCGCTCCAGTTCGGTCCGCACGACGACTACGACATCCTCGTCGCGTCGTGGGGCTCCGACTTCCCCGATCCGTCCGGCAACCTGCGCCCGAACTTCGGCTCGGAGAACGTCGTCGCCGGCGGCTCGAACGCCTCGGCGTACATCAACGCGGACGTGGATGCGCTGCTCCAGGAGCAGAACGCGAGCACGGACAAGGCGAAGCGCGCCGAGCTGCTCATCAAGGCGCAGCAGATCATCGCCGAGGATTCGCCGGTCATCTCGGTGACGAACCCGGCCTGGCCGCTCGCGGTGAACACCCGCGTCCAGGGCGCCGAGATCGGCGCCCTCTGGTACTGGGGCTCGCTGTTCAAGGACGTGTGGGTCACCGAGTAGGCTGACCTGCGCGCCGCCCGCCCGGCTCCGACCGGGCGGCGCGGGCAGCACGCACGCCAAGGAGGACCGGGATGGCGGCGGATTCGGGTCGACGACAGCGAGCCCCCAAACCGGGCCATCGGTTGGTCTCCTTCGTAACCATCGTGATGTTCCGGCGCGCACCGG
>JBJTJV010000175.1:0-5005 GCA_046352645.1 Chloroflexota bacterium | reverse complement strand
GCACCTGCGCCCGCACCGACCCCGCCTCGCGCCCCGGCAACGCCGATCGAGGCCCCCGCGCCGCATCCCACCTGGACGGTCCCGGTCCCCCGCGAGGTCGCCCCGGCGCCCGTCCGGCAGGCGCCGGCCCCCGAGCCCGTGCCGGCGCCCGCGCCTGCGTGGGAGCCGCTCCCGGCCGCGCCGCCATCGGCGCCCGCTCCCGGCACGGCTGCCGGCGAGACGCGCCCGCTCCCCGTGGAGCCGGTGTCGAGCGGCCCGTCGCGCACGGACGCCTGGGCCGCGCCGCCGCCCGCCCCGGTCGCGCCCGCGTTCGGTGCCGCTGCGGCCCCCGCGCCATCGCCCGCGGCCCCTCTCCCGCCTCCGGCAGCCACGCCGCGGGCGACCGGCCCGATCGCGTCGGCACCGGCCACGGTCGCCTGCCCGCGCTGCGGGGCACGCTTCCGCACGGAGACGGGCCTGCGCTGGCACTTCGAGGACAGCCCCGCCTGTCGTCCCGCCGGCTGACGCGCCCCGCGCGCCGACGTCCGTGCGCGCCGCGGACGGCGGCGCGGCCTCAGTCCGTGGCGACCGCGTGGAGCATCAGGACGGTGATCGCGTCGTACCAGAGCTCGTTGAGCGCGAGCACGGCACCCGCGGCCTCGCGCGGCGTCCCCGCGAGCGCATCCGCGACGGACGTCCCCCACTGGGCGGACCAGGCGCTGTAGCCGGGGTCGATACCCGCGTCCACGAGCGCTCCCGAGTAGGCCGCGACCGTGGAGCGGGCGTTCGCGAGCGAGGCGCGGAAGCTCTCCCGCGTCTGCGCCTCGCCGGGGTCCTCGCCGATGCCGAAGCCATCGAGCCCGTAGGCCTGCGCGCCTGACACGAGCGTGCTCGAGATCACGAAGTAGGACATCGCGCGCGCCGCACGGGCGACCTCGTCCGTCAGGGTGGCGCCGGGGGTGGGCTCGGCGTCCGTCCGGTCGGCGAGCGCGACCGCAGCACGCTCGAGCGCGGCCGTGCGCCCTGCGAGGTTCTCCGGCGTCAGCGGGTAGCCGAAGACGTCCTCCACGTAGCCCATGTTCGCATCGCCCGCGGCGACGAGGAACTGCGTGTACGCGGCCAGGAAGGGGACGGTGAGCGCGGGATCGCGGTACGGCTCCTCGTCCATCGCGACGATGGACACGATCGTGTCCGGGAAGATCGAGTCGATGGAGACGGCCTGCTCGCCGGCGATCGCGCCGATCTCGCCGAGCGTCTCTGCGTCCGTGAAGGTGGGCAGGACCGGCAGCAGGCCCTCGGCGACCGCCTGCGCATAGGTCACCCAGCCGAGCGCGGCCGGGACGCTCACCTGCTGCGCCAGGCCCAGGCCGGTCACGTCCGCGTAGAACGCGGTCTGCTCCTCCGCGCGCGCATCGAGGGAGCCGAGCCACGTGGCGAGCCCCTCGACGGCACGGGCGGTGCCGCCCTCCGCGATCCACGCGTCCACCTGGCGGCGGCCGTCCGCGCGGGCCAGGCGGATCAGCGCGTCCACGCCCAGGCCGTAGGCGAGCGGGAAGTCGCGGGCCGCGAGCGCCGCGTGGATGTCCGCGATCTCCGCGTCGATGGCGGGCTCCGGCAACGGCAGGTCCGCCGGCCACGCCGCACGCAGCGTCTCCACGCGGCGGAGCAGCCGTCCTGCCGTGTGGCGCCCGGCGATCTCGACGGACGCGGACGGCACATACGGCCCGCGTACCGCGGGCACGAGGTCCGTGCCCGTGAAGACCTGCCAGGCGGTCGCGAGGTCCGTGACCGGGATGACCGTGACGCCGCGCTCGGCACCCCACGGGACGAGGTCCACCGGGTCCTGCGCGTCCGCCGGGTAGCCCATCCGGTTCGCCGCGGGGATGAGCACGGTGGTGAAGCCCGCGGCCGCGGCCGATTCGATCTTGGTGGGCACGCCACCGACGGGGCCGACCGATCCGTCCGGGCTGATCGTCCCGGTCATCGTCACGCCGGGGCGGAGCGGCACGCCGAGCTGCGCGGCGAGGGCGCCGATGGTGAGGACCGCGCCGGCGGAGGGACCGTCGATCGGGCCGGTGATGTCGAAGAAGAGGTCGATCTCCGCGGGATCGCCGCCGCTGTAGAGGGTGGAGACGAAGGCCGCGGATGCGGACGCCGCGAGCCAGGAGGGGCCGCCGCCGTCCGCCTCGGCCGCGCTCAGGTCCACGCGGAAGAAGGTGTCGCCGGTCCGGACCGCGCGCACCTCGGCCGCCTCCATGCCGCCGACCGGCGTGCCGTCGGACTTCCGCCCCGCCCAGAGCGCGGGCACGGTGATCTCCGTGCCGCCGTCCACCGGGCGGAGGACCCCGGACGGGGGCGCGTCCTGCGCGGCCGCACCGGCGGGCAGGCAGGCCGCGGCGAGGACGAGCGCGAGCGCGACGTGCACGAGCGGCCGGCGCGCCGCGCGGCTCACCGGTCGGCCACGTCGAAGATGACCGCGTCCGGACGCGACCCGCCGTCGACGACGACGCCGGTGAACGCGACCCCATCGAGCCCCTCGAACGGGTCCCCCGCGCCGATCGGGCCGGCCGCGATCGGCGCACCGCCCGCATGGCGGACATCGGCGCGCAGGCCCGTGTCGCCGGGCAGGACGCGCACGACATAGCCGAGCTCCCCGATGGCGAACGTCGCGCGCAGCTCGGCCGTGCCGGCGACGTGGTCCCAGCAGAGCGCATCCGAGCCGTCAGGCAGGCCCCGCAGCGCCGGGCGCACGGTCCCGGTCGCGCGGACGCGGATCCCGCGCTCCGGACGGACGCACAGGACGCCGGGCAGCTCGGCGAGGCCGGCGGCGCCACGGACGGGTGCGGCGGACGCGGCAGGGTCCGGCGACGCGCCGGGCAGCGGCGAGCCGTCCGGCCCGAGCGGGATCGCGGGCTCCAGGCTGCCACCACCCGCGACCCAGTCGGCCCAGGCCCGCGCTTCCTCCAGCGTGAGGGAGAGGATGGACGCGGTGCGGTCCGGGGATGCGCCGCCGGTCACCGTGCGCCCGGCATCCGGGGCGGCGGAGTACGCCCAGCAGCTGCCGCACTGCCCGGCCCCCTGCGCGCTCCGGACCTCCACGCGCACGACCGCGCTGCCGTTCGCGAGCGGGACGCGGTCCACGAGCAGCGTGTGGCCGTCCACGTCGATCGCGGCGGGCCGGTCACCCACGACGAGCGCCACCGGCCGGCCGCCGCCCGCGAGCGGGACGACGCCGAACGGGACCCGCCCGGAGACCGGGTCCGCGGCCTCGATCCGGACCGTCCGGCCGTCTTCCCAGCCGAGGACGGCGGTCGCGAGGCCGGCCGCGTCGGCGGCCTCCGCCGTCGCGATGCAGACCGGGATGCGGCCGTCGGCGAGCGGCGCGACGGGCCCCGCATCGGTCACGCGCTCCGCGCCCAGCGCGAACGCCTCCGCGCCGGACCCGACGATGCACACGAGCACGTGGTCCGCGAGGTCGTTCGGCGAGGGGGCGATCGCCGCGTCGGGCTGCGCGGTGCCCACGAGCGGCTCCGCCTCCTCCGCGCCGCCGCCGAAGCCGAAGATGCCGGGCGCGAGCGGCGCGGGATCGGCGATGTAGCCGCCGACGATCCCGGGCGCGCCGGGCTCCACGGGTGCGGCCCCGTCGCCCCGCTCCTCCGGCAGCGCGAAGCGCGCAAACGGCAGCTCACAGATACGGCCGCCGGGGCAATCGGAGGACGCCTGGCGGCCGCCGAAGATGACCGCGTCGGGGCGGATGGCCTTGGCGACGTTCATCTCGGGTGCCGTGGAGACGGTCTGGCAGGGGTCGATCGCGATCCCCGAGCCGCTCCCCTCCCGCACGCCGGTAGGGCAGTCGATGGTCGACGGGTCGGCGGCGGCCTCGCGCAGGGGGCTCGGCGCGGGGACGTCCGGCGTCGGGTCCGGCCATCCGCCGGCCGCCGCCTGTGCGTCGCGACCCTGGGCCCCGTCGACGTACGGCGGCTTCTCGGCCGACTCCGCGGCCCGCTCCGCAGCCGCACCGAAGCACGGGGGGTCCGTCAGGACGCTGCACTTCTGGGCTTCGCGCTCGACCGGGGCTGCGGGGGGCGGCGTCCAGGCACCACCGTCCGGGCCTGCGCTCGCGATCGCGGTGCACCCCGCGAGCGCGCCCACGGCGGCCACCGCAAGGAGGAGCCCGCCGGACCGGCGGCGGACCCTGTCGCGCATCGTCACCCGCATACCTCCCGATCCGGCGGCCGCTCGGCGAGCCGCATCCCGCGCCCTGACGTCCCTGCGGGCGGAACGGTTCCGCTGCGCGCCCGCGCCTCGGCGCATCGTAGCCGACGCGCGGCTCGCGCCCGGGTGCGCCCGCGTCAGGCGCAGACGGCCCAGACCTGCACGGCGCCGGGCGGCGTCGCGTCCGCGCGGGCGAGCCGGACGCGCCAGCCGTCGTCCGGGATCCGGTCCGCGTCCGGGCCGTCGTACGGGTGCGAGGCGAAGAGGCGGACCTCGTCCGCGGTCCCGATCACGTTCGCCCCGCCGCCGACGACGTGCCGACGCGCGGGACAGGCCACGCGGAAGCTGCGCAGGGCGCCCGCCGGGAGCGGCCGGGCCGCGGAGGCCACGTAGCGGAAGGAGCGGCCGCGCGCGCACACGACGTCCACCTCCGCGCCGCCGAGCCCGCCGCTCCCGTCGTGGACGGACGCGCCCCAGGCGTTGTCCGGGACCGTGTCGCCGTCCGCCGGCAGGTCGAGCAGCCACGTCGCGGCGATCCAGCTGCCGGACGTGGCGATGAAGCCGCCGCCGGAGACCGCGGACCACGACGTGTCGTCGCAGGCGGCGCTGCCGTAGCGGGCGGAGGTCCCGCCCTCGGCGATCGCCGCGGTGTTCGCGTCGGTGACGACGCGCGGGTCGCGGATGCAGATCGACCACGCGCGCACGCCGGACCCGCCCCCCCCCACCCCCGCCACCCCCCACCCCGCGCCGGGGGGGGGATACGCCGCCCGGCCCGCCCCCGGGCGCGTGGCCCGCCAACCCCCCCACCCGC
>JBJTJV010000018.1:0-19401 GCA_046352645.1 Chloroflexota bacterium | reverse complement strand
CGGCCGGGACCGCGGGGGCGACGGCCGATGCGGCACCGGCACCGAACCCGGCAGCGCTGCTGTCCGGGTCGAGCAGCGCGAGCTCGAGCTGCCAGCGGATGCCGCCGGGTCCGGCCCGGCCCGCGTCGATGGCACCGAGGCGCCGGGCGGCACGGGCGAACGGCTCGGCAGGCGTCCCGGCGCGGAGGGCGCCCATGAGCTGCTCGCGCAGGCGGGCGATCACCTGGTCGGCGAAGGCCGCCGCGTCCCGGCCGTCCGCGTCGATGCGGTCGAGGACGGCGATCCCGTCGAGCGGAGCGCCCCGGACGAGCGCGTCCGCGAAAGCGTCCACGAGGGTCGCGTCCGCCAGGCCGAGCAGTTCCCCCACGGTACCGGCATCGATGGTCCCCGCGGAGGTCGCGAGCACCTGGTCGAGGAGCGATTCCGCGTCGCGCATGCCGCCCGCGGCGAGCCGTGCGATCGCGTCCACGGCAGCGGGCTCGGCGGTCCGCTCCTCGGCCGCGAGGATCCGCCCGAGCTTCCCCGCGATCTCCTCGCGGGTGAGCGGGCGGAAGGTGAAGCGCTGGAGACGGGAGACGACGGCCGGGCGGATCTGGCCCGGATCGGTCGTGCAGAAGATGAACAGGACGCCGTCCGGGGGCTCCTCGAGGGTCTTGAGGAGGACGTCCCACCCCTCCTTGATCCGCTGGACCTCGTCGATGATGAAGACTTTGCGCCGCAGGTCCGCGGCCGCGGTGTAGACGCGCGGCAGGAGCTCGCGCATGTCGTCGACGCGGTTGTTCGACGCCGCATCGAGCTCGATGACGTCGAGCGCGCGCCCTTCGCGGATGGCGACACACGGGGCGCAGCGGTCGCACGGCTCCCCGTCCGCCGGCGCGTCGCAGTTCACGGCCTTCGCGAGGATGCGGGCCATCGACGTCTTGCCGGTCCCGCGCGGCCCGACGAAGAGGAAGCCATGGCCGAGCCGTCCGAGCCGGACCGCGTTCCGGAGCGTGGTCACCGTGGCGGCCTGCCCGACGATCTCCGAGAACGTCTGCGCGCGGAACCGCCGGTAGAGCGCCCGGTGGCGCGTCGCCGGGGCGCCGTCCGCGGACTCCGTCGTCATGCGCTCCTCCGGGTGCGCGGTCCCGAACCGCCGGGAATGCGTGAAGTTGCCGTGCACCCTCCGTCGACCGAAGGCGCCCGTGGGCCCATCGGGACGATCGACTCGGACCAGGCCGATCCGCGGCACCCGGCGGTCAGCGCTTAACGCTGCTTCCTTCCGGACCTGACGTGGTTCACGCGCCGTCGCTGCGCGGGACCCGGTCCTCGACATCGAACGACCCGCCGGCTTCCGCGAACGCGGGCCTCGGGAGGGGATTCAGCCCTGCTGGAGCGGATTGCAGGTTCAGGGCACCGCTGGCTCCCCGCCTAGCACGGCCCGGCCATCATACGCCGGATGCGGGGGGAGGGCTGGCGGAGAGGGAGGGATTCGAACCCTCGATGGGTTGCCCCATACCGCATTTCCAGTGCGGCGCCCTCGGCCACTAGGCGACCTCTCCGCGGGCAGGTTCCCGGATGCGACCGGACGATGCCGGCTCCGCGCGCGGGCCGGCTGGAGGTGGCGGAGAGGGTGGGATTCGAACCCACGGTGCTTTCGCACACCGCTTTTCGAGAGCGGCACCATCAACCACTCGGACACCTCTCCGCGGGAGAGGATAGCAAAGGCGGGGACGGGAGGGTCGGACGCGTCCCGGGCGCCCGGCCGGGGCCCGGGACGACGGTCCCGGCCGAAGCGCAGGCCGCCGTCGGCCGTCAGGCGCGCCGTGCGGCGCGCGCGGGCCGATCGTCGAGGTCGGGCCGCAGCTCCGCGGCTCGGTCGCGCAGGATCCCGCCCACCACGCGCAGGCGCCGGTCGCCGGCGACGTCGGCGAGCCGCAGCGCTCCGCCGCAGGCCCCCGACCGGGCATCGCCGATCGCGTAGACCACGCCGTCCGCGTCCGCGGCGACGAGCGCCCCCACGCAGAGCGCGCACGGCTCCACGACCGAGAAGACGGTCACGCCTGCGAGCGAGGTCCGACCCAGGCGCCGAGCCGCCGCGAGGAGCGCGTTCCCGACCGCGTGCGCGGTCGTGTCGCCGGACGCCACGACCGCCGTGCGCCCGGTGGCGACGAGCGCGGCATCGAGGACCGCGACGGCACCGTCCCCGACCTCGCCACCCGCGCGGGCCTCGGCGGCCTCGGCGAGCGCGGCGCCCATGTGGAGCTCGTAGTTCACGTCCGGAATCCTACACCGGCGGGGTACCCGCGCTACCATCGCGAGCGATGCGCGCCGGCCTGGCGGTCGTCCCTGCCGCGGGTCCCGGGAGCGCGCCGACGGGAGGGAACATGTCCAGGCCGCGCCGGATCGGCATCCTCACCGGGGGCGGAGACGTCCCGGGTCTGAACAGCGTCATCAAGAGCGTGACCTACCGCGCGACCGACCTCGGCTTCGAGGTCCTCGGCATCCGCCGCGGCTGGGAGGGGCTGACGCACCAGCGACCGGGAGCCGAGCTCGATCCGGCGTACGTCGTGCCGCTCGACCGGATCAACACGCGCGCGATCGACCGGACCGGGGGCACGGTCCTCCACTCGTCCCGCACGAACCCGCGGAAGATGAAGGCCGAGCGCCTGCCCGCGCACCTCGCACCCGCGCGCGCGGCGACCATGGCGACCGGCGAGGGCATCTATGACCTCACCCCCGTCGTGCTCGAGAACATCGAGCGGCTTGGGCTGGACTACCTCGTCCCGATCGGCGGCGACGACACGCTCAGCTTCGCGCAGACGCTCTCCGACCACGGCGTGCCGCTCATCGCGATCCCCAAGACGATGGACAACGACGTCCAGGGGACGGAGTACTGCATCGGGTTCTCCAGCGCGATCACGCGCGCCAAGGAGCTCATCAACCGCCAGCGCACGACCCTCGGCTCGCACGAGCGGATCGGCGTCTTCCGGATCTTCGGCCGGAACGCGGGCTTCTCCGCGCTGTACACGGCATACGTGACGTCCGCGCGCTGCCTCATCCCCGAGGCGCCGTTCGACCTGGACCACCTGTGCCGCCTGATGCTCGACGACCACCGGGCGAACCCGAGCCGCTACGCCTTCGTCATCGCCGCCGAGGGGGCGATCTGGGCCGGCGGGAAGATCCAGGAGGTCGGCGACCCCGACGCCTTCGGGCACCGCCACAAGGCGAACATCGCGGAGATCCTCGCGGCGGAGATCAAGGCACGCACGAAGGTCGAGACGGTCTTCTCGGAGCTGACGTACGACCTGCGCTCCGGCGAGCCCGACTCGCTCGACCTGATGGTCGCGAGCACCTTCGCGAACGTCGCGATGGACCTGATCGCCGACGGGGTGAGGGGCCGGATGATGGCGATCCGCGACGGGAAGTACGCCCACGCTCCGCTGCCCGACCCGAAGCTCGGGGCGCGCAGCGTGGACCTCGACCGGATGTACAACGCGGACCGCCTGCGGCCCGTCTACGGCGGCCTTCTCGGGCATCCCCTCCTCCTCGGCGCGTCGCTCGGGGCCGCGGACTGCCCGGCGGCGGGGGGCTGCCTGCCGCCGCGCGCGCCTGCATCCGCCTCGGCCCGCTTCTCGCGCTCGCCCTGCTCGTCGCGGTCGGGCTGACCGCCGCGCCCTTCGATCCCGTCGGCCTCGGGCCCGGCCAGGACGCGCGCGCCTACTGGGAGGCGGCGCGCGCCGTCCTCGAAGGACGTGACCCGTACGCCTTCGGCACCGTCGGACAGGAGACCGCGTACCTCTACGCCCCGGCATTCGCGCAGGCCATCGCACCGCTCGGCCTGCTGCCGTGGACCGCCTTCCTCCTCGCCTGGACCGGCCTGCTCCTGCTCGCCCTGCGGCTGCTCGCCGGTCCGCTGCTCCTCGCACCCCTGCTCGTGTGCACCTTCCCCGAGCTCTGGGGCGGGAACATCACGCTGCTCTACGCGCTCGCCGTCGTGGCGGGACTGCGCTTCGCGGGCAGCTGGGCGCTCCTGGTCCTCACGAAGGTGACGCCGGGCCTCGGCCTCCTCTGGTTCGCGGTCCGCCGGGAGTGGCGGCCACTCGCCATCGCGCTCGGGACGACCGGCGCGATCACGGCGGTCTCGGTGCTCCTCGCGCCGCAGGCGTGGCAGGCCTGGCTCGAGCTCCTCCGCGCGAGCGCGGGCGGGTCGACCGTCTCCGGGTCCATCCCCATCCCGCTCGTGCTGCGCCTGCCTGCGGCGGCGCTCGTCATCGCCTGGGCGGCCCGGCGTGACGCCGCCTGGCTACTCCCTGCGGGTGTCGTCCTGGCCCTCCCCGTCCTCTGGCCGGGGAGCCTCGCGCTCCTCGTGGGGTGCGTGGCGCTGCGCCGGACGGAGATCGAGGCACGCGTCCTCCGGCTCCTCGCCCCGCGGGCGACGGAAGTCCGGCCTGCGGGTAGCCTGTAGGCAGGACAGGCACCGCAGGCGAGGTCGGCCCCATGACGGTACGCGTGACGATCTGGAACGAGTTCATCCAGGAGCTCCGGGACGAACCGGTGCGCCGGATCTACCCCGACGGGATGCACCGCGTGCTCGCCGACGCGCTCGGTGCCCGGGGCGATCTCACCGTCCGGACCGCGACCCTCGCCGAGCCCGAGCACGGGCTCACCGCGGACGTCCTCGCGGCGACGGACACGCTCGTCTGGTGGGGCCACGTCGCCCACGAGCAGGTCGGCGACGCCGTGGTCGCCCGGGTGCGGGACGCGGTCCTCGGCGGGATGGGGCTCGTCGTGCTCCACTCGGGGCACTTCTCCCGACCGTTCACCACGCTCCTCGGGACCTCCTGCAGCCTCGCCTGGCGCGAGGACGGGCAGCACGAGCGGCTCTGGAACCTCCGGCCCGGCCATCCGATCCTGGAGGGGATCGGCGAGACCGTGGAGCTCGCCGAGGAGGAGATGTACGGGGAGCGCTTCGACATCCCCGAGCCCGATGAGCTGCTCATGATCGGCTGGTTCCCGGGCGGTGAGGTCTTCCGGAGCCTGTGCACGTGGACGCGCGGGCTCGGCCGGATCGTCTACTTCCAGCCGGGCCACGAGACGCACCCGACCTTCCACGACCGGCAGATCACGCGCATCATCGGCAACGCCTCGGCGTGGGCGGCCAGACGCATCTCCATGGACGTGACGCAGGCGCGCAACCCCGCGCCGCGCGAGCCCCGGGCGGCGGCGCGGTGACCGGCCGGCCGCTCCGGGCCGCCATCGTGGGCACCGGGGGGATCTCGCGGCAGCACCACGCGGGCTACGTCGCGGCCGGGGTCCCCGTCGTCGCGCTCGCCGACCCGGACCCGGTCGCGCGCGCCCGGCGGGCGGAGGAGTGGGGCGTCACGCGGACCTTCGCCACGCACGCCGAGCTGCTCGCGGAGCCGGACATCGACTGCATCTCCGTGAGCGCGCCGAACGCCGTGCACGCGGCGGTGACGATCGCCGCGGCGGCGAGCGGACGGCACGTCCTGTGCGAGAAGCCGATCTCCCTCTCGCCCGCCGAGGGTGAGCGGATGATCGCAGCCTGCGCCGACGCGGGCGTCGTCCTCCAGGTGAACCACCACCTCCGCGCGAACCCCGCCGTCGCCCGCGCCCGGGCGATGCTCGACGCGGGCCCGCGCGGGCGGATCACCTTCCTGCGGTTCCGCCAGGCACACGACTGGGGTGGGGCGTCCGAGGTCGGGCCGACCTTCCGGACGCGTGCGCTCGCGGGCGGCGGAACGCTCCTGGACAACGGCTGCCACCTCTTCGACCTTGCCCGCCACCTCGGCGGCGACGTCACGCATGCGTGGGCGCAGGGGGCGACGCTCGGCTTCGCGGCAGAGGTGGAGGACACCGCGACCGCCAGCCTCCGCTTCGCGTCCGGGGCGCTCGGCCACGTGGAGACGCAGTGGACGGCGACGGGCTGGGAGATGAGCTTCGCGGTCTACGGGACCCGCGGCGCGCTCGAGTACTCCGACCGGAGCGGCCGCCCGATCCTGCGCCATCTGCACCGGGCACCGGGGAACGACAGCTGGGGCGATGTGAGCGAGCAGACCTGGTCCGACCCGGCGGGCTCCGACCACACCCGGGCCGTCGCGGCCTTCATCGCGGCCGTCCGCGGCGAACGGCCGGCGCTGTGCACGGGCGAGGACGGGCTCGCGGCCGTGGCGATCGCCCTCGCCTGCTACCGGAGCTTCGCGAGCGGCGCCCTCGAACCGGTCGGCTGACCGACACGATGGCGCCGCTCCCCCCGTTGACGCGCCGGGGTCGGCTCCCCTATCCTCCGGCTCGATCCGGATGCGCGGCCCCCGAGGAGGAGGGCCCGGCGGCGGAGGTGACCGACGATCTCGGTGCGGGCTGCGGGCCCGCCGCGGGCGATCGGGACGTCGGTGGCCTCGGTCCCCGGGATGGCTGCGGTCCGGATCGTTCGCTGCCCGGCGCCGCACGGCACGATGCGCGCATGAGCCGAACAGACCGGCTCGCGCACCTCCCCGTGCTGCGTGCGCTGCTGGTACCGGGCTTCCGGACCGCGCTCGGCCTCGCGCTCTGGGTCGCAGGGACGCTCGTGGGCGTCCTCTTCCTGCTCCGACAGGCGGCCGACCCGGCGGGACAGGTGGGCATCGACCTCTCCGCCTACCTGGGTGCCGCGGCGGCCCTCGCGGACGGCGCCTCCCCGTACGGCGCCTACCAGGTCGCCGGGAGCTTCTCCGCGCAGGGCGTGGATGTCTACCGCTACCCCCCGTTCCTTGCCCAGCTGCTCGTGCCGGCCGTGGACCTCCCGGGGCCTGCCCTCCTCGTGGCGTGGGCGGTCGCGCAGGCGCTCGCGATCCTCTCCGGGACGCTGCTCGCAGCGGGGCTCGGGGGCGCGGCGCGCAGCCCGGGTCGCCTTGTCTGGTGCGGCGCGGCTGTCGCCTGGTCGCTGCCGGCGCTCGACACGATCTGGAAGGGGAACGTCAGCGGCTTCCTCGCTCTCGGCACTGCCCTCCTGGCCGCGGGCGGCGCCCGCGCGGGGGTGGCGACCGCGCTGCTTGCGCTCGTGAAGGTCGGGCCGCTGGCCTGGGTCCCGGGCGTCCTGGCCGGTGGACGCCGGGCCGTCGCAGGGCTCGTGATCGCCGGGGGCGCAGCGGTGGCGATCGCGTTCCTCCTCGCGCCCGGGCCGTGGCGCGACGCCATCGGCGTCGTCGCGAACCACGCGACCGGCGATGCGTCCCACCCCTCGAACGTGGCGCCCTGGGCGGTCGCCGCGCGTCTCGGCCTCCCCGACCCCCTGCCCGGGGCGATCCGGGCGGCGTCCATCGCGCTCGGCATCGGCTGCGCCCTCGGGGCACCGCTGCTGGCGCGTCGGCTCGGCGGGCCACGCGGGCGGCACGCGAGCGCCCTCGCGGGGACCATCGCGCTCCTGCTCGTGCCCGCCGCCTGCTGGCTCCACTACCTCGTCGTGCTGCTGCCGCTCGCGGCGCTGGCGTGGACGGCGGCCGGGGCGCGCGCGCGGATGACGATCGTCGCGGGCGGGGTCCTCGTGGGGATCGGCGTCGCGTGGCTCCCGCTCGTCACGCTGGGTGCGGCGCTGCTCGTCACCGGGACGGCTGCCGGCATCGCGCGCGACGAGCGCGGCGACGGCCCGGGCGCGGACCGGCCGAGCGCTGCGCGGGCAGGACGCGTCGAGGGTGGGCGCATGGGGGCTGCCGGCCCCGGGATCGATGCGCCGACACCCGCCCCGACGTGGGGGGTCCGGGGTGGCGCGCCCGGCGAGACTCGAACTCACGACCTTCAGGTCCGCAACCTGACGCTCTATCCACTGAGCTACGGGCGCCCGGATACTGGCGGAGAGGGAGGGATTCGAACCCTCGGAGCCGGTTACCCGACTCAACGGTTTAGCAAACCGCCGCACTAGGCCTCTATGCGACCTCTCCGTCCGGCAGGAGGCGGATGATAGCACCGTTGCCGGACCGTCCGGGTATCATCCGACCGAACCGCCCCGGACGCGTGCCGGAGGAGCTCCCGACCCGCGGGCGAGGCTCCTCCCGGGATGCAGGATCCGGGGCGCAACGGTCCCCGAGGGGCCGCCGGCCGGGCGCCGCACGCCCGCTACTGCACGGAGGGCAGCCATGAACCGACGCGTCCTGCGCATCGGAGCGGCGGAACCGCGCTCCCCGGAGAGCGGCGTCGTGCTGGCCGGCCTTGCGCTCCTCGGCATCGAGGCCGAGCTCGAGACGGTCGAGCCGACGAACGTCACCCTCGCAGGAGCCGTGCGCTCCGTACGCACCGCGGCGACGATCGGCGCGCTCGTCGGACCGGCCTGGCAGGAACGCGCGGCAGCGGCGGCCGACCGGCTCGCCGAGGACGGGCGCGCGGTCGGCGCGGTGGACATCCTCACGGGCGAGGGCACGCGCGCCGTCGGCCACCAGCGGACCGGCGCTGCCTTCCGGCACGCGCTCGATGTCCTCGTCGGACGACAGAAGATGCCCAAGGCAGCCCTGGTGCTCGGCAGCAGCGGCGCGGCGCGTGCCATCGTCCACGCGTGCATCACGAGCGGCTTCCAGTCGGTCGTGGTCTTCGACCGGCACCTCCACAAGGCGGAGGCGCTCGTCCGCCACTTCGCGAAGAGCGCCGCGCACATGGACCTGCGCGCGCGGCCGTGGCACGAGACGGTCCTGGGATCGGAGCTCGCGCGGACACGCGTGCTCGTCAACGCCACGGCGCCGGACCCCGACCCCGACGCGAGCCCGCTGCCGGCCGCGCTCCTCACCGACGGGCTCTTCGTGCTCGACCTCGACGCGGGGTCCCCCGAGCCCCGGCTCGTCCGGGATGCGCGGGGTGCCGGCGCCGCAGCCGCGGCGGGTGGCGGCGAGCTCCTCCTCCACCGTGTCGGTGCGGCGCTCGAGCTCTGGAGCGGCCGCCGGCCCGATCCCGTCGCGCTCGCGGAGCGGCTCGGGGAGCTCCGGGCCGGGGCCGGGGCCGGGGCGTGAGCGCGACGCCGACCGAGCGCGCCGTCGCGATCGCCGCCGTCCGCGCGGCTGCCGAGCTCTGCGTCGCCGTCCGGGCCCGCTTCGACGCGCACCTGCGCACGGACAAGGCGGACCGCTCCCCCGTCACCGTCGCCGACCTCGGCGCCCAGGTGCTCGTGAGCCGCGCCCTCGCGGCAGCGTTCCCGGACGATCCGCTCGTCGGCGAGGAGGACGCGGGATCCGTGGCCGACCCGGCGATGCTCGCCGAGGTGGTCGCGGCCGTCCATGGGCGGGAGCCCGGCATCGACGGGGCCGCGGGCGAGGGCGGCCCGGACCGCGGCGGTGCCGACGGCGGCGCCGCGGGCCGCTGGTGGACCCTCGACCCGGTCGACGGCACGAAGGGCTACCTCCGGGACGAGCAGTACGCGGTCGCGCTCGCGCTCCTCGTGGACGGACAGCCGGTGCTCGGCGTCCTCGGCTGCCCGAACCTCCCCCGGGGCGACGGGAACGGGACCGGCGTGCTCGTCGTCGCGGAGCGTGGCCGGGGCGCGGTGGAGCTCGCCCTCGGTGACCCGGATGCGCCGGCACGACCCCTGCGCGTCGCCCCGGTCCGGGAGGCGCGGGCGGCCCGCTACGCCGAATCCGTGGAGGCGGCGCACAGCGCCCAGGACGAGGCGGCGCGCATCGCGGAGCGGCTCGGCATCGACGCACCACCCCTCCGGATGGACAGCCAGGCGAAGTACGCGGTCGTGGCGCGCGGCGACGCGTCCATCTACCTGCGGATCCCCCACGGCGACTACCGCGAGAACGTCTGGGACCACGCGGCGGGCGTCCTCGTCGTGGAGGAGGCAGGCGGACGGGTCCGGGACGTGGACGGGCGGACGCTCGACTTCACGCGCGGTCGCCGGCTCACCGCGAACCGTGGCATCGTCGCCGCACCCGACGCGATCGCCGACGCCGTGATCGACGCGGTCCGGGCGGTGCTCGCGGAGCCCGCCGCCTGACCTCGGCCGCGCGCGGGACGCGTGCGCCGCGCCCGCCGGCGGGAGGTCAGCCGCGACGAGCGGCGGCGCGGAGCTCCGCGGCGAGCGCGACCATCCGGGGGACGTCCGTCCCCTCCGGCCCGAGCGAGTCGACGAGCGCGCTCGCGACGATCACCCCGTCCGCGACGGGCGCGAGCGTACGCGCGTGCTGCGGCCGCGAGACGCCGAAGCCCACCGCGACCGGCACCGGGCTGACCGCGGTGACCGAGCGGAGGAAGCGGGCGACGCCGGGGGGCAGCGAACGGCGGGCGCCGGTGACGCCTGCGAGCGAGACCGCGTAGAGGAAGCCGCCGGACCGCTCCGCGATCATGCGCAGCCGGGCAGGGGTCGTGGTGGGCGTCACCAGGTAGATGATCGACATCCCGTGGCGGGCGGCTTCCGCCTCGATCTCCGCGCCCTCGTCCGGGGTGAGGTCGGCAAGGATCATGCCGCGCACGCCCGCGGCGCCGAGCCGCCGGAGCACGGCGCTGCCGTCGCGCCCGCCGATGACCTGGTTCACGTACCCCATCGCAACGACCGGCACCTGCGGGCGCGCCGCGCGGACCCGCGCCACGAGCGAGACGGAACGCTCGAGGTCCGTCCCCGCGAGGAGCGCTGCCCGGCTCGCACGCTGCAGCGTGGCGCCGTCCGCGAGCGGGTCGGAGTACGGGAGGCCGATCTCGATGAGGTCGGCACCCGCATCGATGATGCCGAGGGCGACGTCGAACGAACGGTCCGGGTCGGGGAAGCCCGCGACCGCGTACGGGATGAAGGCGGCCCGGCCGTCCGCGTGTGCACGCGCGCAGACCGCGGGTGCGGCTCACGGCACGCACGGGGGCGTCGGTGGCGGCAGGGCTCATCGGGCGGCCTCCGGGAGGGCGGCGAGCCGGTCGGCGATCGCCGCGATGTCCTTGTCGCCCCGGCCGGAGAGGCCGACGAGGACGAGCGCGTCCTCCGGCAGCGGCGCGAGGGTGGTGGTGCCCGCGATCCATGCGCCGAGCGCGGCGATCGCGTGGGCGGGCTCGAGCGCGGGCAGGATGCCCTCCGTCCGCGTCAGGGTGCGCACGCCGTCGAGCGCCTCGTCGTCCGTGGCCGCGAGCACCTCGAGACGCCCGGACGCGTAGAGCGCGGAGTGCTGGGGTCCGATCCCCGGGTAGTCGAGGCCCGCGCTGATCGAGTGCGCCTCCTCGACCTGCCCGTCGGCGTCCTGGAGCAGGTAGCTGATCGACCCATGGAGGACGCCCGGCGTACCGCCCGCGAGCGCCGCCGCGTGCTTGCCCGCGAGGCCCTCGCCACCCGCCTCCACACCGATCAGGCGGACCATCGGCTCGCCGATGAACCGGGCGAAGAGGCCGATCGCGTTCGAGCCGCCCCCGAGGCTGGCCATCGCCGCATCGGGGAGCCGGCCCTCGGCTGCCACGATCTGGGCCGCGGCCTCGTCGCCGATCACCCGCTGGAGGTCGCGCACGAGCGCGGGGTAGGGATGCGGTCCGACGGCCGAGCCGAGCACGTAGTGCGTCGTGGCGACGTTCGTGACCCAGTCGCGCATCGCCTCGTTCACCGCGTCCTTGAGCGTCGCGGTCCCCGATGTCACCGCGCGGACCTCCGCGCCGAGCGCGCGCATCCGCAGGACGTTCGGCGCCTGGCGCCGGATGTCCTCCGCGCCCATGTAGACGACGCAGTCGAGGTCGAGGAGCGCACACGCGGTCGCGGTCGCCACGCCGTGCTGCCCGGCGCCGGTCTCCGCGATCACGCGCTGCTTGCCGAGACGGCGCGTGAGGAGCGTCTGCCCGAGCGCGTTGTTGATCTTGTGCGCGCCCGTGTGGTCCAGATCCTCGCGCTTCAGCCAGACGCGCAGCCGACCGGGCTCCCGACCCGCCCGCCGCTCGAGCTCGGCCGCGAGCCGGTCCGCGCGGTAGATCGCGGTCGGTCGGCCGACGTAGCGCCGCCCGAGCTCGCGGAGCTCCGCCCAGAACGCGGGCTCGCGCCGGACCTCCTCGTACGCCGCCTCGAGCCCGAGGAGCGCCGCCATGAGCGTCTCGGGGACGAAGCGACCGCCGAAGCGGCGCTTGGTGCCCCAGCGCCCGCGCGCATCCGGCTCGAGGAGGCCCGCGTCGACGGGCGTCGGGCCGAAGGGGACGATCGGGCGATCGTGCCGCGCGGCACGCGCCCGCTTGACGAAGAGCGCGAGACGGACCGGATCCTTCCGGGGTCGTCCCCGCCGGTCCGTGCTCCGCGGGCCGGATGCCTCCGTGCCGCCCGCCGCGTCCACCCCGATCGCGGGCACCTCGAGCAGCGCGGCGCCGACGTTCGCAGCGGAGAGCCCGCCGGCGAGGACGACGGGGACGGCGCGCGCCACGCCCGCTGCCACCGCCACGGATGCACGCCGACCGGTACCCCCGGGGAGGACGGGATCGGCGGCGTCGAGCAGGACGCGCACCACGTTCGGCTGCGCGGCCCAGGCCGCCGCCTCCGCCGTGACGGCCGCGACCCGCTCGGCGACGCGCGGCTCGGTGGCGTCGTCCTCGGCGGGGATGCGCAGCGCGCGGTGGACGGGCAGGCCGATCGCGGCCGCGCCGGCAGGGTCCATGGCGCCGTGCACCTGCAGCGCATCGCAGCCGGCCACGGCCGCGAGCGCGGCGAGCGCGGCGGGCGCGTCCGCCATGACGACGCCGACGATCGCGGGCGTGCCACCGGGCGCGACGGCCCGGATCCGCGCCGCGAGCGCACCGGCCTCCGCGGGGGTGAGCGCACGGCGCGTGCCGGGCACGAGGTTGAGGCCGATCGCATCGGCGCCGGCCGCGAGCGCGGCGTCCACGCCCGCGGCGTCCACCACGCCGCACACCTTCACCCATGGGCGCCGGCCGTCCGTCGCGGGGTCCTCGCCGGGGACCGGCTGCCGACCCGCGGCCACGAGCGTCCGGACCCGCGCGGTCACCGCGACCGGATCGCTGCCGCTGCGCATCAGCTCCTCGCCCACGAGCGCGGCGTCGAAGCCGCAGGCCCGCCAGCGGCGGATCGTGGCGGTATCCCGCAGCCCGCTCTCGGCGATGACGATGCGGTCCTCCGGGACACGCTCGCGCAGCCGCACGGCCGTCTCGGGGTCCACCGCGAGCGTCCGCAGGTCGCGGTTGTTGATGCCGATGCAGCGCGCGCTCGTCGCGAGCGCGCTGTCGAGCTCGCGCGCGTCGTGGACCTCCACGAGCGGCTCGAGGCCGAGATCCTGCGCCTGGCGCACGAGCCGCGCGAGGGCTGCGCGGCCGTGCAGGCTCGCGAGGAGCAGGACGAGGTCCGCCCCGGCAGCGCGCAGCCAGGGCAGCTGGCGCGGGTCGACGACGAACTCCTTGGCGAGGATCGGCAGCGTCGTCGCGGCTCGGGCCGCGGCGAGGTCGGCGAGCGACCCGCCGAACCAGTGCGGCTCGACGAGGACGGAGATCGCCGCTGCGCCACCCTCCTGGTAGGCGCGGGCGCGGGCGGCGACATCGAGCTCGCCACCCGGGAGCGCACCCGCGGACGGCGAGCGGCGCTTGATCTCCGCGATGAGGTGGAGCCCCGGCTGGGCGAGGCGCTCGGCGATCGGGCGGACGGGATCCGCGTGCCGGGCCCGATCGAGCAGCTCGCGGCGCGTCCAGGCACCGAGCTCCGCGGGCACGTCCGCCGCCCGCCGGTCGGCGATCTGGCGGACGACGGTGGCGCGGCGCTCCGCGGCGGGACGGGCGGGTGCGGTCATGCGGTGGCTCCTTGTCCGGCGCGGCTGCGGAGACGATCGAGGCGCGCGCGGGCGGCCCCGGAGTCGATGGTGGCGCTTGCCAGGGCGACGCCGGCGGTGAGGTCGGCGGCGCGGTCGGCCACGACGAGCGCGGCAGCGGTGTTCAGCACGACGCCGTCGCGCGCCGGGCCGGTCTCCCCGCCGTCGAGGATCGCCACGATGCGGGCCGCGTTCTCCTCCGGCGTGCCGCCGGCGAGCGCGGCGGTGGGCGCACGGTCGAGCCCGACGGCGAGCGGGTCCGCCGAGCGGCGCTCCACGCCGTCGGGGCGGACGTCGAGGATCGTGCCGCTGCCGTCGAGCGGCAGCTCGTCGATGCCCTCGCCGAAGACCACGAAGGCGCGCTCGGTGCCGAGGAGACGCAGCGCCTCCGCGACCTCACCGGCGGCCGCCGGGTCGGCCACGCCGACGAGCTGGCGGCGCACGCGCGCCGGGCTCGCGAGCGGCCCGCAGAGGTTGAACGCGGTGCGCACGCCCAGCTCGCGGCGCACGGGCCCGGGATGGCGCATCCCGGGATGGAAGTCCGGGGCGTGCAGATACGCGAAGCCGTCCGTCCGGAGCGCCTCCTCCGCGGCCGCGGGCGTGGTCTCCACGGAGATCCCGAGCGCCGCCATCACGTCCGACGACCCCGAGCGCGAGGAGACGGCGCGGTTGCCGTGCTTGGCGACCGGGACGCCCGCGGCGGCCGTGACGATGGCGGTCGCCGTCGAGATGTTGAACGTGCCGCCGGCATCGCCGCCCGTGCCGCAGGTGTCGATCGTGCCTTCCGGTGCGACGACGGGGACCGCGCGGTCGCGCAGCGCACGGACGAAGCCCGCGAGCTCGGCGGCCCGCTCGCCACGCATGCGCAGCGCCACGAGCAGCGCGCCGATGAGCACCGGGCTCGCGGCCCCGTCGAGGATCGCGCCTAGCGCCTCCTCGGCCGCGGCCTCCGAGAGATGCCCACCCGCG
The DNA here is from genome assembly GCA_046352645.1 of Chloroflexota bacterium. GTDB lineage: Bacteria > Chloroflexota > Limnocylindria > Limnocylindrales > CSP1-4 > JAFMJV01. Next base: position 4,711 of record JBJTJV010000018.1, on the reverse strand, counting down.
ACGAGCGTCGAGATGGCGGAGCGGACGGGGTCGTTCACGTGGTCAGGGGTCCCCAGTGCAAACAGACGACCGACCGTCTCCCATGGCGGGCTCCGGTCGGTCCCACCGCAGGCGATCCGGTCCCGGACCCCCGCGGCCGCTTCCGGAGTCTAGGACCGCCCCGGAGGTGCGTCAAGCACGCGCACCCGGCCCGCGCAGGTGGCGGAGAGGGTGGGATTCGAACCCACGGGACTTTCGCCCTGCGCTTTTCAAGAGCGCTGCCATCGACCGCTCGGCCACCTCTCCGCGGGGCATCGTGCCACAGCGCAGGGAGCGGAGGGCGGGCAGCCGCCGGTCAGGCGGGGATCCGCGCGCCGAGGCGGCCGTGGAGCACGCCGGGGAGGGCGATCGAGCCGTCCGGCTGCTGGCCGTTCTCGATGATCGCCGCGACGACGCGCGCGAGCGCGAGGCCCGACCCGTTGAGCGTGTGGAGGATCTCCGGTCGCGCGCCCGGCTCCGGCCGCCAGCGGATGTTCATCCGGCGGGCCTGGAAGTCGCGGAAGTTGGACACCGAGCTCACCTCGAGCCAGTCCTCGACGCCGGGGGCCCAGACCTCCAGGTCGTACTTCTTCGCCTGGGTGAAGCCCATGTCGCCCGTCGCCATCAGCTTCACCCGGTACGTGAGGCCGAGCCGACGCAGGACCACCTCGGCGCGCTCCGTGAGCCACTCGAGCGTCGCCCCGGAATCCTCGGGCTTCTCGAAGCAGACCATCTCCACCTTGTCGAACTGGTGGACCCGGAGGATGCCGCGCGTCTTCGCGCCCGCCGCGCCGGCCTCGCGCCGGAAGCAGGGGGTGTACGCGACGTAGCGGATCGGCAGCCGGTCCGCCTCGATGATCTCGTCGCGGTGGATGTTCGTGACCGGGACCTCGGCGGTCGGCGCGAGGTAGAGCTCGTCGCGGGTCACGACGTACATCTGGTCTTCCTTGTCCGGGATCGCCCCGGTGCCGCGCGCGGACGCCGTGTTCACGACGACCGGGGGCCAGACCTCCGTCATCCCGTGCTCGCGGACATGGATCTCGATGAACAGGTCGATGAGCGCGCGCTGGAGCGCGGCGCCGGCCCCCATGTAGAGCGGGAACCCGGAGCCCGCGATCTTCGCGCCCGCCGCGAGATCGAACATGCCGAGCGGCTCGGCGACCTCCCAGTGGGGGCGGCGCGTCCACCTCGTGCCGTCCGCGGCCGACTCCACGTGCGCGGCGGGCGTGCCCCACGTGCGCACGATCTCGCTCGCCTCCTCGCCACCCACCGGGATGCCGGCGTCCGGCGGGTTCGGGATCCGCAGGAGGACGTAGTCGAGCTCGCCGGCAGCGGTCTCCGCGAGCGTGTCCAGCGCCCCGATCTCCGCGTCGATCGCGATCGAACGGGCACGCAGGTCCGCGACCTCCGGACCGGCCGCGGCCGCGCCGCCACGGATCGCGGTGCCGATCTGCTCGCTCACGCGCTTCTTCTCCGCGCGGAGGGCATCCGCCCGGCCCTGCGCGTCACGACGGCGCGCATCGATCTCCAGCGCGCGGTCGACGAGCGTGGGGTCCTCGCCCTTCTTCGCGGCCCCCTCGCGGACGGTCGCCGCGTCGTCCCGGAGTCGCTGGATGCCGACGCTCACGCGGGCACCACCCCGGCCGCAGCGGCGAGCCGCTCGAGCGCCACGGCCGGCGGCAGGCTCGCGAGCAGCCAGCCGGCACGCGGCCCGTTCGGCCGGCCGAGGAAGGCCGCGTAGACGGCCGCGACGGCATCGCCCGTGCTGACGCCCCGGCCCTGCGCGGCGCGGAAGATGAGGTCCTGCCACGCGTCGCCGGTGGCCGGTCGCTCGTCCGCGGCGAGCGTGCGCAGGTCGCCGAGCACGATCCGCTGTGCCTCGGTGAGCGCGCTCACCTCGGCGACCGGGAGCTCATCACGGACGGCGACGCGATAGCGCTCGGGCGCGAGCTCCTCGAGCCAGAGCCGCGCGATGCGCACGCGCTCGGCGAGGATCGCCTGCTCGGCGGCGTCGAGGGGCGCGCCCTTCTCCGCGGCCATCCGCTCCGCCACGTCCACGCCGGGGACCTGGACGAGCAGCGCGAGGTGGCGGAAGGGCGGCCGGAAGCGGGCGGCCTCCGCCGCGACGTCCGCGTCCGCGGAGAGCAGGCTCTGGCGGAAGATACGCTCGGGGTCCGGGGGCAGCTGGCCCGCGACAGGGCGGCCGGCGACCGCGGCGGCGATCCGGTCGAACTCGTCGAAGAGACCCGGGATGGTGTCGCCCTCGGGGTCGAACTCGATGGCGCGCCGCGGCGGATGGCGCAGGAAGAGGAAGCGCAGGAGCTCCGCGGGGATGAGCGCCGCCATGGAGTGCGCGGCCGCACCGCGCCCCTTGGAGGTGGACATCTTCCGGCCGCCGATGTTCAGGAACTCGTACGGGACGTTCTGTGGCGGCTCGCGATGGAAGAGCTCGCGGCTGATCGCATCGGACCGGTCGCGGGAGCCGCCGCGCGTGGCGAGGTCCTTGCCGCATCCCTCGATCGTGACGCCGAAGAGCGTCCACTTCGCGGCCCAGTCGATGTTGAAGGGGAGCTTCACGCGGCCGCCCCCCGGGACGATCCGGCCGCTGTGGCCGCACCCCTTCGCCCAGCTGACGTAGTCGGGCAGGCACGCATAGGCGACGGTCGTGCCATCCCAGTCCGACGCGAGCGTCGTGCCGATCTTCCCGCACGCCTCGCAGATGACCGAGACGGGCAGCCAGCCCGGCGCCTTCTCGACGCGGCTGACGTGCTGGTAGATGGTGCGCACGAGCTCCGCCTGGTCGAGCGCGATGCGGATGAAGCGGTCCATCGTGCCGTCGGCGTAGAGGTCGCTCATCCAGTAGATCGTCGGCGCGATGCCGAGCCCGGCGAAGGTGCCCATGAAGAGCTCGCCGACGAAGTGCCGCGCGTAGCTCGGCGCGCTGCTGCCCTCCGGCGCCGGGACGTGGGCGAGCGGGACGCCCATGTAGCGGTCCACCGCGTCCGGGGTCAGGAGCGCCTGGGCATCCATCGGGTCGAGGTCGTCCACGCCGTAGCGGAACTCGACCGGCAGGCGCGCCGCGCGGATGGCCCGCGCGAGCGCGTCGTGGAGCACGACGCCCCGGAGGCTGCCCACGTGGACGGTCCCCGACGGCGTCTTGGAGTCGTTCACCACCTGCGGCCCGGTGAGGCCGGCGGCGAGCTCGTCCGCCCAGAACATGGTGTGCGTCCCTTCTCTCGCCCTGCGGGCGGTCAGCGGATCTCGACGACCGTGTAGACGAGATCCCCCGCGGGGACGGAGACCATCACCCGCTCGCCCGTCCGCTTGCCGAGGAGCGCCCGTCCGACGGGCGATTCGTTGGAGATCCGGCCGTCCGCGGGCGACGCCTCCGTGGAGCCGACGATCGTGTACGTCTCGCGCCCCCCGGCGCCTTCGAGGACGACCGTGGCGCCGATCTGGATGTGCGACGTGGAGTGCGCCTCGTCGATGAGGACCGCGTTCTTGATGAGCGCGGAGAGCGTCTGGATGCGGCCCTCGATGAACGCCTGCTCGTTCTTCGCGTCCTCGTACTCGGCGTTCTCCGTGATGTCGCCGTGCTCCTTCGCCTCGGAGATGCGCGTGGCGACCTCCGCGCGGCGCACGTTCACCATCTCGTCGAGCTCGGCGCGGAGCTGCGCAAGGCCTTCGCGGGAGATGTACGCAGGCTTGTTGTTCACGGGGCTCCCCTGGGCGGCTGCGGGACCGCCCGTGCGGCGCGGGCGGCGGATGAACGGGCATGGTCCGGGCCTGCGGCGGGCGCGGCGCGAACGGCAAGGATAGGGTCGCCCGGGTGGACCCGTCAAACGCGTCGGGCGCCGGGGGACGCTCGGCGGGAGCGGTGGTCAGGCGGCGCGCGGGAGGAGGAGCGCGAGGAAGACGACGGCCGCGACCAGGCGGTACGCCACGAAGATGCCGAGGCCGCGCGTACGCAGGTAGCGGAGCAGCCCACGGATCGCGACGAGGCCCGAGACGGCCGCCGCGAGCATCCCCGCGACGAGCGCTGCGAGCTCGTCCGGCGCCGGCGGTGCGGCGACGAGCGAACGCGCCTTCCAGAGTCCCGCCCCCGCGATGATCGGGACCCCCATGAGGAACGCGAAGCGGGCGGCATCGTCCCGGCGCAGGCCGACGAAGAGGCCTGCCGAGATCGTCACGCCCGAGCGGCTGATGCCGGGCACGAGCGCGAGCGCCTGGGCGGCACCGATCGCGAGGCCGCCCGCGGGCGGCAGGTCCGCGAGCCCCCGGTCGCGGCGGCCGCGGCGCTCGGCGACCCAGAGGAGGAGCGCGCCCGCGGCAAGCGTGACCGGGATGAGCAGGAGGTTCTCGCGGAACCAGGTGTCGAAGAAGTCCTCGAAGAGCGCGCCGACGACCGCCGCGGGCACGACGGAGAGCGCGAGGAGGACCGCGAGCCTGCGGTCCGGGTCATCGTCGATGCGGCGCGTCCGGAGGAGGTCGATCCCCGCGGCGGCGATGCGCAGAAGGTCGCGCCAGAAGACGAGCAGGAGCGCCGCGAGCGTCCCGAGGTGGAGCATCACGACGAAGGCCGCCGAGTTGAGGAGCGGGTCGGTCCACCCGAGCGCAGGCGGCAGGAGGGTGAGGTGCGCGGACGAGGAGATCGGCAAGAACTCCGTGAGCCCCTGGAGGATGCCGATGGACC
>JBJTJV010000174.1:0-3984 GCA_046352645.1 Chloroflexota bacterium | reverse complement strand
GAGCCCCGCGAGGTCGCCCACGACGGGGATGCCCGCGAGCCCCGCGGGTGCCCGGCTCTCGAGGTCGAACGGGACGGTCATCGCGAGGAGCACCACGAACGCGACGAGCGCCGACGTGACGAGCCGGACCGGTCCGTCGCGGTCCGTGCGCGCCCACCAGGAGCGGAGCGTGGAGCGCCAGTCATCCTCGGGCGCGTCCGCCAGCTCGCTCGGTGCCACTGTCCAGAGTCGCCCGTGCCGCCGGAGGAGGACGAGCCCCACGACCGGCAGGAAGACGCCGAACTGGGGCTTCGCGAGGACCGCCGCCATCGCCATCCCGGCGGCGAGCTCCGGCCGGCGGTCGATGAGCCAGATGAGCGCGAGGCCGCCGAGGAGGACGCCCACCGCGTCGACCTGGCCCCAGAGCGCCGAATCGACCCACGTCACCGGGAGCAGGAGCCAGACCGCGGCGACCGTGACGCCCCACGCCTCCGAGTGCCAGCGCCGGATCGCCCGGTAGAAGACGACCGCGACGAGCAGGTCGATGACGAGCGCGGGCAGCTTGAGCCACGGCCCGATGATCTCCGGCGCCGCGCCGCCGGTGAGCCCCGCGACGAGCTTCGCCGCGAGCCCGTGGGCCCACAGGACCCAGAGATAGCCCGGGGTGTAGTCCGTCCAGCTGACCTGGGTGTAGAAGACGCCGGGTCCCCCGTCCGCGAGGGTGAGGCTCCACTGGGTGAAGAGCTTGATGTCCGACCAGAGACCGTCCTGGGGGTAGAGGACGAGCCCGAGCAGGACCCGCAGGAGCGCACCCACCACGAGCACGACGAGGATCGCGGGCACCACCCCGCCGATCGTCAGGGTCGGGCCCGGGCCGTCACCACCACGCGCACCCCCCTCCGCCACCGACGGCGCCGCCACCGGCCGTGCCGCCCGTGCCGCGCTCTCCGCCGCCGCGCGTGCCATGGCACCGGGCTCGGCGGGGGGCGGGGGGATGGTTGGTATACCGCTCACGTCATCTGTCCAGTGGCTCTTCCCCGCCGCGCGGCGGACAGATCGGCCTTCCGTGTCTCGTCGATGTAGCGCCCAAGATACCTAGGTGGCACAGGTGCCTGGCGGCCGCGCACGCCGGGATGCATCTCAGTCCGCCGTCTTCCGCTCGGTGAGCACGGTCGCCACAGTCGCGGCGCTTGAAGGGTACACGAACCGCACCGCGCATCTGCCCGGGGAGCGTCCGCCGCGGATGCCGTGGAGCCCAGTCAGCCGACAGGCCCGCCGGCTCCTATCCACGAGTCGCCCGAACCGTCGGTATCAGCTCCTCCTCCCGGGCCCCTGAGGTCGCGATCGATGCGCAGAGGCAGGCGATGACGGCGATGTAGTAGTTCGGGAATGCCTGCTTGGATAGCACGAAGAAGGTACCGAAGGCGCCGGCGAGCGCCCATGCGTAGCCCGACGGGGTCCACGGGAGGAGCCGAAGCCCAAGGACCATAACCATCCCAGTCGCGACGAACGGTAGCCAGTACAGGGTGCTGAGCCCAGCGAGATCCGCGATGACCGGCCGCAGGCCGAGGGAGTCCGGGCGGAATGGCTGCACTGTCTGCAGCTGGTACACGCTGAAGATGAACCCGGAAGCGCCCCACAGGAGGAATGGCCCCGCGATCAAGGCCATCGTCACGCACGCGACCACCATCGTCCGCAGGACGCTTCGGGGCGTGATCGGCTCCGGGAGGAGCATGACAGCCAGGGGCACCGCGATGAGGCAGTACTGCTTCGCCATCGCAAGCACGCCCACGGTTACGCCCAGACCACGCGCATTCCGGCACGCGACCCATGCGCACGCTGCGACCGTCAGGGCCACGATCGGCTCGATCCAGGCGAGTTCGAGTACGAAGTAAGTCGATGGCGTACAGAGCAGGAGCGCGGCCGCACCTCGTGCCGTTCGCGACGGATGCGCGGTCCCGATCAGAAGCGATGCAAGTGCCAGTGCCATGAGATTGCCGTAGCGAGGGTCCCCGGTCAGAACCGTCGACGGCACGTATGCGACCAGGCTCACGGGGGGGTACGGGTACCCGAAGAGCAACCTCCCGTCCTCGATCAGCCCCGGTCCGTACCACCGCGGATCGGGATACGTGGCCGGGAAGGTGATCCCGTACGGGTCGAACCCTTGGGCGATCGCTCTGGATCCGTCCCGGAGGAACTCGTACACATCCATCCGCGGATCGGGTGTGGACGCGATCAGCCAGATGCCGAGCGCGAAGAACACCACGGTCATCCCCGCGAGCATGAACGTCCCCCGCCGTCCGTCCACGGTGAGAGACCCGATCCCCAGGGCGGCGACGACCCCGACGGCCAGATGTGCTCCGGGCATCGGCCCCGTGGCGACGGACAGGATGCCCGGCGTGGTGACGATGGCCAGCGCCCCGGCAACGATCGCGACCGCCAACACCGAGCGGGTGACGCGATCCCACGCTCGCCTGGGAAGGAGTGCAGCGAGGCTTCCAGGCAGGAGCGCGGCAACCATCGGCAGCCCTATGCCGATGACGAGGGCAAGGTGGAAGGCCGCCTCGCCGCGCTGCCATTGGTTCATCGCCGTCCCGAGGGCGATCGCGGCGAGGGTCAACACGGCCGGCACGTGGCGTCGGTCCGCGCGATGTGGACGCAGGGCCATCGTCGTGTGCAGCCGCCCGCGCGGACGCAGCCAAGGCTGTCGGTGGTACCCGGTCATGTCGGAACGATAGTGGGTCGTGCCTGACTGATCGCAGCCCCAGTCGGCCCTTGGCCATGCAGGTGGACATCCCGACGCTCCCACCCCCCGCGCTTGCCCCCGCTTGCTACGATGCTGCCGATGCACCGACGCCGGATCGCCGTCCTCCTCGCCCTCGTCGCCGCTCTTGCGCTCGCGGGGTGTGCCAAGAGCGAATCGCAGCTCGCCGCGGAGGCCCTCCAGCGCGGCGTGGAGGCGCACCAGGCCGGCAGCCTCGGCGAGGCGAAGGAGAACTACCGCACGGCCCTCCGCCACGAGCCGGAGAACGTGATGGTCCTTTTCAACCTCGGCCTGCTCGCCGTCCAGGAAGGCCAGCCGCAGGAGGGGGAGAACCTCTATCGCCTCGCCCTCACCTACGACCCGGACTACGCCCCTGCGCTCTGGAACCTCGGGCTGCTGCGCAGCGATGCGGGGTCGCTGCCGGAGGCGGCCGATCTCCTCGCGCGCTTTGTGCTCGTCCGACCGGACGATGCCGGCGCGCATGCACGCCTCGCGGGGATCCTGACCCAGCTGGGTCGGCTGGACGAGGCCGCCGCCGCACAGGCCCGCGCCGCCGAGCTCGACCCCGCCTACGCGTCCCCGGTGCCCGCAAGCCCCACTCCGTAGGCCGCACCCGCGGAGGCGGCGTCGTACGTCGCCCGCCCCCCTTGCGTGCGTGTGGCAACATCTGCACAGGGGACACTTCGGCGTCGTGTCCGCAGGTGACCAGGGATGGTGCCGCCGGGAGCACCACGTGCCGCCAGGGAGCTCATCGCAATGCGTCGAATGACCACGGGCATCGCCGTCGGTGCGAGCCTCGGGCTCGCCGTCCTCCTCGCCCCGTCCATCGCAAGCGTCGCGCACGAGGGCAACAGCGACCCGGACGCCCTCCATCTGTGCATGCGCAAGACGGACAAGGCGCTCTTCCTCGCGCCGGTCAGCGCCTCGGCGACCTGCCCGACCGGCCAGATCGCGAAGCACTTCGAGCTCGGCGGCCAGGGTCCCAAGGGCGACACCGGCGTGCAGGGCCCCAAGGGCGACCAGGGCGATCCCGGCGGCGCCACCGGTTCCCAGGGCGACACGGGTGACCAGGGTCCCCGCGGCAACACCGGCGCGACCGGGAGCCAGGGCGCCACCGGCGCTACCGGCAGCCAGGGCGTCCAGGGCGCGACCGGCCTCACGGGCGCCACTGGCAACCAGGGCGCCACCGGCCTCACCGGCGCCACCGGCAGCCAGGGCGTCCAGGGCGCCACCGGCCTCAC
>JBJTJV010000173.1:0-7597 GCA_046352645.1 Chloroflexota bacterium | reverse complement strand
GCCTTCACCGCCGGATTCGCCGCTGCCCTCCCCGGCCCCGGCCGCGGGCGCCGACCGGCGAGGCGTAGGCGGCGGGGGTGTTGTTGGTCGGGGTGTGCGTAAGGCCGCGGGGTCAGGCGAGGCCGAGGAGGCGGTCCACGTCGTCCAGGCCGTCGCCGACCGCGCCGGAGAGGATCTCCTCGCGGCTGACGGCACGGCCGAGCGGCGCGGACGCGAAGGCGGCGAGGATCGCGGCGACCGCGTCCATCCCTTCCGCGCCGTCCACCTCGGGCGGGCGGCCGTCGAGGACGGCGCGCGCGAAGTCGTGGAGCGTCACCGCGAGGTGCGCCGCATCGACCTCCGCGAACGGCCGGTCGGGGTGGACCGGGTCGCCGAAGAGCCGTGCCGTGGGCTCGTCGATCGTGTCGGCCGGGAGCTCGCCGACGAGCTCCGCGATGCCGAGGCTGCGGCCGGCGAGCCGGACGATGAGGTCCCCGCCGCTCCGGTCCGGCGGCAGGACGATCGAGCCGTCCCGGCCGTGGACGCTCCGTTCGAGATACGTGTGGCCGGGCCCGGACGGGATCCACGAGAGGAAGGCGGAGGCGCCGCTCTCCATCCGGTAGAGCGCGACGACGGAATCCTCGCCGGTGGCGATCACCTCGTCCGGCGCGGCCGCCATCGCCTCCGCGTACATGTCCGCGGAGAAGTCCACCGGGCCCCTCCGACGGACCGGCTCGGCGATGAAGCCGCGGCCCCAGGCCGCTTCCCAGCGCGCACCCGCGAGGTACTGCTGGACGTCCGCCATGTGGACGCCGTTGTCCAGCGCGATCGGCCCCTTCTCGCGGAGGTGGCGCCACGGGGTGAGGAGGATCCGGTCGTCGCCGCCCGCCCAGGTCGTCCGGATCAGGTGGACCGCGCCGATCATCCCGCTCGCGACGACGGCCTTCGCGACCCGGTTCGCGGGGCCGCGGCGGAAGTGCTCCTCCGTGGCGAGGACGGTCCCCGCGGGCGCGGCGGCGTGGGCATCGAGGATCGCGCGGCAGCCGCGGATCGTCACGGAGAGCGGCTTCTCGCACAGGACGTGGCGACCCGCCAGGAGCGCGGGGACGGCGATCCGGTGATGGACCGCGGGGTCCGTCGCGATGTCGATCGCGCGGATGGCGTCGTCGCGGAGGAGCTCGTCCACGGACGCGACGACCCGCGGGCGACGTCCGGTCTCCGCCTCGACCTCGTCCGCGGCACGGGCCGCGAAGCGCGGGTCCAGGTCGCAGACCGCGACGAGGTCGATGCCGTCGAGGCCGGCGCGCGTCAGAGCGCCGAGGCCGCGGATGTGGCGGCGGCCCATGGGGCCGCAGCCGACGAGCGCGAGGGGGAGTCGTTCCATGGCGGGAGGATGCCACGCGGCGGGCGCGGCGGGCGCGGCGGGCGCGGCGGGACGGCGCCGGCTGCGCGTCAGGGGCCGGGCGGTGCGTCCGGGAGCGGCGTCACGGCACCGCCGCAGGCGCACGGGGCGCGGCTACACTCGCCGTCGGCGGGAGCACCGCCTCGGGTGCGGGAGCGGAGGGTCGGATGTTCTTCGGATCGGCGATGGGGGCGCTCCTGCGGGACGCCGCGTGGGCAGCGGTGCCGCCGATCGGGTGGCACCGGTGAGCGCAGCCGCGATGCGCGCCGTCCGCTGGCACGGCCGCGAGGATGTCCGGGTCGATGCAGTGCCCGTGCCCGCGGCGCCCGGTCCCGGCCAGGTCCGCGTCGCCGTCGCGTGGACGGGGATCTGCGGCACGGACCGCGAGGAGTGGCGGCACGGCCCGATCTTCATCCCCGCCGGGACGCCGCACCCGATCACCGGGGTGGCGGCGCCGATCGTGCTCGGGCACGAGATCGCGGGGCACGTGCTGGAGACCGGGCCCGGGGTCACGGGGCTCCGGCCGGGGGACCTCGTCGCGGTCGATCCGAACCTGTTCTGCGGTACCTGCTGGTGGTGCGTGCGCCACGAGATCGTCCTCTGCCCGTCCTACGGCGCGCTCGGCTTCTCGCGCGATGGCGGGCTCGCCGAGCAGGTGATCGTCGAGGCCTTCCAGTGCATCGTCGTGGGGGCGGGGACGGACGCCGCGAGCGCGGCGCTCGCCGAGCCGCTCTCCGTCGGCGTCCGGGCGCTCCGGCGCGGCCGGCTCCGGCACGGGGAATCGGTCGCGATCGTGGGGGCGGGGATGATCGGGATCGCGACGCTCGCGGCGGCGCGCGCGGCGGGGGCCGGCCGGACGATCGTCCTCGACCCGCTCCCGGGTCGGCGCGACCTGGCGACCCGGCTCGGCGCGGACGTCGTCCTCGATCCGACAGACCCGGACGCGGTCGCAGCGGTCCGTGCGGAGACGGAGGGGCGCGGCGCCGACCTCGTCGTGGAATCGGCGGGCGTCCCCGGCTCGGCGGCGACCGCGCTCGCGCTCACCCGGCGCGGCGGGCGCTGCGCGGTCGTGGGGATCTCCGCGCGACCCTCCGAGATCGACACGCTCGATCTCGCGGTCCGCGAGCTGCAGATGATCGGCGTCATGTCCCACGTGTGGGACGAGGACTTCGCGGCGGCGGTCCGGCTCCTGGAGCGCGGGGCGCTCCGCGCGGACGATGTCGTCGCGCTCCGGCTCCCGCTCGAGGACGCGGTGGAACGCGGCTTCACGTCCGTGGGCCGATCGGACATCGCGGGCGTCAAGGTCCTCGTCTCCCCGGCGCTCCGGTCCGGGGGATCGGGGGCGACCCGATGAGCGATCCGGCGGCTCTCCCGCCCGGCGGCGCCCTGCTCGGCATCCACCACGGCGGTGTGACCGTCGGCGACATGGACGCGTCGCTCCGCTTCTACCGGGACGGGCTCGGGCTGGAGGTGACGCTGGACGCCGAGCGCGATGCGCCGTATCTCCACGAGACGCTCGCGGTCCGCTTCCGCGCGCTGCGCTACGTCCTCCTCCGGGTGCCGGGGACGGAGGGCGGGACGATCGTCGAGCTCCTCGAGTACCTCGATGCGGAGCGCGCGCCCGCGGCCGCCCGACCGTCCGACCCGGGGAGCGGCCACCTCTGCCTCCAGGTCGCGGACGCGGCGGCGCTCCATGCCCGCCTCATCGCGATGGGCTACCGCGCACGCTCCGAGCGGGTCGTGCCGATCACCGCGGGCGCGAACGCGGGCGGCTCGATCGTCTACGTGGCGGACCCGGACGGCTACTGGGTGGAGCTCCTCGAGCGCCCGGCCGCGCCGCCGGCCGCGCCCGGCCCCCGATGAGCACGCCGCGCCCGCCGCTCCGGCCCGGTCGCCCGGACCCCTGGGCCGCGCTCGCGGGGATGGACGCCCCGCTCCGGGCGCTCTTCGCGGAGATCGCGGCGGCGGACGACCCGGCGGGACCGGACCTTGCCCGGATCGGTGCCGCGCTCGTCGCCTTCTCCCACGATCACGACTACCTCGCGCCGCGCCTCGTCGCCGATGCGCGCGGCCTTGCCCGGATCCGCCTCCACGTCCCCGTCCGCGGGCCGCGGCTCCAGATCGTCCGGCGGCCGCGCGGGATGGTGAGCCCCGTCCATGACCACGGCTCGTGGGTCGCGATGGCACCGATCGCGGGGGTGGAGACCCACCGGCGCTACCGGGCGAGCGGGCCGGGGACGGACGCGCGGGTCCACGAGGTCGCCGTCGATGTGCTCGCCGCCCACGCGGTCCTCACCCTGATGGACCCGGACGACATCCACGAGCACGGCCACCGCGAGGGGTCCGGGGAACCCGCCTGGCTCCTCGTCATCAACGGCGACGACCCGTCCGCGGTGACCCGACGCGAGTGGGACCTGGCCCGGGGGACCTGCCGCCTCCTCCTCCCCGGGGACGGCGGCGGCTTCCTCACCGGCGACCCGGTGCCGGACGCCCCGACGGGACGTGGCTGAGGCGCGTCCACCGCTCACCCTCACCGTCCTCGGCGCGGGGCCCGCGTGGTCGGACCGGCCGGGTTCGGCCGGCGCCGCCTACCTCGTCCGGTCCGGGCCGGAGGCGGTCCTCCTCGACCTGGGGCACGGCGCGGTCCCGGCGCTCCTCGGGGCGGTCCTCCCGGAGGCGCTCCACGCGATCGCGATCAGCCATCTCCATCCCGACCACTTCATCGATCTCGTGCCGCTCCGCCACTACCTGTGCCGGGACGGCGGCCCGACGGCACGCCTCCCCGTCCTTGCGCCGGACGGGCTGGCGGAGCGCCTGGAGGTCGTGACCGGCGAGCCGCGCTTCAGCGAGCGGGCGTACGCGCTCGCGACCCCGTCGGACGCGGCGGTCGCGGCCGGCCCGTTCACGCTCCGCTCCGTGGCGGTCACCCACGCGCCGGGGAGCCGCGCCTGGCGGGTTACCGCGGGCACAGGCCCCGGCGTCGTCTACACCGGCGATGCCTCCGATCCCGCGGAGATCGTGCCGCTCATGGAGCCCGGCGACACGCTCCTCGCCGAGGCGACGCTCGGCCCGGGACCGGTCCCGGCCGGGACGCTCCACCTCGACGGCCCGGCGGTCGGGCGGCTGGCGGTCGCGGGACGGGCGGGCGCGGTCGTCGTCACGCACATCCGCGCGCGGCTGGACACGGAGGCGACGCTCGCCGCGGTCCGGGCGCGCTTCCCGGGGCCGGTCGCGCTCGCCGTCCCGGGCACGACGTACGCGGTCGGACCGGGGCCGCGCGGCTAGACCGTCGGCGGTGCGCTCCCGCCCGGCCCACCGGGCGCGTCCGGCAGGCGGGCGGCGAGGACCTCCGCGAGGTGGAGCGCGCGCCGTCCCGACAGCGAGGCGATCTGCGTCCGGCAGCTGAAGCCGTCGGCGAGGACCGGGGTGGAAGGGTCGGCCGCCGCGAGCGCCGGCGTAAGCGCGAGGTCGGCGACCTTGCGCGCGACCTCCCCGTGGCCGCGCTCGGCGCCGAAGCTCCCGGCAAGCCCGCAGCAGCCCGCGAGCTCCGTGCCGACCGCGATCCCGTTCCGCTCCCGGACCCGCCGGTCCGCGGCGAGGCCGAGGACCGCCTGGTGGTGGCAGTGCGGCTGCGAGAGCGCGGGCGGGGCCGGGGGCGCCCCCGGGTCCGCGACGAAGCCCACCGCGTCGAGGAGCTCGGCGAGCGTGCGCACGCGCGCGGCGACCGAGCGGGCCCGCGGATCGTCCGGCAGGAGCTCGGGGAGGTCGGTCCGGAGCATCGCCGCGCAGCTCGGCTCGAGGACGACGACCGGTGCGTCACCCGCGAGCTCGGGCGCGGCGAGCGTGGCGCGGAGGACGCGGCGCGCGGTGTCGAGCTGCCCGGTCGTCATCCACGTCAGGCCGCAGCAGACCGGGCGCGCCGGGACGCTGACCGCGTAGCCCGCCGCCTCCAGGACGCGGACGCCTGCGTGGCCGACCTCGGGGGAGAGATGGTCCGTGAACGTGTCCGGCCAGAGGACGACCGGTCCGTGGGGCGCGGGGGCGGCCGGGGCGGCAGACGCGGCGCGTCGGCGGTGCGCCCGTCGGAACGTCGTCCGGGCGAGCGGCGGGATCCCCCGCTCCTGCTCGATCCCGCCGAGGAACGCGACGAGGCCCCGGGTCGCGCGGCTCCCGGTCAGCGCGTTGACGAGCCGGGGCATCCGCTCGCCGACGCGCAGGAGGTAGGGCAGCCAGCCGAGCGAGTAGTGGGCGCGCGGGCGGAGCCGACGGCGGTAGTGGTGGTGGAGGAACTCGGACTTGTAGGAGGCCATGTCCACCTGCGTCGGGCAGTCCGAGACGCAGCCCTTGCAGGCGAGGCAGAGGTCGAGCGCCTCGCGGACCTCGGTGGAGCGCCAGCCGTCCGCGGCGAGCTCCCCGGTGAGGAGCTCCTGGAGGAGCCGCGCACGGCCGCGCGTGGAGTGGCGCTCGTCGCCGGTCGCCCGGAACGAGGGGCACATCAGCGCCTGGCCCTGGGTGGAGACGCAACGCCCGACACCGATGCAGCGCTCCACCCCCGCACGGAGCGACCCGCCGTCGTGGGCGTACGCGAGCGCCGGCGGCGTGGCGAGGGTGAGCGGCCGGACGGCGCGGAGATCGGTCGTCACCGGCGGGGGCCGGACGATGATCCCGGGGTTGAGGACGCCCGCGGGGTCCCACGCGTCCTTCACCTGCTCGAAGAGCCGGAGGATCTCCGGCGGATACATCGCGCCGAGCAGGGCGGAGCGCGCGAGGCCGTCCCCGTGCTCGCCGGAGATCGAGCCGCCGTGCCGCCCGACGAGGGCCGCCGCGGCATGGAGGAAGCGTTCGTACCGCTCCGCGCCGCCCACGCGGTCCAGCCCGAAGCCGACGCGGAGGTGGATGCACCCCTCGCCGTAGTGCCCGTACGTGATCCCCTCCAGCCCGTGGTCGCGGAGGAGCGCACGGAGCTCGCGGAGATACGCGGCGAGCCGGGCGGGCGGGACCGCCGAATCCTCGAAGCCGGGCCACGCGGGGCCGCCGTCCGGCAGCCGCGCGGCGTAGCCGGCCCCGTCCTCGCGGATCCGCCACAGCGCGGCCTGCGCCCGTGGGTCCTCCAGGAACCGGACCCCGGTCTCGTCGAGCCGCCGCCCGATCGCGGAGGCGAGCCGCTGCGCGTGGTCGCGTGCCTCGGTCGCGCTCGCGCCGCCGGCCTCGATCATCAGCCACGCGCCGCCCGCGGGCAGCCCGGCACCCGCATGGTCCACGCCGGAGAGTGCGAGGAGCTCCGTGGACATCGATTCGATCGTGTACGGCGCCTCGGCGAGGAGCGCCGGGACGGCATCCGCCCCCTCGAGGTCGTCCGGGAAGCCGACGACGAGGAGGACGCGGACCACGGGTGGCCGGACGAGCGCGAGCGTCGCGGCCGCGACGACGCCCCACGTCCCCTCGCTCCCCACGAACGCGCGGGCGAGGTCCGCGCCGTGCTCGGGGAGGAGCCGGTCGAGGGCGTAGCCGCTCACTCGGCGTGGCCAGTCGGGGAGATGGGCGCGGATCGCGTCCGCGTGCGGCGCGACGAGCCCGTGGAGCGCGGCGAGGAGCGCGGGCGGCGGCGCGGGCCAGGCGGCATCCGGTGCGATCGCCGGACCGGTCGCCGCGGCCGCCGGGGAGACGAGGCGGATCCGCTCGCCATCGGCACGGATGACATCGAGCGCGAGCGTGCTCCCGGCGGTCGTCCCCCACGCCACGGAGTGCGCCCCGCACGCGTTGTTCCCGAGCATCCCGCCGATCGTGCAGCGGGCGTGGGTCGAGGGGTCCGGGCCGACGCGCAGCCCGTGCGGCGCGAGCCGGCGGTTGAGCTCCCCGAGGACGACACCGGGCTCCACGGTCGCGCGGGCGGTGTCGGGGTCGATCGCGAGGATCCGGTCCATCCGGCGGGTGACGACGAGGAGGCCCGGCCCGAGCGCGTTCCCCGCGATGCTCGTGCCGGCGCCGCGCATCGTGATCGGGACGCCCGCCGCCGCGGCATGGCCGACGACCGCGGCGAGCTCGTCCGCGGATGCAGGATGGGCGACGAGCCGGGGGATCCGCCGGTAGTTCGAGGCGTCCGAGGCGTAGAGCGCCCGCTCGCCGGGCGCGCCGGAGACGCGCTCTCCCAGCTCGGACCGGAGGCGTGCCTCCAGGTCGCGGACGGGGTCGGGGAGGGGGGCGATCGCGGTCATC
>JBJTJV010000172.1:0-2665 GCA_046352645.1 Chloroflexota bacterium | reverse complement strand
GGCGCGCGGGCGGCGCGGACGAGCGGATCGAGGAGCGCGTCGTCCATCGTCCTCCGGTCCCCTGGCTCGGTCGATCCCGTGCAGGATCGCATGCATTCTGCCACCCGCGCGCCAGAACGCTGGTAGGGTTCGCAGGTCATCCCCGATCGCACGGAGGCCGCAGCGGCGTGTTCGCGTTCATCTTCCCCGGCCAGGGGTCGCAGTCGGTGGGGATGGGGCGCGCGCTCGCGGAGGCCTCGCCGGCTGCCCGGGCGATCTTCGCCGCCGCGGACGCCGCGCTCGATGCGCCGGTGACGCCGCTCGCCTGGGACGGCCCGGCGGAGCTGCTGGACCGGACGGAGAACGCACAGCCCGCGCTCCTTGCGACCTCGGTCGCCTTCCATGCCGCGCTCGCCGAGGCGGGGGTCGCGGGCCGGCCGGCCTTCTATGCGGGCCACTCGATGGGCCAGTACAGCGCGATGGTCGCGGCCGGCGTCCTCGAGCTCGCTGATGCGCTGCGCCTCGTCCGGGAGCGCGGTCGGCTGATGCAGGCGGCGCGGGACGGCGCGATGGCCGCGGTGATCGGCTTGGACGACGCGCGCCTGCCCGAGCTCGAGGCAGCGGGCGCCGCCGCGGGCATCTTCACGATCGCGAACCGGAACTCGCCGGGCCAGGTGGTGGTGAGCGGCGAGCGGGCTGCCGTGGAGGCTGCCGCCGAGGCCGCGAAGGGCCTGGGTGCCCGCCGCGCGATCGTGCTGCCGGTGAGCGTCGCCGCGCACTCGCCGCTCATGGCGGAAGCGGCCGCCGGGATGCGCGCGGTCCTCGCCGCGATCGACTTCCGCGACCCGGCCGCGCCGCTCCTCGCCAACGCGGACGCGCGCCCGCTCACGTCCGGTCCCGCCTGCCGCGCGGAGCTCGTGGAGCACCTCACCCGCGGCGTGGACTGGGTCCGTGCCGTGTCGACGATGGCCGCCGACGGCGTCGGCACGTTCATCGAGGTGGGCCCGGGCAAGGTGCTCACCGGTCTCGTGAAGCGGATCGCCCCGGACGCCGTCGCGCTCGCGACGGACGAGGCCGACGGCGACCGCCCCTTCCGCCTGCCTCTCCTCGACTGACACCCGCACGCGCCGACCAGGCCGTCCACCGGAGGATCCCGCCCAGCCATGCGCCGCCCCGACTTCAGCCGCCGTGTCGCCGTCACCGGGCTCGGCATCGTGAGCCCGATCGGGAATGACATCCCCACCGCGTGGTCGAACCTCGTGGAGGGCCGGAGCGGCCTGCGCGAGATCACCTACTGGGACCCGGCGATCACCGACTGCCACGCGTCGGGCGAGGTCCGGGACTTCGATGCCACCGCGTGGATGGACTTCAAGGCGGTCCGCCGGACGGACAGGAACGTCGTCTTCGGCGTCGCGGCTGCCAAGCAGGCCGCGCGGGACGCGGGCCTCGAGATCGGTCCGGAGAACAGCGAGGATGTCGGCGTCGTCTTCGGCTCCGGCGTCGGCGGCCCCGGGCTCATGGCGGACGCGATCGAGACGATGAAGACGAAGCCGCGCTCGGTGAGCCCCTTCTTCATCGCGAACATGCTGCCGGACACGGCGTCCGGCCAGATCGCGATCGAGCTCGGCGCGAAGGGCCCGAACATGTGCGTCGTCACCGCCTGCTCCACCGGCACGCACAACATCGGCGAGGCCGCCGAGGGAATCCGGCGCGGTGACTTCACCACGGTGATCTGCGGCTCCACGGAGACGCCGCTCTACGAGGTCGGCTACGTCGGCTTCTCGAACATGCGCGGCATGGGGACGCCCCGCGAGGGCCGGCCGCTCACGGACATCTCCCGTCCGTACGACCGGTCGCGCAACGGCTTCGTCCTTGGGGAGGGCGCGGGTGCGCTCGTGCTGGAGGACCTCGAGCTCGCGAAGAAGCGCGGAGCGCGCATCTACGCGGAGGTCGTGGGCTACGGGTCCGCGGCCGATGCATGGGACCTGATCCAGCCGGTCGAGAAGGGCGACGGCGTCCGGCGCGCGATGGAGATGGCGCTCGAGCGCCACGGCGTGCCGCGCGACGAGGTCGATCTGATCAACCCGCACGGCACGTCCACGCCGCTCGGCGACCTGCGCGAGGCGCAGGCGTTCTGGTCGGTCTTCGGCGACCGCACGAAGCAGGTCGCCGTCTCGGGCACCAAGTCCGTGACGGGCCACCTGATGGGCGCCGCGGGCGCCGTGGAGGGTGTCTTCACCGTCCTCTCCGTCCATCACCAGGTCGCGCCCGCGACGCTGAACTACGAGGAGCCCGATCCGGAGATCGACCTCGATGTCGTCCACGGCGGCTCGCGCGAGATGCGCATCCGGTACGCGTTGTCGGATAATATCGGCCTCGGCGGCCACAACGGCGCGGTGATCTTCAAGCGCTACGCCGGGGACTGAGCGCGGAGTGCCCGCGCCGCGGCCCCGGCAACCCCGGCCGGCCGCAGACGCAGGGGGTCCATGTGCGCACGCGAATGTTCCTTGCCGGCGGTGTCGGCGCGAGCTCCATCCTCGCCGCAGCCCTCATTGCGGGGACGGCGGGCCTTGTCGGGGCGGACGAGGGGCAGCGGTTCACGTTCTTCCAGGAGGTACCCGAGATCGGGTTCATCGACAATGGCCCGGCCGGCCGCTCGTACGGCGACATGATGTCCTTCAGCGCC
>JBJTJV010000171.1:0-5572 GCA_046352645.1 Chloroflexota bacterium | reverse complement strand
TCCTCATCGAGTACGACATGCGAGTCGTCCGGGAGATCAGCGACCACGTCGTGGTCCTCGACCACGGGGAGCGGATCGCCGACGGCGGCCTCGATGTGCGCTACGGCGCGGTGCGCGCGCTCCGCGGTGTCGACCTCGAGGTCCGCGCGGGCGAGATCGTCACGCTCCTCGGCGCGAACGGTGCCGGGAAGTCCACGCTCCTGCGCGCCGTGAGCGGGCTGCAGCGGCCGGCGGCGGGGTCGATCGCACTGGACGGCCGACCCGTCACCGAGCTTCCCGCGCACGCTCGCGTCCGCCTCGGCGTGGGCCACGTCCCCGAGGGCCGCCGGGTCTTCGCGCGCCTCACCGTGGCGGAGAACCTTGCGATGGGCGGCTGGACGCGGACGCCCGCGGAGAACGCGGAGCGTGCCGCGGAGACCGACGCGCTCTTCCCGCGCCTCGCCGAGCGCCGCGCGCAGCCCGCGGGCACGCTCTCCGGCGGCGAGCAGCAGATGCTCGCGATCGGCCGGGCGCTGATGGGGCGGCCGCGGCTCCTCCTCCTCGACGAGCCGTCGCTCGGGCTCGCCCCGGTCCTCGTCGCGCTGATCTTCCGGGTGATCCGGGAGATCCGCGCCGCGGGGACCACGATCCTCCTCGTGGAGCAGAACGCGGCGCAGGCGCTCGCGGTCGCGGATCGCGGCTATGTCCTCCGGGCCGGCGAGATCGTCCTCGGGGGCTCGGCGGCCGAGCTGCGCGCCGACCCGGCGGTCCGGCAGGCGTACCTGGGGGAGGACGCGTGATCCGCGCAGCGCGCCGGGTGCGCGCCTACATCGGGCTCGGCGCGAACGTCGGCGATGCCCGCGCGACGCTGCAGGAGGCGGTCCATGCGCTCGCCGCGCTCCCGGGTGCACGACTCCGCGCGGTCTCGCCGCTCTACCTGACCCGACCGGTCGGGGTGACCGACCAGCCGGACTTCCACAACGCCGTCGTGGCGCTCGACGTCGCCGCGACGGGCAGCCCGGCGGACGCCGCCCTCGCGCTGCTCGC
Source organism: Chloroflexota bacterium (assembly GCA_046352645.1). GTDB lineage: Bacteria > Chloroflexota > Limnocylindria > Limnocylindrales > CSP1-4 > JAFMJV01. The sequence continues at coordinate 4,546 of JBJTJV010000171.1, read as the reverse complement.
CGCGCTCAAGGATCTCGAGCGCGGCTTCGGCCGCGAGGTGCGCTACCGCTGGGGCCCGCGGGAGCTCGACCTGGACCTGCTCGTCTTCGGCCGCGCGCGGATCCACGCGGAGCGCTCGGCGGCCGCGCGGAGCGATGACCCGGCGAAGGGCACGCACCAGTGGCTGACCGTCCCCCACGCATCGGCCGCGGAACGCCTCTTCGTCCTCGCGCCGCTCGCCGATCTCGCGCCGCGGCTCGTGCCGCCCGGCTGGGGCGCGACGGTCGCCACGCTCCGCGACCGGGCCGTCGCCGCGGAGGGACAGGACGCGATCCGTCCCGCCGGGACCTGGGATGGTGCCCGCGGGCGGTGGGCGCGGGTCGCCTAGAGCCGGACGGCCGGCGGCTTGCTCCGGTCGAACATGTGGACCGTGTCCACGAACCGGACCTGCGCGGTCTGGTAGGCCATCACGAGCGAGTGCGTGCGCGCCCCGCCGCCGAAGAAGCGGACGCCGTGGAGCAGGTCGCCGCTCGTGACGCCGGACGCGGCGAAGACGAGCTTCTCGCCCGGGGCGAGGTCGTTCGTGCGCAGGACCCGCGTCTCGTCCGCCGGGGTGCCCATGCGCTCCGCGCGTACCCGCTCGTCGTCGTTGCGGAAGCGGAAGCGGGCCTGGATCTCGCCGCCCAGGCACTTGAGCGCGGCCGCCGTGAGGACGCCCTCCGGTGCGCCGCCGATGCCCATCACCCCGTGGACGCCCGTCCCCGAGACCGCGCAGCCGATCGCCGCGGAGAGGTCGCCGTCGCGGATCAGCTTGATCCGCGCACCGGTCGCGCGGACCTCCTCGATGAGCGCGTCATGGCGCGGGCGCTCGAGGATGATGATCGTGATGTCGCGCACGTCCCGCCGGAGCGCGGACGCGATCGCGCGCACGTTCTCCGTGGGCGTCGCCTCGATGTCCACGTGGCCCGCCGCGACCGGCCCGACGCAGAGCTTCTCCAGGTAGGTGTCCGGCGCGTGGAGGAGCCCGCCGCGTTCGGACGCGGCGAGCACCGTGATCGCGTTCGCCTGCCCGTGCGCGACGAGGTTCGTCCCCTCGAGTGGGTCGACCGCGATGTCGATCTCCTGGTGGTCGGCACCGCGTGCCCCGACCGGCTCGCCGATCCAGAGCATCGGCGCCTCGTCCCGCTCGCCCTCGCCGAGGACGATCGTGCCCTGCATCTCCACGTCGTCCATCGCGGCGCGCATCGCCTCGGTCGCGACGCGATCCGCCCCCGTCCGGTCGCCGCGCCCCATCAGGCGGGCGGACGCGATCGCTGCGGCCTCGGTCACCTTGACCATCTCGAGGGCGAGGAGCTTCTCCATGGCGGACCTCCGGGGAGCGCGGGCCCGGCCAGGCCGGGCAGGATCGGGACGACGCGATGCACGGGGTCCGCCCCCCCTGTGCCGCCTAGCGACGGTAGTGCCGGCGACCCGTGAACACCATCGCCAGATGATGACGGTCCGCGACCTCGACCGCCATCTCGTCCCGCACGGACCCGCCCGGCTGGATCACCGCCGTCACGCCCCGCTCGGCGGCGAGGACGATCGCGTCCGCGAACGGGAAGTACGCGTCCGATGCGAGCACCGCGCCGCCGGCCCGGTCCGCCGCCCGGTGCAGCGCGATCTCCACGGCCGCGAGCCGGGTCGCCTGGCCCGCGCCGATCCCCACGAGCGCTGCCCCGTGCGCGAGGACCACGGCGTTGCTGCGCACGTGGCGCACCGCGCGCCAGGCGAAGAGCAGGTCGGTCAGCTCGTCGAGCGTCGGGCGCCGGCGCGTGACCACGCGCAGCGAGCCGTGCTCGATCTCCAGGTGGTCCGGGGTCTCCGCGAGGTAGCCACCGTCGATCCGACGCAGGTCGGGCAGGAAGGTCTCCGCGCGCGCAGGCTCGTCCGCTCCGGCCGGCGGCGCCGCGAGGAGGGCGAGCCCCGGCCGCTCCGCGAGGATGTCGCGTGCCGCCGCGTCGAAGCCCGGCGCGACGACCGCCTCGTACGCGCCGGTCACCAGCTCCTCCGCCGCGTCCGCGTCGACCACGCGGTTGAGCGCGACGACCGCCCCCATCGCCGCCACCGGGTCGCCGTCCAGCGCCCGCCGGTACGCGCCCGCGAGCGTCGCGTGCGAGGCGAGGCCGACCGGGTTCTGGAGCTTGACGATCGCGCACGTCGGTGTCCCGAAGTCCGCCGCGATCCGCCACGCCGCGTCGAGATCGAGCAGGTCGTTGAAGGTCGGCGGCGTCCCCGCGAGGACCTCCGCACCGAGCGGGCCCCGCGCCGGGGCACCGGGCTCGCGGTAGATGGCCGCGCGCTGATGCGGGTTCTCGCCGTAGCCGAGGTCGCGCACCTTCTCCAGCACGAGAGCGAGGCGATCGGGGAACTCCGCGCCGCCGCGTCGGGCGAGCAGCGCGGAGGCGGCCGCATGGTGCGCGGCGATCGCCCCGAGCGCCTCTGCCGCGAGGGCGAGACGGGTCTCCGGTGCGATGCCGCCCAGGCGGCGCAGCTCGGCGACGATGGCCGGGTAGCGGCGTGCATCCGCGACCGCCGCGACACCGCCCGCGTTCCGTGCGGCGAGCGCCAGGTGCGCCGTGCCCGTCAGGTCGATGCGGCCGAGCGCGGCGTCGAGCGGTGGCTCCGCCTCCCCCGGCGACACGATCGGCCGGAGCGCGACGACGACGAGGTCGATCGGGGCGCCGCCGGCGGCCGTGAGCGCGGCAAGCGCGTCCGGGTGGTCCCGTCGGACGGAGATCGCGGCGGCGATCGCGGGGTGGACGCCGTCCGCCGGGAGCGGCGCCCCGCCCGTCAGGTCGGTCGCGGGGTGCACCCCGATGCCGTCGGCACGGAGGGCGTCGTACGCCGGGGCAGTGACATGGACGCTGACGCCCTGGGCCGCGAGCGCGCGTGCGAGCTCCGCGATGCCGTCCGGGTCGGCGACCGAGAGGAGCGCGCGCACGGGACCTCCGTCCGGGGTGGCCGCGGCACTCCGTGCTCCGCGTGCGCCCCGCGGCCGAGTATCGCACAGCGCACCGCGCGCCCTCTGCTATCCTCCCGGGCGTGAAGCAGGACCTCATCGGCTCGCTCTTCGCCAAGGGCGGGTTCAACGCAGTCAACTTCCCGGACATCTTCTATCCGGTCTCGTTCGTCGCGTTCGGCCTGCTCGTCGCCTCCATCGTCCTGTACAACGTGCAGGTCCGCCGCCTCCATCGGCACCCGGTCCTCGTCAACCTCCAGGAGTGGCTCCTGTGGACCGGCATCTGCGTCTTCGGGCTCGTGCTCGTGGAGGCGATCTTCAGCTTCTACTTCGCCTTCGTGCTGCTCACCGTGGGCATCGGCTGCGCGACCTTCGTGTGGATCCGCTTCGTGCGCTTCCCGCCCATGATCGCGGGCTACAACGAGATGCTCCGTCGCGCGCGCTCCTTCAGCGCCCAGAAGTACAAGGACCCGGAGGCCACCGTCCGCTCGCGGTCCGCGGGTGCCAAGGCCGGCGGTCGCCCCGCCCAGCGCGGTGCGTCCACGATCCGCAAGCGCCGCCGCTAGGCGCGCGACGCGCCGCCCCGGCGTGGAGATCCGTCGCTTCGGCCCCGGCCATCGTCGCCGGGATGCCGCCCCCGGCAGCCGCGGCGTCTCCGGGGCCACGCTCTGGAGCGACCCGCGCGCCACCGTGACGGAGGTCGCCCTCGGGCCGCGTGCCCTGCTCGCGCCGCACACGCGCCCGGGCACCACGCTCTTCGTCGTGGTCAGCGGCGGCGGCTGGGTGCAGTCCGACGGGGAGCGGATCCGGATCCACCACGGTGAGGCGGTCGTCCTGCCGGCCGGGGCCGAGCACGGCGCCTGGACCGATGGCACCGAGCTGCGGGCGCTTCTCGTGGAGCTGCCGGACGGAGCGCCGGCGGACGCGCGCGTCCTCGAAGGACGGGCCGAGCCCGTGGCAGTCGGAGGTGCGGCGACGGGCGCGCTCGCCGACCGGCCCGCCCGCCGGGAGGACCACGACGAGGGCGAAGGCGAGCCCTGGTAGCGGGCGTCCCGGACCACCCGCCCGGTGGTGCATCCGGGCATCACTGTTGCGCGTCGGCGCGCCGTTCCGCAGCGACCACGTGCGGATCCGCTCGCCGGGGGCTTGACAGGGTCGGATAAGGTTGCGACTCGGCCAGTGCCCGGTCGTCCCGTGCAGATCGAGCCTGCCCATCGAGGATCCTGTACCAGCCGTGCGTCGCCTCCCCAGCCTTGCCATCGGCACCGTCGCCATCGGCATCGCCATGTCCGTTGCTGGGATCGCCTCCGGCGCCGTGCCGGCCGGCGGCCCCGCCACGGTCACTGCCACCGCCACGCAGCGCGTCACCGTCACGGGCACCGCGACCGCCACGCAGCGTGCGACCGTCACCTCCGACGCCACCGAGAGCGTGACCGCGACGGAGAGCCTGACCTCCACCACCTCGATCGAGGCGACCGAGTCGATCACCACGACGCTCGGGACGACCGCGACGGAATCGATCGTGACCACGGAGACCGCGACCGAGACGGACGAGCAGATCCTGGT
>JBJTJV010000170.1:0-14340 GCA_046352645.1 Chloroflexota bacterium | reverse complement strand
AGGATCATCGGCGTGACGTCCGCCACGACCTGGTCGCGGAGCATCACGAGGTGGCCCTGGACGGACACCATCTCCGGGTCGGCATCGAGCTCCGCCGCGCCCAGCCCCGTGCAGTCGAAGACGAGCGCGGCGGGGACGTCGGCGAACGCTGTGACCCTGCGCTCCTCGAACGTGACGTGCGGGGTCAGGAAGTCGGTCAGCTCCTCCATCATCAGCGCGGTGTCGATGAAGATCCCGTCGTCGTAGACGACCATCGAGCGGGTCGTGCCGTTCCCGAAGTCGAGGACGACGTCCTTCGCGGGCGCCATGACGACGCCCACGTACGGCTCGAGCCCCGATTCCTCGCGCGTCTGGAAGTACGAGGGGACGATCGCCGCGCCGGCCGGGAAGTCGGGATGCGTGCCGTACGCGATCGCCGCGAAGAAGCGGTACGCCTCCACGCCGATCCGGTCGATGACCGGCTGGAACGCGGGGTCGTTGTCCATGGAGTCGGGCGCGTGGAGGCGCGCGGCGTTGTGCGAGGTGAGCCCGGTGAACGCTTCGGCGATCACCGTCACGTCCGTGTAGCCGCGCTTCACGAGCTCGTACGCGGTGAAGAGGCCGATCGCTCCGGCGCCGATCACGGCGACCGGGGCGTCCTGCGCGATCGCGCTGCCGGCCGGGTCCGCCGCGACGAGGTCCACCACGTACGCGGCGGAGCCGGGGCCGAGCGTCCAGCCGCTCCCGCCGTGGCCGTAGTCGTGGGCGACCACCTGCTCGCCGATCGTCTCCACGGCAAGGCGCGGCGATCCGCGACGCATGGGGCGGTGGCAGAGGATCCGCTCGCCGAGGTTCGCGGCCTCCAGGCGCGGCGGGGTGAGCCGGCGTACCTCCGGCGCGGCGTCCGCGGCGGCGGCGAGCGGCGCGCGACCGGCGACCACGGCCGCGGCGGCGACGCCGGCCGGGGCGGCGCGGCAGGTCCGCCGGGAGAGCGGCACGGCAGCGCCGGACGCGCGCCGATCGGAAGAGGACATCAGTGGCACCAACACCTGCGGCCGACCGGTCCTGCGCCCTGCGGGCAGTCGGCGGCCCGCTCACGATAGCGCAGGGCCTGCGGGCAGGTGGGGCGCCCGCCCCTCAGCCCCCGTCCGCCTCCAGGTGGCAGGCGACCGCGCCGCCGCCGACGCGCGGCAGCGAGCGCGGGTCGTCCGCGGCGCAGCGGCCGGCGATCGCGACCGGGCAGCGCGGGTGGAAGGCGCACCCGGAGGGCAGCGCGGCGGGGCTCGGCGGCTCGCCCGGCACGACGGCGCGGTCGCGCAGGCGGTTCGCGGCGTCGGGCGCGGGGACCGCCGCGAGGAGCGCCCGCGTGTACGGGTGGCGCGGGTCGCCGACGACGGAGGCGGCCGAGCCCTCCTCCACGATCCGGCCCGCGTACATCACCGCGATCCGGTCCGCGGAGTGGCGCGCGCTCGCAAGGTCGTGGGTGACGGAGAGGATCGTCAGGCCGCGCGCCGCCTGGAGCTCGCGGAGGAGGCCGAGGATCTCCACCCGGCTCGACGCGTCCACCATGGAGACCGGCTCGTCCGCGACGAGGATCTCCGGCTTCAGGACCATCGCGCGCGCGATCGCGACCCGCTGGCGCTGACCGCCGGACATCGTGTGCGGGTAGCGCTCGGCGATCTCCGCGGCGGGCGACAGGCGCACCATCTCGAGCGCGGCGTGGACCCGGTCCGCGTGCTCCGCGCTCGGCACCGTCCCCTGGATGACGAGGCCCTCGGCCACGATGTCGCGGACGCGCATGTACGGCGAGAGGCTCGCGTAGGGATCCTGGAAGACCGCGCCCACCCGGTGGCGGAAGCGGCGGAGGGCATCGTCGCGCAGGCCCGCGATCTCCGCGCCGTCCACGACGATCCGCCCCGCGCTCAGCCCCTGCAGCCGGAGGACCGCGCGCCCCAGGGTGGACTTGCCGCTCCCCGATTCGCCCACGATCGCGACGTGCTCGCCGCGCTCGATCCCGAGCGAGACCTCGCGCACGGCCCGCACCGCGGTGCTCGCGAAGAGCCCGCGCCGCACGGTGAAGGTGACCGAGGCGCCCTCGATGGAGATGAGCGGGCTCATGCGCCGACCGCCGGGAGCGGCCCGTCCGCGGAGAGGAAGCAGCGCGCCCCGTGGCCGTCGGCGACGTCGGTGAGCGGCGGCGCCTCGGTCCGGCAGCGGTCGAAGACGAGCGGGCAGCGGGCGGCGAAGCGGCAGCCCGCGATCGGGACGCGCAGGTCCGGCGGGGCGCCGGGGAGGAAGCCGGGCGGCGTGGGCTCGTGGAGACGCGGGATGCTCGCGAGGAGCCGCTGCGCGTACGGGTCGCGCGTGTCCGCGAGCAGCGCGCCGGTCTCCGCGATCTCCCGGATCTGCCCCGCGTAGACGACCGCCACCCGGTCGCACAGGTCGCTCGCGAGGGCGAGGTCGTGGGTGATGAAGAGCATCCCGATCCCCCGCTCGCGCTTGAGCTCCTTGAGCAGGTTCATGATCTGGGCCTGGATGCTCACATCGAGCGCGGAGGTGGGCTCGTCGAGGACGAGCAGCTGGGGGTCGTGGGTGAGCGCCATCGCGATGATCGTCCGCTGCTTCATGCCGCCGGAGAGCTCGTGCGGATAGCGCCTGCCGATGCCGGACGGCAGCCCGACCCGGTCGAGGAGCGCGCCGAAGCGCGCCTCGGCGTCCCGGCGGCTCACGCCGTCCGCCCGCAGCCGCTCCGTCCCCTGATCCAACACCCGGATCACCGGGTTTAGCGAGGCCATCGCGCCCTGGACGACGACCGCGATCCGCGACCAGCGGACGCGCGTCCGGAACTCCTCGTCCGGCAGCCCGCCGACCTCCTCGCCGGCGAGCACGATCCGCCCCGCGGCGATCCGCCCGTTCCGCGGCAGGAGCCGCGTCACCGCGCTCGTGAGGCTCGTCTTGCCGCTCCCCGATTCGCCGATCAGGCCGAGCGCCTCGCCGCCCGCCGCGAGCGTGAAGGAGACGCCGTCCACGGCGCGCAGGACGCCGCGGTCCGTCGTGTACTCGACCGCGAGGTCCTCCACGGAGAGGAGCGGGACGCCCGGGGCATCGGCGCGCACGGGCCCGCTCACCGGTCGCTCCGCCGCAGGCGCGGGTTGACGATCGGCTCGAGCGCGATCGCGATGAGCATGAACGTGACGGACGTGAGGACGAGCGCGACGCCCGGCCCGAGGACCCACCACCAGTAGCCGAGGAAGACCGCGCCGGTCCGGAAGCCGTCCTCCAGGATCTGGCCCCACGTTGGCAGGGACGGGTCGCCGAGGCCCAGGAACGAGAGCCCGGCCTCCGCGAGGATGGCCGCGGGGACGAAGAAGATCAGCTGCGTGACGACGAACGGCGCGGTGTGCGGGAAGACGTGGTACCGGAGGATCCGCGCCGTCGATGCGCCGAGCGCGCGGGCCGCCTCCACCTCCGAGCCGGATGCGAGGCCGAGGACCATGGAGCGGACGAGGATCGTGAGCCCCGGCCAGCTGAACGCGACGAGCACGAGGAGGATCAGCCACAGCTGGGCGCCGAGGACGAAGACCATGAAGATCAGGAGCGGCAGGAGCGGCACGTTGTTGATGATGTCCGCGGCGCCCTGGATCACGAGGTCCACCCGCCCGCCCTTGAAGCCGGAGAGGAGCCCGAGCGCGGTGCCGAGCGCGGTCGAGACGAACGCCGCCGCGATGCCGATGAGGAGCGCGACCGGGAGGCCGAAGAGGAGCCCCTGGATGAGGTCGCGACCCTGGGTGTCCGTGCCCGCCCAGCCGAAGACCGAGCCGCCGAGCGTCGCCTCCGCGCGGACGAGCGCATCGGTCGGGTCCGCCACGGCGAAGCGGAGCTCCATCCGGTAGTCGCCGGGCAGCGGCGTGTAGCCGCCCGCGCCGTCCGGCACGCCGAAGATCGCCGCCTGGGGCCGGTTCGCGATCGCCGCCGGGTCGATCGCCGTGCCGTAGCGCTCCGTGAGCGCCGCGGCGGTCGCCTCCGTCACCGCGGGGTCGGCGGTGAGCAGGACGCGCATCGGCGTGTCCGCGTAGCGCACGTACGGCGCCGCCTCGCCGGGCCGCGGCCCGCGGACGACGTCGCGGAGGAGGGGGATCTCCACCGCATCCGGCCGGATGAGCACGAGCCAGTAGGAGGGCGGGCGGCCGGTGTAGCGGACCTCGCCGAGCGTGAACGAGAGGAAGGTCGGCGGCTCGGTCTCGCCCTGGCTGAACGGCAGCGCGTACGTGCGGACCTCGGCGGGGCCGGACTGGCGGACGGAGGCGGGCTCCGTGACCGTGAGCGTCCGGTGGATCGCGGCGCGGCCGCCGAGCGCGTTCGTCCAGGCGGGCGGGGCGGCCTTGGGGTTGTCCGCCCAGACGGCCGGATCGCCCCAGCGGGCGAGCCCGAAGTCCGGCGGGAAGGTCGCGATGACCCCGACCGCGACGATCACGAGCGTTCCGAGCAGCAGCAGCCCGGCACGCCCGACACCGGACGCGAGAAGGCCCCTAAGCAGCGACACCGCTGCCTCCCCCGGTGCGGACCCGCGGGTCGAGGAGGACGTAGAGGACCTCCAGGATCAGCCGCGCGATGACGTAGAGCAGGGTGAACATGAACGTGAGGGCGACGATCAGCGCCTCGTCCGGGGTCCCCGCGATCGCGTCGTAGTAGAGCCGCCCCATCCCCTGCCAGCCGAAGACGGTCTCCACGAGGATCGACCCGCCGAGGGAGCCCGCGAGCCCGAGGATCAGCCCGGTGACGATCGGCGGCGCGGCGACCCGGAGGATGTGCCGACGGGCGATCGCGCCGCCGCTCATCCCCTTGGCGCGGGCGAGCGTGACGTGGTCCTCCTGCGCCACGGACATCGTCATCGTCCGGACGACGTAGATCGACGGCCCGACGCTCACGAGGACGAGCGTGAGGATGGGCAGGATCGCGTGGCGGACCTGGTCCAGGAACCGGTCGAGCGGCTCCGTGGGCGGCGGGGTGGAGAGCATCCCGCCCGTCGGCAGGAGGCGCAGCGCGAAGCCGAAGACGAAGATCAGCACGATCCCCGTCCACCAGCCGGGGAGCGCGTTCGAGATCGCCGCGAGCCATGACGCGATACGGTCCGCGCGCGAGCCGACGCGCGTGCTCAGCCACGTCCCGATCGCGATGCCGATCGCAGCGGTGATCAGGAGCGAGGTCGTGATGAGGAGCATCGTCGGCGGCAGGCGCTCGAGGATGATGTCCGCGATCCGGTTCGAGCCTTCCGTCGTGCGCACGGTCCGCGCCTCGCCGAGATCGAGGACGAGGACGCGCACGACCATCCCGGGCATCCGGGCGAACCACGGCTGGTCGAGCCCGTACGAGCGCTCGAGCTCCGCCTGCTGGGCCGCGATCGCCGCGTCCAGCTCGTCCGGGTCGGTGATCGTCTGGGCGAGCGAGCTGCGGATGCCGCGGATCTCCTCGCCGACGACCGCGGTGAGGATCCGGTCCGAGTAGCCGGTCGCGCCGAGGCTGAGGACGAGGAGGACGAGGACGGCGAGCAGGACGAGCCCCAGGCTCGCCGCACGGATCGCGATCGGCCGCCAGAACCCCATCGTCAGGGCTCGATGTCCACGTCGATGCGCCGCTCGGTGACGAGGGCGACGGCATCGCTCGTCACCGCGACCCAGAGCTGGTAGGGGCCCGGGAACGCGTTCCCCGTCAGCTCCGCCCCGAGCTCCACGCGCACAGTGCCCGCGGGCGCGCCCGGTGCGCTCTCGCCGGACGCGATCGCGAGGCGGGTCGCCGGATCGATGAGCAGCCAGCGCGCCGCGATCGTGCCGGGCGCACGCACCGGGATGTCGATCGTCGCGGCCTCGCCCATCGCGATCGAGGGCGTCCCGGGTGAGCCGACCTCGATCGTGGGCAGGCCGTCGCGGCGGAGGTCGTCCGGCGTCATGGGGTAGGCGGGGTCACGGACCGCCCGGAGCTCCGCGTACTGCGCGGTCGTGTCGAAGCGGACGAGGCGGTACGGGCCGCTGGAATCGACGAGGTGGCGCCGCTCGGCGTAGAACGCGCGGAGGGCGGCGTAGCGGGCGCTCGCGTCCTCGGGGGTGACAAGCACGCGCCCGGCGACCTCGGCGAGCCCGGCCGGGACGACCGGGCCCTCCGCGAGCGTCGCAGCGGCGGCGTCGACGAGCCCCGCGTCCCGGGCGAGGACGAGGCTGAGCCAGGGGACCCCGGCCGCGGACGCGGCGGTCCCCGAGTAGGCGGCGCCGCGCTGCCCGAAGACGAGCGCGTCCGTCGCCGCGAGGAGCTGCCACGGGAAGGAGAACGAGGTGGGCGATGCGAAGCGGGCGATCTCGTTCTCGTCGAAGTGCCAGTAGTCGACGTAGACCTCGACGGTGTGGTCATCCGGGAAGCGATAGCCACGGATCGTGTCCAGGGTCGTGGCGCGGGTCGCGGCGACCGCGGGCTCGAGCGCCGCCTTCACCGGGTCGCGGACGAGCTCGGACCCCTGGATGATCGGGTAGAGCGCGTCCGCGAGCGTGATCGGCGAGCCGTCGTGCCACGGGGCGCCGATGTAGCGCGTGTAGTCGTAGCGGACGATGCTCGTGGCGGTCGTCCCGGCGGGGACCGGCACCCACGCGTCCGCGAGCGCGTCCCAGGCGACCGCGTCGGCGGGGACCGGGAGCGCGCCGTCCGGTCCCGCGGTCTCCACCCGGTGGGCGGCGCGGTAGGGGATCGTCCGCCCGGACCACGGGTCCGACGTCAGCGCGGGGTCGTGGAGCAGGCCCCAGATCGTGCGGCTGAACGCGTCCGTCAAGCCGTCCACCGGGTTCCAGGTGCTCGATTCGTTCCAGACCTGGAGGACGCCGACGTTCAGGTCGTCGCGCCCGGGGATCGCGGCGCCCCGGAGCGCGAACGGCGAGCGCGGCCCGGACCGGACGTCCAGGGTGAGGCCGGAGATCGCGTCCGTCGCCGGGTAGCCCGAATCGACCGAGGCGACCCAGATCCGGACCGCCTCGTCCTGCTCGATCCGGGCCATCTCCCGGAGCATCCCGTCGCGCTCGGCCTGGGAGGCGAAGTCGCCCCGCTGGAGGCGCCGGCCGATCTCGTCCGCCTCGGCGTTCGTGTACTGCCAGAAGCCCGGCTCGCCCCAGCCAGGCAGGTTCCCGTACCACGGGGCGACGAACTGGTTCGCAGCGACCGTGGCCCAGCGGCTCGAGCTGCCGCTCCCCCATCCCTCCGTGTAGAGGTGCCAGGCGAGGTCGGCCGGGTCGGTGGCGTAGACGAGGTCCGCGGCGGGCGCGTACGTGAGGTACTGCATCGCCACCCGGAAGCCCGCCCGCTCCAGCTCGGCCCGGACAAGATCCGCGATCCGCCGGCGCGGGTCCTCCGTCCGCGCCGCGAACGAGAGCTCGATCGGCCGGCCGGCGTAGGCCCAGCGGCCATTCTCCAGGGTCGCGCCCGCGTCGGTCATCGCCTCGGCGATGCGCAGCCGCGCGAGCTCCGGGTCGTGGACGATCCCCGACCCCCGGATCGCGTCGAACGCCGCGAGGTAGTCCGCGCTCGTGGGCCCGAGGAACGAGAGCTGCGGCAGGGCGAAGCCGCGGTAGATGTCGCGGGCGACGAGCTCGCGATCGACGAGCTCGCCGACCGCCCGCCGGACCTCCGGGATGGAGAACGGGTTCAGCCCGCCATCCGCGGCCGGGGCGGGGTTGAGGAGGATCGAGAGGGCGAGGTACGGCGCGACATCCAGGCGGACGCCGGGGGTCTCCGCGAGCGAGCGCATCGCGTCCGGCTGGACGCCGTTGAGGTAGAGGTCGATGACGCCCGCCGCAAGGTCGAGCGGCGCCCGGTCCGCCGGGTGCGCGGAGTAGCGGATCGTCTCGGCCGCGGGGCCGGTGCGGGTGGGCGCGGCCGGATCCGGGGACGGCGACGGGTCGGCGGCCCGGACGGGACCCGGCCCGGCGAGGGCGCCGAGCGTGGCGACCGCGAGCGCCGCGCACACCAACGACCGGGCGGCGGGACCTGCCCGTCGCCCGGTCATGTGGCCGTGCCGGCCGGGCGCCGCTACGGGATGAGCTCCACGTCCGCCTGCCGCTCGGTGACGAGCGCGATGGCGTCGCTCGAGGCCGCGAGGTAGAGCTGGGACGGGCCCGGGAAGAGCAGCGCGAGGTCGTCCCCCGCGATGGTCCCGGCGAACGTCCCGGGCGCGGCGCCCGCCACCCCATCGCCCTGCGCGACCGACAGCCCGGACGCCGGGTCGATGAGGAGCCAGCGGAGCGCGAGCGTCCCGGGGCCCTCCACGGTCACCGCGATCGTGGCGTCACCGGCCATCCCGATCTCCACGCCGTCGAGCGGCGCGATCGCGAGCGTCGGCGGATCGCCTCGGCGCCAGGTCTCCGCGGTGAACGGGTAGGACGGGTCACGGAAGGCGCTGAGCTCCGCGTACTGCGCGGCCGCGTCGTAGCGCTCCAGAAGGTACGGGCCGCTGGAGATGACGAGGTGGCCGTGCGCCTCGAGGAAGTCGAGCGTCGCGGCGACGCGCGCCTCCGCCTCCGCCTCGGTGACGAGCTCGCGGCCGGCGACGGAGAAGACCCCCGCCGGGACCGCGCCCTGCATCCCCATCTGCTTGAGCGAACGCTCCACGAGCTTGGCGTCGCGGCTCATCACGAGGCTGAGCCAGGGGACATTCTGCCGGGCGGCCGCGGTGTCGCTGTAGGCGGCACGGCGCTGGCCGAAGACGAGCTCATCCATCGCGGCGAGGAGCTGCCAGGGGAACGAGAACGACGCCGGGCTCGCGTAGCCCGCGATCTCGTTCTCGTCGAAATGCCAGTAGTCGACGTAGACGGTGAGGTGCGTGTCGTCCTCGATCCGGTACCCCTTGATCGTCTCGAGGTACGGCCGGCTCGTCACGGCGAGGGCGATCTCCGTGCGCGCCTTCTCCGTGTCGTACGAGAGCTCGAACGACTGGGCGATCGGATAGAGCGCGTCCGCCATCGTGATCTCCGAGCCGTCGTGCCAGCGCGCACCGATGTATCTCCCGTAGTCGAAGGTCACCGCGCTCCGGGCGGTGGTGCCGGCCGCGACCGGGACCCAGGCGTCCGCCGCCGCGTCCCAGGTGACCGCGTCCGCGGGGACCGGCAGCGTGCCGTCCGGGCCCGCGGTCTCCACGGCGTAGTCCGCGCGGAACGGCGCGGTGAGGCCGGTGAACGGGTCGTTCGCGACCGCGGGGTCCACCATGTTCCGCCAGATGTCGTTGCTGTACGCGTCGCCGAAGCCGCCGACCGGGTTCCAGGTCGTCCGCTCCGTCCAGACCCACAGGTCGCCGACGTTGATATCCGTGCGTCCGTCGACGAGCGCGGTCCGGAGCGCGTACGGGGTACGCGGGCCGGAGATCACGTCGCGGGTCATGCCGCCGAGCGCGGCCGTGGCGGGGAACGCGGTCCGGACCGTGGCCAGCCAGATGCGCACGGATTGGCCGAGGCCGAGCGCGGTCATCTCGCGGTAGATCGCGTCACGCTCCGCCTCGCTCGCGAACTCCCCCCGGAAGAGCGTCTTGCCGAGCTCGTCGAGGCGCGCGCTCTCGTACTGCCAGAAGCCCGATTCCTGCCAGCCCGGCATGTTGCCGAGCCAGGGCGCGAGGAACGAGTTCACCGCGCCGACGTCGTAGCGCTGCGCCCCGCCGCTCGACCAGCCCTCGGTGTAGAGGTGCCACTCGAAGGCGGCCGGGTCGGTGGAGTAGACCGACAGGACCGCGGGCGCGAACGACTGGTAGGACATGCTCACCTGGAAGCCCGCGGCCTCCAGCTCGGCCCGGATGAGGTCGCCGATCTCGCGCCGCTCGTCCTCCACGCGGGCGATGAACTTCAGCCGGATCGGCTCGCCGCCGTAGCTCCAGACGCCGTCCACGAGCTCGGCGCCCGCGCCGGTCATGGCCGCCGCGATCCGCTCGCGGGCGTACTCCGGGTCGAAGCGGATGCCCGCCCCGCGGATGACGTCGTAGACGGTGAGGTAGTCGTAGTCCGACGTGCTCACCTGGGAGATCATCGGGTCGGCTGCGCCACGGTAGAGATCCTGGGCGATGAACTCGCGGTCCACGAGCGCCTGCATCGCCTGGCGGACCTCGATGAGCGAGAAGGGGTTCAGCTTCCCCTCCGGCGCGGGCGCCGGGTTGAGGATGAGCGAGAGGTTGAGCGCCGGCGCCGTGTAGAGCTGCACGTCGGGCGTCTCGCGGAGCTGCTGGGCGGCCTCCGTGCGGATGCCGAACAGGTAGAGGTCGATGGCGCCCGCCTCGAGATCGAGCGGGGCGCGGTCCACGTCGTGGGCGCTGAAGCGGATCGTGTCCGCGGCGGGCCCCGGCTGCGGCGCGTCCGGGGCGGCCGCGCCGACGGGCAGGGTGAGCGCCGCGACGGCGAGGAGGGTCCCGGCGAGCCGGGCGGCGCGGGTGGGGAAGGTCGGTCGGGTCACGGCTGCGGCGAAGCCTCCGCGTCGAGCTGCCCCTGGAGCTCCTCGATCCGCTCCGAGAGCGCGTCGATCTCGTCGAGGATGTTGCCGAACCCGAACTCCGTGTAGTACGAGGTGCTCGCCCGGTTCCCCGACTCGTCCACGACGGTCATCGTCTGGGCGCCTTCGCTCGTGATCGGCATGTAGAAGACGTTCGTGAACTGGCCGGTCTCGTCCGTGCGGCCCTGGGCGACCGTGCTGTCGCCGAGGAGCACGTAGACGGTGAGGTCCGGCTGGAAGCCGAAACCCTGGAGGGTGACCTGCTGGCCGCCCGGGCCGGACGGCGGCGAGAGGAAGAGCTCGGGTCCGGCGATGGCGCGCCGGCGGGCGAAGGCGATCTTCTGGTTCGGCGGGCCGTACTCGCCGAGCCGGGCGTCCGGCCAGACCATGTAGACGTCCTCGTCGGTCGCCTTGAGCGAGAAGTAGTCGCCGAGGAAGCGGCCGCCGGGGAAGGCGCGGTTGGGGTTGGAGGCGAAGTCGCTCACGCGCGTGTCACCCTCGGTCGTGCCGAGCTCGGGGATCTCAAAACCCCAGGTCTCGCCCTTGTCCTCCGACGTCGTGTAGTAGACGTGGTAGCGGAGCTCGTACGGGTCGTCGCGCATGTCGCCCCACATCGCGTGCACGGTCCCGTCCGGGGAGACGTCGAGCGAGGGGAAGAACTGCGGGGTCGCGGTGTCGTCGTCGTTCAGGCGGTGCGGGCGCGACCAGCTGTCGCCGTCCGGCGAGGTGACGACCCAGACATCGCTGTCGTCCCGCGGCCGGTCGGACGGCTTGGCGGCGTAGGCGACGTAGAGCTCCTCGTCCGGGCCGACCGCGAGCTGCGGGAACTCGGAGCCCCAGAAGCGGAAGAACGCGTGGCGGGAGCGGAAGGCGATCTCGTTGAAGGTGCTCGCGACGACGGCAGGCGCGAAGGTGGCGCCGGCGTCCTCGGAGCGCGCGACGTAGATCTCGCCGATGCCCCGCTGGCTGTCGTCGTCCGTGCTGTCCACCCACGCCACGTAGAGCGTGCCGTCGGGCGCGACCGCCGGCTGCGAACCCTGGACGACGCGCTTCGTGCCGAAGACGCCGGGCCCGTCCGGGTCCGATTCCGCGTCGCCCTGCTGGACGGTCGGGCTGACCGCGACCGGCTCGGTCCAGGTCCGGCCGCCGTCCTCCGAGCGGACGAGCTCGATCGTGCTCCGCGTCGCCACCGGGACGATCGTGGGCACCTCGCCGAGCCAGAGGACCTCGTACTGGATGTCGAAGTCGGTGTACGTGAGGTAGATGACCTCCCTGGCGGGATCATCGGGGTGCGGGCCGACGTCGATCCAGGGCTTGTCGTAGAAGCCGATGGACAGGTTGCCGCGCAGGCGCCCGAACCGGTCCGCCTCGAGCCCGTCCGTGCTCACTCGGCTGCGCGCGGCGGAGATGGTCTCCGGCCACGTGAAGCCGCCGTCGCCGGAGATCGCGACGGACATGCTGGAGACCTCGGAGTAGACGCGGACCGGCCCCACCTGGAACTCCTCGAGGCCGATGGAGATGCCGGTCATGTAGACCGTCCCGGCGCTGTCGAACGTCACGACGGGGTCGCCGCCGGAGCCGAGGTCGTCGAGGATGTAGGGGACACGGTACGGACCCTCCCAGCTCTCGCCGCCGTCGAGGGAGACGTAGGAGGAGTTGGACGGGAAGCCGTAGTCGATGGTGCCCAGGACGATATGGTCGGGATCCGCGGGGTTCACCGCGATGCTCGGCTCGGTCTGGTAGGGGCCCTGGCCGTAGTCGCGGGTGATGAGGCGGTTCGTGCTGAAGGCCGGGCCGGGGTCGCGATACGGGACGAGGCCCGCGCCGGCCGCCTGCGTCCGGGGCGCCGCGCCGGTGCCGAGGCTGCCGCCGGGGTCGAAGCCGTCGCG
Organism: Chloroflexota bacterium; assembly: GCA_046352645.1. Lineage (GTDB taxonomy): Bacteria > Chloroflexota > Limnocylindria > Limnocylindrales > CSP1-4 > JAFMJV01. Next base: position 1,972 of record JBJTJV010000170.1, on the reverse strand, counting down.
GACTCCGCCGGTGCGGATCTCCTGCCAGGCCGGGTCCATACCCCGGACGATGAGCGAGCTGCGGCCGCCGAGGTAGTCGCCGATCGGCGCGAGCCAGTCCACGGAGCCGAGCGGCTGCGGGTAGACGTTGGAGATGCCGCCTTCCACCTCGCCCTTCTCCTCCGCGGACGCGGTGGCGGGCAGCCCCGCGACGAGGACGCCGGCGAGGAGGAGGGGGAGGGCGCGGAGGCGCCGGTCGGTCTGGGGGTGCATCGTCGTCATCGTCTCCGTCGGCTGCGGGGAGGGGGCGGGTCGGCGGCCCGGTCAGCGGGCCCGGTCGGCAAGGGTGAGGATCGCGTCGATGTGTCCGGCGGCCACGAGGAGCGCCATGTCGCGCAGCTCGCGCAGGTTCTGGTCGAAGCCCGCCGCGCCGGACCGGAGGTACTCCGTGGCGCGCGCGGTGTCGTCCGCGTACTCCGTGAAGCGCCACTCCAGCCAGGTGGGCGCGGTCTCGATGAGGCGGACCGCGTCCTGGCTCAGGCGGGCGGGGTCGGAGCGGAAGGCGAGGTCACGGATGCGCGCGATGTAGGCGCGGGCCGCGGATTCGTCGTCCGGCATGTCCTTGCGCAGCTCAAGGAGGAGCTGGCGGTCGGCCTCCATGGGGTCGTAGAGGCCTTCCCAGGTCAGGAGGAAGCCGCGGAGGCGCTCGTTCTCGGCCTCCAGCACGGCGATCCGCGCCTCGGCCGCGACGAGGCGGTCGGCATCGGTCTGCGGCGCGGCGGACGCAGGCGCGAGCGAGGCGTCCTGTGCGAGCCCGGCGGCGGCCGGGAGGATGAGCAGGCAGGCGAAGGACGAAGCGCGAAGCAGACGAGCCATGGAGCGACGAAGCATCTGCAGAACCTCCCACCCGCCCGTTCGGCGGATGCACGCGTCCGGATGCCCGCCGGCCCGCGGCCTGCGTGGGACTCTACACCGCGCGGCGGTGCGGGTCGGCGCGCGCGGGGAGCGTGGAGAGGACGGCGAGGACCGCGCCGACGGCCATCGTGGCCGAGCCGAGGAGCTGCAGGCCGCCGATCGTGTCGCCGAGGATGAGGATCGCGCCGCCGATGCCGGCGATCGGCACGAGGAACATCACGACGACGGCGCTCGTGGGCCCGACGTCGCGCACGCCGCGGTAGTAGAGGGAGTAGCCGAGCGCGGTGGGGACGATGCCGAGGTAGCCGATCCAGAGCCACACGTCCGCGGGCTGGGCCGCCCAGTCGACCTCGATCGCGGACGGCAGGGCGGCGACGACGAAGACGCAGGCGCCGGCGGCCATCGCCCAGGTGGTCACGCGCATCGGTCCGGCGACAGCCATGAGGGGGCGGCCCATGAGCGTGTACGCGCCCCAGATCGCCGCGGCGGCGAAGAGCAGGAGGTCGCCGAGGAGGCGGTCGGGATAGGCGGCGGTGACGGGGACGGAAACGAAGTAGATGGCGGCGCCGACGACGCCGAGGGCGAGGGCGGCGAGGCGCATCCGGCCGGGCCGCTCGCGGGCGATGACGAGGGCGATGGCGGCGGTGGCGATCGGGCTGGTGACGGGCATGATCGACGCGCCGTCCACGGCCGGGGCCATGGAGAGGCCGAGGAAGAAGAGCCCGTTGTAGACGCCGACGCCGATGATCCCGGCGACCGCGAGACGGACGCCCATGCCGCGGGGGATCCGGGGGATGCCCCGATCGACGACCGCGAGCGCGCCCAGCAGCACGAGTGCGGCGAGGCCGTAGCGGAGCATCGCGGCCGGGCCCGGTCCGATCGCCTGGAGCGAGAGGCGGGAGAACGAGAAGGCGAGGCCCCAGCTCACCATCGTGGCGATGAGCGGCACCCACGCAACGAGGAAGAGGCGGGGCGTCATCGCGCGGGACCGGGCATCGCCCGCGAGTCTAGCGGCCGGGCGGCGGGCGGCGGCGCGACGTCGGCAGCGGGGCAGGGCCGCCGCGGGGCCGCGCCAGGG
>JBJTJV010000169.1:0-3581 GCA_046352645.1 Chloroflexota bacterium | reverse complement strand
GGCCTCACGTGGGCCTTCGTCGGCGGCCTCCTCCTCGACCTCCTCTCCCCCGACCGGGCGATCGGGTCGACCACGCTCGCGATGCTCCTCGTCGTCGGCGCGGCGCTGCTCCTCTCGCGGGCGGTCGACGCCCCGGGATCGGCGCTCATCGCGATCCTCACCGTCGTCCTCACGTTCGCGTACCAGGGGATCCTCATGGTGCTGCTCGCGGTGACGAGCGGCACGGAGATGCAGGCGCTCAACGCCCCGGTCTTCGCCGCGATCGGCATCGTGAACGCGGTGATGGCGGTGTTCGCGGCGGCGATCATCCGGCGCGTCTCGCAACGCTACGGGCGGGTGGACCGACTGACCTGGTGAGCGGCCCGGAGCCGCGCCTCGGCTCGGCCGGTCCTGCCCGGTCGCGGGGTCGGGTCATCGCGTTCTGCGTCGCGATCGCCCTCGTGACGGGCGTCCTCGGCTTCCGCCTCTTCGACCTCCAGGTGCTCCAGGCCGACCGGTACACGTCGCTCTCCCGCACCCAGCGGATGGCGACCGAGCCGATCCGCGTCCCCCGCGGCCTCATCTACGACCGCCGCGGCCGGAAGCTCGTGGAGAACGTGCCCACGTTCACCGTCCGGCTCCGCCCCGCCGACCTTCCGTACACGGAGCGCGAGCGCGTCGCCGCCCGGCTCGCCCAGCTCCTCGACCTGCCGCCCGACCGGATCATCCAGATCCTCGACCGGGCACGCGGCAGCATGTACGACCCGATCCGCATCGCGACGGACGTGCCCACGCAGACCGCGCGCCTGATCGCGGAGGAGCACGCGTCCCTGCCCGGCGTGCGCGTGGACCTCGAATCCCGTCGCAACTACCTCTTCGGGCCGCTCGTCTCCCACGTCCTCGGCTGGACGGGCCGGATCTCCGGCGAGGAGTTCGGTCGGCTGCGCGACGACGGCTATCTGGCGGACGACACGGTCGGCAAGGCCGGCCTCGAGCTCACCTTCGAGGAGGAGCTCCGCGGACGCTACGGCCTCCAGGAGGTCCAGCGTGACAGCGCCGGCCGGACGGTCCGCCCGCTGCGCACGATCCGTGACGCGGAGGCGGGGCAGTCCCTCGTCCTCACGATCGACCTCCAGATCCAGAAGGAGGCCGAGCGCGCGCTCAAGTGGGCGATGAACGTCGTCGGCCTCCGGCGCGGGGTCTTCCTCGTGATGAACCCCCAGACGGGCGAGGTCCTCGCGATGGTCTCGCTGCCCTCCTACGACAACAACCTGTTCTCGCGCGGCATCTCGACGGACGACTTCCGCAGGCTCGTGAACGATCGCGACCGGCCGCTCATCAACCTCGCCATCAGCGAGCAGGAGCCGCCCGGCTCCACCTACAAGCTGATCACCGGCGCGGGTGCCCTCGCGGACAAGCGGATCACCCCCCAGACCCGCCTGATGACCCAGCCGTTCCTCCAGATCGGTCGCTGGAAGTACTGGGAGTGGAACAAGGAAGGCTGGGGCCTGTGCGACATGAACTGCGGGTTCGGGCACTCCAGCGACACCTACTTCTACCAGGTCGCCGGACGGCTGGGCATCGACCGGCTCGCCTACTGGGCGCAGGAGTTCGGCTTCGGGCGCCGGACCGGCATCGACCTGCCGGGCGAGGTGCCCGGCATCGTGCCCACGAACGCCTGGGCACGGCGCCTCTTCGGCCGCGATATCTACTCCGGCGAGGTCTACCAGGCGGGGATCGGCCAGGGGTTCAACATGATCACGGCCCTCCAGCTCCTCAACGCGTACGCGGCGCTCGCCAACGGCGGCACGCTGTACCGGCCGCAGCTCGTGCGCCGGATCGTGGACGCGGACGGCCGCGTCGTGCGGGACTTCGAGCCCGACGTGATCCGCGAGATCGCGATCGACCCGGACGTCCTCCGGACGATGCGCGTCGCCTCGCGCAACGTTCTCGTCATCCGCCACACGTACAACCTCGTGGACCTGCCGATCGTCGTCGCGGGGAAGTCCGGCACCGCCGAGTTCGGCATCCGCGACGCCAAGGGGCGGCTCCCCTTCCACTCCTGGGTCGTCGGCTTCACGCCGCGCGCGCCCCGCCGGGACGGATCCGACCCCTATGGCTTCGAGGCGGTTAAGGCGGAGGATTCCCAGCTCGTCTTCCTTGCGTTCGCGTTCGACTCGCGGACACGCGGCAACGCCGCCACGGAGATCGTGAAGTACTTCCTCCAGCTCCACTACGACCTGAAGGTGGACCTGCGCGAGACGTGGATCCTTCAGCGCGACAACTTCTACGGCCAGTGACGATGCCGCACGCGCACCTCCAGCCGGTCGCACCCACGCCCGGGCGCGGGGCCCGCCGATGAGCGTCCTGCGCCTGGACCCCGTCCGCCTCCGCGGGCTCGCCCGCGGCGGTGTCGGCCGGACGTGGGGGACCTTCGACCTCCAGCTCACGCTCTACGCGCTCGCGCTCATCGTCCTCGGCCTCCTCATGGCCTTCACGAACTCCACGGGCGACCCGCTCGCCCCCGGCTCGCTCTTCGTCCGCGGCCTGATGTGGCTCGCCCTCGCGTCCATCGTGTACATCGCGGTCTCGCTCATCGACTACCGCTGGTTCCAGCACTTCTCGCCGGTCCTCTACGTGGGCGCGCTCGGCCTCCTCGTGCTCACCCTCGCGGTCGGGTCCGGTGTCGGCGGCGTCTCCCGCTGGGTGACGATCGGGCCGCTCCAGTTCCAGTTCTCCGAGGTCGCCAAGGTGGTCATGGCGATCGTGCTCGCGGCCTGGATCGCCGCCCGCGCCGAGAAGCTCCGCAGCCCGGTGACGATCGCGGGTGCCTTCGTCCTCGGCGGGCCGGTCCTCGCGCTCGTGCTCATCCAGCCGGACCTCGGCACGTCGCTCGTCATCGGCGCGATCACCTTCGGCGTCCTGTTCGTCTCCGGCGCCAGCCTGCGCTGGCTCGGGCTCGTGGTGGCCGCGATCATCGCCGCCTTCCCGATCATCTGGTCGCAGGTCCTGCGCGACTACCAGAAGCAGCGGCTCGTGGCCTTCCTCGACCCGGAGGCCGACCCGCTCGGCTCCGGCTACCAGCTGCTCCAGAGCCAGATCGCCGTCGGGACGGGGGGCGTCTTCGGCAAGGGCCTGATGAACGGCACGACCGGCCAGGAGTACCTGCCGGTCCAGGCGACCGACTTCGTCTTCGCCCGGCTCGGCGAGGAGCTCGGGCTCATCGGCGGCGTCGTCGCGCTCGGCTTCTTCGCGCTCCTCCTCTGGCGCGTCATCCTCATCGGGTGGCGCTCGCCGGACCTGTTCGGGCTCGCGTTCGCCGCCGGCATCGGCTCGATGCTCCTCTTCCAGCTCCTCGTGAACGTGGGCATGGTGCTCGGCATCATGCCGATCACGGGCATCCCGCTCCCCTTCGTCACGCACGGCGGCGCGTCCCTCGTGAGCATCGCGATCGGGCTCGCGGTGCTCCAGAGCATCACCATGCGCCGCGGCGGACCCTCCGCCTGACGCCGCCTCGACGGGCCGATTGACGCCCATCCCGCCGGGCGATACCATCTCCATTCGCGCCGCGGGCCCCCCACGGCCCGCCCACCCGGTCGCAC
>JBJTJV010000001.1:0-6952 GCA_046352645.1 Chloroflexota bacterium | reverse complement strand
CTACCGCCCACGGCAGATCGAAGACGAGGGACCGTCACCCGTGCCCACGAATCGCGAGCAGATCGACCGCCTTCTCGAGCTGCGGGAGCGCTCCCGGCTCGGCGGGGGCGTCGCCCGCATCGAGCAGCAGCACGCGAAGGGGAAGCTGACCGCGCGCGAGCGGCTGGACCTGCTTCTCGACCCGGGCTCCTTCGTCGAGCTGGACGCGTTCGTCACCCATCGCTCGACCGACTTCGGCCTCGACCGCCAGCGCATCCTGGGGGACGGGGTCGTCACCGGGCACGGCGCGATCGACGGTCGGCTCGTCTTCGTCTTCAGCCAGGACTTCACGGTCTTCGGGGGCTCGCTCTCCGAGGCGCATGCCGAGAAGATCTGCAAGGTCATGGACCTCGCGATGCGCGTCGGCGCGCCGGTGATCGGGCTGAACGACTCGGGCGGCGCACGGATCCAGGAGGGGGTCGTCTCCCTCGGCGGCTATGCCGACATCTTCCTGCGCAACACGCTCGCGTCCGGCGTGATCCCGCAGATCTCGCTCATCCTCGGGCCCTGTGCGGGCGGGGCGGTCTACTCGCCGGCCATCACGGACGTGACGATCATGGTCGAGGGGACGAGCTACATGTTCGTCACGGGCCCGGACGTCGTCCGGACCGTCACGCACGAGGATGTCGATCGGGAGGAGCTCGGCGGGGCACGCATCCACACCCAGGTGAGCGGCGTGGCGCACATGGCCGCACCGGACGAGGCCTCCGCCCTCGCCGCCGCGCGCGCGGTCCTCGGCCACCTGCCGCAGAACAACCTCTCGGACCCGCCGCGGACCGTCAGCCGCGACCCGGCGGACCGACGCGATCCGGATCTGGACACGCTCATCCCCGACGAGCCGAACCGGCCCTACGACATGCACGAGGTCATCCGCCGGATCGTGGACGACGGCGAGTTCCTCGAGCTCCAGCCCGGCTGGGCGGCGAACATCATCACGGGCTTCGCACGGCTCGATGGCCGGAGCGTCGGCGTCGTCGCGCAGCAGCCGGCGGTCCTTGCGGGCGCCCTGGACATCGACGCGTCGGACAAGGCGGCCCGCTTCGTGCGCATGTGCGACGCGTTCAACGTGCCGCTCCTGACCCTCGAGGACGTGCCGGGCTTCCTGCCCGGCGTCGCCCAGGAGCACGGCGGGATCATCCGCCACGGCGCCAAGCTTCTCTACGCGTACTGCGAGGCGACGGTCCCCAAGGTCACGGTGATCACGCGCAAGGCCTACGGGGGCGCCTACGACGTGATGAGCTCCAAGCACGTCCGCGGCGACATCAACCTGGCCTGGCCGACCGCCCGCATCGCCGTGATGGGCGTCGAGGGCGCCGTGAACATCATCTTCCGCGAGGCGCTCGATCGGGCGGAGGACCGCGAGGCCGAGCTGAAGCGCCTGACGGAGGAGTACGAGACGACGTTCGCGAACCCGTACGTCGCCGCCGGGCGGGGGTACGTGGACGACGTGATCGTCCCGTCCGAGACGCGGCCGCGCATCATCGCCGCGTTCGCGATGCTCGAGGGGAAGCGCGACCGGAACCCGTCCCGCAAGCACGGGAACATCCCGCTGTGAGCAGGACGGTGTCTTTGCGTACGGACAGCCCGCGGGCGGGGGAGGGGACGATGGTCGGTACGCCTGTCCGTACGGGGGGAGCGGTGTCTTTGCGCCCCATCGGTGACGTGGTGCGTGCCGCGGGACGGACCGCCTGCGAGGTGCTCCGGTGAGCCGGGAGGGGACCCCGGCGGGCGGCCGGTCCGGCCGGCCGTTCGATCGGCTGCTCATCGCCAATCGCGGCGAGATCGCGGTGCGGATCATCCGCGCCTGCCGCGAGCTGGGCGTCGAATCGGTCGCGGTCTACAGCGACCCGGACGCCCGGAGCCGGCACGTCCGGCTCGCGGACCACGCGGTCCGCATCGGGCCGGCGCCGGCCACGGAGAGCTACCTGCGCGCCGAGCGCATCGTGGAGGCCGCGGTGGCGACGGGCGCCCAGGCCATCCATCCGGGCTACGGCTTCCTGTCCGAGCAGGCGGCGTTCGCGTCCGCGATCGAGGCCGCGGGCATCGTCTTCGTCGGCCCGACGCCCGCGACGCTCGGCTCGCTCGGCGACAAGATCTCCGCGCGGCGTTCCGCTCATGCCGAAGGCGTGCCGATCGTGCCCGGCACGTTCGCGCCGCTCCCGGCGGATGACGCCTCGCAGATCGACACGATCGCGCGCACGGCCGCGGAGATCGGCTACCCGCTCCTCGTGAAGGCGTCCGCCGGTGGCGGCGGCCGCGGCATGCGCCGGGTCGATCGGCCGGAGGACCTCCCAGTCGCGGTGACGACCGCCGCGAACGAGGCACGCCAGGCGTTCGGGGACGGGGCGGTCTACCTCGAGCGCTACGTGGAGGGCGGGCGGCACATCGAGGTCCAGCTCCTCGGTGAGGAGGGAGGCAGGATCATCGCCCTCGGCGAGCGTGACTGCTCCACCCAGCGGCGCCACCAGAAGCTCGTCGAGGAGGCCCCTGCCCCGGGTCTCACGCGCGATGAGCGTGCCCGCGTCCACGCGCTCGCCGTGCAGGTCGCCCGGACCGTGGGCCTGCGGAACGCGGCGACCGCCGAGTTCCTGTACAGCCGTGACGGCGACTTCTACTTCCTCGAGGTGAACGCGCGGCTCCAGGTGGAGCACGGCGTCACCGAGCTGGTCGCCGATCTCGACCTCGTCCCCGAGCAGCTCTGGCTCGCGGCCGGTCACGCGCTCTCCGCGCGGGCGCTCGCCGCGGCCGCAGCAGCTGCCGACCCGGTGCGCCACGCCTTCGAGCTCCGCCTGAGCGCGGAGGACCCGAGCCGCTCGTTCGCGCCGACGCCCGGCCTCGTGACGCGCTGGCGCGAGCCATCGGGTCCGGGCATCCGGATGGATTCGTTCGTCGAGGAGGGATGGCGCGTGAGCGGCGACTACGACCCGCTCCTTGCCAAGCTCCTCGTCGTGGACGCGGATCGGCCGGCCGCGATCGCCCGCGCGCTCCGCGCGCTCGACGAGCTCGAGACGGGCGGCGTCCAGACGACCGCGCCCTTCCACCGCTGGCTGCTCGCGAACCCCGCGTTCGTGGCCGGGGACCTGCGGACGGACATGATCGACCGGACGTGGGAAGCGGGGCCGATCCGCGAGGCCGCGGCACGGCGCGCCGCCGCCCTCGTCGCGGCCGCGGTCGCCGGGGGTACGGCGGTCCCGCCCGGGGGTGCCGCGTCCGCTCCGGCCGCGCCTGCCTCCGCCGCGCTGCCGCCGGGCAGCCGTCCGGTCGGCGCCGACGGATCGGCCCCGACCGGCTGGCCGCGCCCCGCGTCCCCCGCCTGGACGCACGCGGGCCGGCGCGAGGCGACGGAGCGGTGGCCATGAGCGCCCGCGAGCCGCTCCGGCTGCCCGTCGCGGGCGCCGACGAGCTCGTTCTCGACCACGCGCCCACGGATGCGCCGGAGGCCGCCGGGCACCGCCTGCCCGAGGTCCGCGCCATCGCACCGAGCGCGCGCGAGCGGGCGGACGGGCGCCGTCGCTACGAGGTGACGGTGGACGGCTGGGTCTTCGTCGTCACGGCCGAGCCCGCCGCGCGTGCCGAGCTGCGCGCGCGTGCCGCGCGCGCCGCCGCCGCATCCGGCCCGGCGGCACGCGCCGTCGTGAAGGCGCAGATCCCCGGTCGTGTCGTGCGGCTCTGGGTCGCGGTGGGGGACCAGGTCGAAGCGGGCCAGCGGCTCCTCGCCATCGAGGCGATGAAGATGGAGAACGAGATCCGCGCCCCGCGTGCGGGGACGGTGGAATCGATCGCCGCCGCCGTCGGCGTCCCCGTCGAGCTCGGCGACGAGCTCCTCGTCGTCGGGTGATCGGCCGGCTCCCCATCGCGGCAGGCGGCCATCCGGCGCCTGCTCCGCTATCGTTCCGCCCCTGCGGAGGACCGAATGACCCGATCCGATGACCCCGGCCGTGACCGCTGGCGCGCGACCACGCGTGCCGACGCGCTCCGTGACGCCGCCGAGCGCCGCCCCGCCTTCCTGACGACATCCGGCATCGAGGTCGCCGATCTCTACACGCCCGCGGACACCGCTGAGCTCGACGAGGATCGCGACCTTGGCCGGCCGGGGACCTACCCGTTCACGCGCGGCGTCCAGGCATCCATGTACCGGAGCCGCTTCTGGACGATGCGCCAGTACGCGGGCTTCAGCAGCGCCGCCGAGACGAACGAGCGCTTCCGCTACCTGCTCTCCCAGGGCCAGACGGGTCTCTCCGTCGCCTTCGACCTGCCGACCCAGATGGGCTACGACCCGGACGCGCCCTTCGCGGCCGGCGAGGTCGGGCGTGTCGGCGTGCCGGTGCCCTCGATCGTGGAGATGGATCGGCTCCTCGACGGGATCCCCCTCGGCGAGGTCAGCACCTCGATGACGATCAACGCGACGGCGGCGATCCTCCTCGCGTTCTACGTCGCGGTCGCGGATGCGCGGGGCGTGCCGCGGGCGCAGCTCTCCGGGACGATCCAGAACGACATCCTCAAGGAGTACATCGCCCGCGGCACGTGGATCTATCCGCCCGTGCCGTCGATGCGGCTCGTCACGGACATCTTCGCCTTCTGCGCGGACGAGCTGCCCCGCTGGAACACGATCTCCATCAGCGGCTACCACATGCGCGAGGCGGGGGCGACCGCGGCGCAGGAGCTCGCCTTCACCCTCGCGGACGCGATCGCGTACGTCGAGGCGGCACGCACGCGCGGCCTCGACGTCGACCGCTTCGCGGGGCGCTTGTCGTTCTTCTTCGCGTCCTGGAGCGAGCTCTTCGAGGAGGTCGCGAAGTTCCGCGCGGCGCGCCGGATGTGGGCACGGATCATGCGCGAGCGCTTCGGGGCGACGAACCCGCGGAGCATGATGTGCCGCTTCCACGTCCAGACCGCCGGGTCGAGCCTCACCGCGCAGTCCGTGGACAACAACGTCGTGCGCACCACCCTCCAGGCGCTCGCCGCCGTCCTCGGCGGCACGCAGAGCCTGCATACGAACGCGCGCGACGAGGCGCTCGCGCTGCCGACCGCGGAATCGGCCCGGCTGGCGCTCCGCACCCAGCAGATCATCGCCTTCGAGGCCGGCGTCACGGAGACCCCGGACCCGCTCGCGGGCAGCTACTACGTGGAATCGCTCACCGATTCGCTCGAGGCCGCGGCGAGCGCGTACCTGGAGCGCATCGATGCGATGGGCGGCGCGATCGCCGCCATCGAGGCGGGCTACCAGGCGCGCGAGATCCAGGACGCGGCGTGGCGCGTCCAGCAGGCGATCGAATCGGGCGAGCAGGTCGTGGTCGGCGTGAACCGCTTCGCGGACGGGGAGAGCGTCACACCGCCGCTCCAGCGCATCGACCCGGCGGCCGAGCGCGAGCAGGCGGCCCGGGTCGCGCACCTGCGGGCGACCCGTGACGCGGCGGCGTGGGCGGCCGCGATGGCGCGACTCGACGCGGCCGCGGCGGGCACGGAGAACATCGTCCCGCCGATCATCGCGGCGGCGAAGGCGCACGCCACGCTCGGCGAGATCAGCGACCGACTCCGTGCGGCCTGGGGCGAGCACCGCGAGCTGATCACGATCTGAGCCGCGCGCCCGGCACGACCGGCAGAGGAGGGCACCCCATGGTCACGATCCCGAGCAGCCTGCCCGCGGAGCTACGCGCCATCGGCCGTATCCACCACGTGGCCGTGATCGTGCGGGACATCGACGATGCGCTCGCGGTCTGGCGCGACCTCCTCGGGCTCCCCGTGGAGCTCGTGCTGCCGATCGCGAGCGACGGCGTCACGATCGCCTTCCTGCCGGTAGGCGCGACGAAGATCGAGCTCGTGATGCCCACGGACGATGCGACCGGCGTCGCGCGCTTCCTCGCCATGAAGGGCGAGGGCTTCCACCACGTCTGCCTGGAGGTCCCGGATCTCGCCGCGACGCTGGCCGACCTCGCCGCGCGCGGGGCGGAGCTGATCGACCGCGCCCCGCGGCGCGGGGCGGAAGGGCCCGTTGCCTTCCTGCACCCGCGGACCGGCCGGGGCGTGATGGTCGAGCTGATCGAGGCGCCCGGTGGCCCCGCCTGGGCCGCGCTCGGCTACCCGGGGCAGGCGCACGGCTGACGGCCCGCGCCGGGCCGGGCGGGGGAGGGTCGCGCTGCGGCTGCCCGCGGCCCTCCGGCCGGGTCAGTCGGGGCGGATGCCCGCGTCCATGAGGAGGCGCGGGATCTGGGTCGGCGAGTCCGCGACGCGGACGCCCGCGGCCTCGAGCGCGGCGATCTTGCTCTCCGCGGTGCCCCCGGAGCCGCTGATGATCGCGCCGGCATGGCCCATCCGGCGACCGGGCGGCGCCGTGCGGCCGGCGATGAAGGCGACCATCGGGATGGCCGGCAGGTTCTCCTTCTTCCAGGCCGCCGCCGCCTCCTCCGCGTCCCCGCCGATCTCGCCCATGAGGACGAGGCCCTCGGTCTCGGGGTCCTGCGCGAAGAGCCGGAGGATGTCGATGAAGCTGCTCCCCGCGATCGGGTCGCCGCCGATGCCGACGCACGTGGACTGGCCGATCCGCGCGTCCGTCATCGCCTGGACGACCTCGTAGGTCAGCGTGCCGGACCGGCTCACGAGCCCGACGCGGCCGGGCCGATGGATCGACCCCGGGATGATCCCGACCTTCGCCTTGCCGGGCGAGGTGGCGCCGGGGCAGTTCGGGCCCACGAGACGGGCGCCGACGCGGTCCACCTCGGCGACGACCTTGAGCATCTCGAGCAGCGGGATGTGCTCGGTGATGCAGACGACGGTCATGATCCCCGCGCCGACCGCCTCGAGGATCGCGTCCGGCGCGCCTCGATGTCCCCCGGGTCCTCCTCGTCGAGGTCGCGCCTCGCCTCGTGGCCGGCGTGCCGGGGGGGGGCGGAATCGTCGAGCGGGTCCGTCGCGG
>JBJTJV010000168.1:0-2645 GCA_046352645.1 Chloroflexota bacterium | reverse complement strand
CTCGTTCTCCCCGGGCCCGTCCGTGGGGCGCGGGCCCGGGGCGAACGAGGGGAGGGGCGAGAACGACGGCGATGGCGACGGGGCCGCGTCACAGCTCCCCGCGGGCGGGATCGGGGCACCCCACGAGCTGCCGTAGGGCTGGAACCCCGGCGAGAGGAAGTACATCGTCTGTGTCGGGCGGTCGGGATCGGGGCCGCCGCTCACACCGGGGCCGCGACGGGCGCGCGTGATCCAGCCGCGGATCGCGGCGGTCCACGACGGGAACGCGGCCTCCGCCTCGTTGAGCACGAGGTAGCCCTCCACGCGGGGCGTGCCGGGGCAGCCTTCCTTCCAGCGGTAGTCCTTGCCGTCCGCCCCCGTGAAGACGGAGAGGCCGCGGATCCAGGGGTCCGTGCCCGGGATCGTCCCCTCGAGGAAGATCTCGCGCACCTGGCGACGCGACCACTCGCTCGGGCGGAACCCGGTGTAGGCGTCGACCGATGCGCTCTCCAGGCCGCGCGGGCGTTCGAAGTCGTTCACGCCCCAGCCCTTCGTCATCTCCGTGAGGATCGCCTGCCAGAGCGGCGCGGCGATGTCGAGCGAGACGACGGTCCCCACCGGGGTGCTGTCGCTGTTCCCGGCCCAGACACCGAGCGCGAGCGCGTACTCACCCTTCTCCCTGCCGGCCCGCGAGGGCGGCGCGATGTAGCCGTAGGCGTTGAGGTCCTTCGCGTCGTTGTTCGTGCCGGTCTTCAGCGCGGCCGGCCGGCGCGTCCCGCCCGAGAGGATGCGCATCTTCCCCCAGATCGGGTTGATCGCCGGGTCGGTGTTCCCCGCGAGGATGTCCGTGACGATGTACGCCGCGCCGGGCGAGATCGTGCGTGCCCCCTCGGGCACCACGTACGGCGGAAGCACGTCGGTCCCCCGGATGTCCTTCACGGACAGGATCGCGGCGTGGCCGAGGTACACACCGCGGTTCGCCAGCGTCGCGTAGGCGGTCGTGAGATCGAGCGGGTGGATCTCCAGCGTGCCGAGGGCCATCGACGGGCCCGGCGCCGACGGGACGAGGTAGCGCAGGCCCATCTCCTGCGTCTTCGCGAAGACGCGATCCATGCCCGTCCAGAGGAGCGCCTTCACGGCGGGGATGTTCAGCGAGTACTGGAGCGCCAGGCGCAGGCGCAGCGGCCCGCGCTCGTAGCGGTCGAAGTTCGTGGGCGTGTAGCCGTTGCCGAAGTCCGTGGTGACGTCCATGAGCATCGACGACGCGGTGAGCGCCCGCGCATCGATCCCCGTCGCATACGTGAGCGGCTTGTAGGCGGAGCCCGGCTGGCGCCAGCCGAGCCGCAGGACGTCGAACTGCGGCTGGATGCGTTTGTTCACCCGCCGCGACTCGTAGTAGTTCGCCGAGCCCACGTAGGCGATGATCTCGCCGGTCTCGTAGTCGATCGCGGCCGCGGCGGCGTTCCAGACGTTGTCGTAGCGCAGGTTCGCCATCCACGACGTGTACGGGACGCGGAGCGCCTCGGCGGAGGCTGCGGGGTTCTGGCGGTGCGGGACGAGCGCCGCGGCATGGACCCAGCGCTCGGCGATCCGCTGGAGCTTGATGTCGATCGTCGTGGTGACGCGCAGCCCGCCTTCCTCCAGGCGCGGGCAGGTCTCCTCCTCGCCGCACAGGGCGCGGGCGAGCTGCTCGCGCACGAACCAGACGAAGTGCGGCGCCTTCCAGTTCGGGAAGCCCTGGTAGGCGAGCACGACGGGTTCGCGCTGCGCGGCTTCGAAGTCCGCGCGGCTGTACGTGGACCCGGTGAGGACGCGCCGCGTGGGGTCGGAGGCAAGAAGGCCGAGCAGGTAGTTCCGGCGCTGGACGATCGCACTGTCCTCCGGCACGACGAGGCAGACGCCGCCCGGGGCGTTCTCCGGGCAGCGCGGGTCGCCGGGCTCGGTCTCCACCGCGTTCCGGGCGAGGTCGAACGTCGAGGGTGACTGGGGGATGGCGGCGAGGATCGCGGCCTCGGCGATCGTCAGCTCGTCGAGCGACTTGCGGAAGTAGACGCGCGCAGCCGTCCGGATGCCGTAGGCGTTGTTGCCGTAGAAGTTCTGGTTCAGGTAGGCCGCGATCACCTTCTCCTTGCCCTCCCGGCCGGGATAGGCGCCGGTGACGCGGACCGACTGGATGAGCTCACGGACCTTGCGCTCGGCGAGGCCCGCGCTCGCGATCACCTCCGGCGGGAGCAGGCGCTGCCGGACGAGCTGCTGGGTGATCGTCGACGCGCCGCGCGCGTTCCCGCGCAGGCTGTCGATGGCTGCGCTGACGATGCCGACCGGGTCGAAGCCGGTGTTCGTCCAGAAGGTCTTGTCCTCGATCGCGGTCGTCACGTCGATGACGAGCGGCGGGAACTCGGCGTACTCGGCGATCTCCCGGCGCTCGCTCGCGGAGAAGCGCGCGAGCTCCACCCCGTTGCGGTCGTAGACGATCGATTCCTGCGGGAACCGGATCAGCTCGAGCTCGCGCGGGCTCGGCAGGCCGCTCGCGAACCGGAGCGTCACCCCGACGCCCGCCACGAGGAGCACGACCGCGAGCACGGACATCCCGCCGAAGGCGAGGAGCGGCAGCAGGACGGCGAGGAAGCCGCCGCGCCGGGCCGGCGGGGGCTCCGGCGGGGGAG
>JBJTJV010000017.1:0-2330 GCA_046352645.1 Chloroflexota bacterium | reverse complement strand
TCCATGTAGTGCGTGGTTAGGACGAGCGAGACGCCGTCCTGCTTGAGCCGGTAGAGCCGGTCCCAGAGGAGGTGGCGCGCCTGCGGGTCGAGGCCGGTCGTCGGCTCGTCGAGGAGGAGGAGTCGCGGGCGGTTCACGAGCCCGCGCGCGATCGTCAGCCGGCGCGTCATGCCGCCCGAGAGCGGCTCCACCTCGTCGCGCGCGCGGTCGGTGAGCTGGACGAAGTCGAGCAGCTCGCGGGCGCGCGCACGGGCCTCGCGGTACGGGAGGTCGAAGTAGCGGGCGTAGACGATGAGGTTCTCCTCGACGGTGAGCTCCATGTCGAGGGAATCCTGCTGCGGGACCACGCCGAGCTCGGCGCGGATCCGCGGCCCGTCCGTGGCCGGGTCCCGGCCGAGGATCCGGAGCGCACCGGAGGTCGGCGTCGAGACGCAGCCGATCATCCGCATCGTGCTCGACTTGCCCGCACCGTTCGGCCCGAGGAAGCCGAAGGACTCACCCGCGGCGACGTCGAACGAGACCGCGTCCACGGCCGTGAAGTCGCCGAAGCGCTTCACGAGGTCGCGCGCGTGGACGAGCGGCTGCGTCGAGGATGCGCTCACGGGGCGATGGTAGCGCGCCGCGGCTCCCCGACCCGCGGACGCACGGGCGGACCCCGGCTCAGGGGACGAGGCGCGCCCCGAAGCCCGGCAGCCCGAGGACCTCGACGTACGCATCCCGGGCGGCCGGGGGCGTGGCGAGCCGCCAGTCCGGGTGCGCGATGGGCTCCGTCACGAGCACGTCGAACCAGATGATCCCGAGGAGCTCCGGGAAGGCGGCGCGGACCGCCGGGAAGCCATCCCGGATCCAGGCGGCCTTGTCGCCACCTTCGGGCGACGATCCCGTCTCCGCGACGAGGATGCGCTTGCCCGGGGCGACACGCCGGAGCACGCGCACCGCGGGTGCGTAGAGCGCCCGCATCCCGACCCAGCCGACACGCGATCCACGCCGGTACCAGTGGAAGGCGCTGAAGCCGACGCGATCGGCGTAGCGACGGCCGGGGTAGAGGCGGGCGAACGAGGGGCAACGGCAGCCGATGTACGGCGACCAGAGCATCCGCACGTTGCCGGCCCCCTCGGCGCGAAGGATCCCGTGGATCCGGCGCCAGGCGGCGATGAAGCGCTCCGGCGTGTTGTCGAAGCGACCCATCCCCCACGGGAACCACGCCCCGTTCATCTCGTGGGCGAAGCGCAGGAAGAGCGGGCCGCCCCATGCGGCAGCCGCGCGCGCGAAGCCGCGGATGTACGCGTCATGCCGGCCGGCCGCGATCCGCGTGTACCGGTAGCGCGGGCTGGCAAGGTGCGCCGGGTCGACCGGCTCCCAGTTCACGACCGGCAGCGCCCCGCGCGCGACGAGCCCGTCGAGGAGCGCCTCGGGCGGGAAGGCGGTGTTCGTGCCGCCCCACTGGACCCAGAGCATCCAGAGCGCGGGCGCCGTACCGCCGAGCTCGGCGGTCCGTGCGTCGAAGGTCGCGAGGTCCCGGCTCATCGCGGGGTCCACCGCGAGCCCCATGGCGATGTCGTCCGCGGCGGCCGCGGGCGGCGCGACGCAGGCGATGCAGACGAGCGCGAGGAGGGCGATCCGTCCACGGCGAACGAGATCTCCCATCCGGGGCGACATGCCCCCACCATAGCTCGTCGGGGCCGGCGGCGTCGGCCGGGCACCGCGGCGCACCGGCCACGCGCGGATGTCGGACAATGGCGCCCATGCGCGTCTCCGCCAGGGCCGACTATGCCGTTCGCGCGACCGCGGAGCTCGCGGCCGCCGAGGGTTCCGGGCCGCTCAAGGCGGAGCGGATCGCCACGGCCCAGGCGATCCCGCCGAAGTTCCTCGAGGCGATCCTCCTCGAGCTGAAGCACGCGGGGATCGTGCGCAGCCACCGCGGACCGGACGGCGGCTACGTCCTCGCGCGTCCTGCCGCGGCGATCAGCGTGGCGGACGTGATCCGGGCCGTGGACGGCCCGCTCGCGTACGTGCGGGGCGACCGGCCGGAGAACGCCACCTACACGGGCGCGGCGGAACGGCTGACCGACCTCTGGATCGCGGTCCGGGCGGCGCTCCGCGAGCTCCTGGAGGCGACCTCGCTCGCGGACCTGCGCGACGGGCGGCTGCCGGAGCGCGTGACCACCCTCGTCGCGGACCCCGACGCGTGGGTCAGCCTCGGGCGTATCCGCGGGACCGGCACCGGCGGGGACCGCCCCGTCCGCTGACCGGGCCGTCGGCCCCCTGCGCATCCCACCGGAGAGACGAGCGAGCCGGGCCCGAAGGCCCCGCGCGATGCCGTGGGCGTG
>JBJTJV010000167.1:0-8388 GCA_046352645.1 Chloroflexota bacterium | reverse complement strand
CTCCCCCTCGCCCGCACCCCGCGCGCGGCGCGGCGCCAGGAGGGCCGGGAGCGCCTCGCCGTGACGCCGGAGCTCCGCGCGGGCGATGACCGGGCGGGCGCCTGGGAGCGGGTGGTCGCGGCGGCGCCGGGCTTCGCGCGCTACCCGGAGCAGACGGACCGCGCGATCCCGCTCGTCCGCCTCACCCGGACCGCCGGCTGAGGAGCGCGACGGGGGGGCGCGGGGTGGGGCTCAGCCCGCGTGGAGCTCGACGGCCCACAGGTCGAGCTCGTCGAGGTCCGGGCCGGGGAGCCCGCTCGCGACCAGCGCCGCGGCGATCTGCGTGCGGTGCTCGGTGGCGTGGTGGATCGCCTGGCTGAGGATCGTGGAGCGGTGCCAGCGGACCTGTGTCCCATCCCGGCGCGTGTACGCGAGGACCTCGTCATCGAGCGAAGCGCAGCCCAGGAGCGCGGCATCGAAGACCGCGAGCTGACGGCCGAGAAGCTCGAGGTCGTCGGGGGAGCGCGGCAGCGCGATCTCCTCGCCCGGCGCGTCCACGTGCGCGCCGGTGATCCGGAAGACGTAGTAGTCCGCGGCTTCCACGAGGTGGTGGACGATCGTCCGGACGGTCCACGCCGGATCGCCGTTGTACGCGTCGAGCGCGCGCGGCTCCGCGGCCCGGAGGAACGCGATCAGCGCCTGGTCGGCCCAGACCATGTGACGGAGCAGCCGCTCCGGACCGATCCCCACGCGCCCTTCCCTCCATCACGACGCCCGTCCGGGCGCCCAGGGAGAGGAGCATCGCAGACCCGCCGCGGGACAGCCCGGGACAGGCGTGCACGGCGCCGTCCGGAGCTGCCGACCCCGGCCCGCCGAGCCACCCCACGGGAGACCCGCCGATGACGACCGATGCCCTCCTCGCGATCGCGCACCACCTCGCGGTCTTCAGCCTCGTCTCCCTCCTCGTCGTGGAGCTCGTGCTCATGCGGGGGCCACTGGGCGCCGACACGATCGGCCGCTTCAGCCGGATCGATGCGCTCTACGGGATCGCCGCGATCGCGGTCGTCGCCGCGGGGATCGCGCGGGTGGCGTGGGGGCTGATCCCGGCGGACTTCTACCTCGGGAACCTGTTCTTCTGGGTGAAGATGGGGACGCTCGCGGCGATCGCGATCCTCTCGATCGACCCCACCGTCCGCTCCGCCCGCTGGCGCCGGGCGGTCGCTGCGGACCCGGGCTGGACCGCTCCGGAGGCGGAGATCCGGCGCGCCCGCCGGATCATCCACGTGGAGCTCGCGCTCCTCCCGCTCATCCCGATCTCGGCGGTCCTCATGGCACGCGGCATCGGCGCGCTCTGACGGGCGGAGCGCCGCGTGCCGCGGCCCGGCCGACCCCCGCCCGCGTCAGCCGGCGAGCGTGCGGGCGAGGTGCTCCAGCGTGGCCGCGGCGTCCCGGGTCAGGCCGGTGTGCTGGTCGGACGCATCGATCATCGTGCTCGACGGGCTGACCGCCCAGTGGAACCGCTCGGCGGGCGCGAGCGCCGCGACCGGGCCGGCAGCCGGATCGCCCTCCACGACCCGCCGGAGCCCCTCGAGGTGGGCGCGGAGGAGCTCCAGGTCGAGCTCCGGCTCCAGCGCGGCGAGCGCCGCCAGGGCCCGGGGGCCGAGGCCGACCCGGATCCCGAGGTAGGCGTGCGCCCGGCAGAGGAGGACCACCCCCACGTTCACCCGCTCGCCACGCTCCACGCGGGGCGTGACACGGACCACCGCGTACTGGAACGGCTGCCCGGCAGGCTCAGCCACGGAGCGCCTCCACCGCCGCGGCGAGCGCAGGACCCGCGGCGGCCCGCGCCCGGAGGTAGTCCACGTAGGCAGCCCGCTGGCCGTCGGGCCCACCGACCGGCGAATCGGCCGCGAGCCACGATCCCGGGATCGCCGCCAGGATCGTGCCGAGGAGCGTATCCGTGACCTGCGGCGCGAGCCGCGCATCGGCGTCCGCGATCGGGCCGGCTGCGGGGAGGAAGACGTGCTCGTGGAGCGCGGCGAGCGGCCGGAGCGCGTGCGCGGCGGGCTCCGTCCAGGTGTGGTGGATGAAGAGCGCGGCGCCGTGGTCGATCAGCCAGGGGCGGCGGTGCCAGACGAGGAGGTTCGGGTTCCGGGCCGCCCGGTCGGGGTTCGTCACGAGCGAATCGAACCACACGACGTCGGCGGCGAAGGCGGGATCGGGGCGACGGTCCGCGGCGGGGTTGAAGGTGAGCGCGCCGGGGAGGAAGTCCATCCCCAGGTTCAGCCCGGGGCTCTCCGCGAGGAGGCGCTGGACCCACGGATCGGGCTCCGCGGGCGCGAGCGCGGGATCGAGCTCTACGAGGACGATCTCCGGCACCGGCAGCCCGAGCGCCCGGCCGAGCTCGCCGGCGATCAGCTCCGCCACGAGCGCCCGCGGGCCCTGGGCAGCGCCGCGGAGCTTCACGACGTAGAGCCCATCGTCGTCCGCCTCCACGAGGCCGGGGAGCGAGCCGCCCTGGCGGAGCGGCGTGACGTAGCGCGTCGCGCGGACGGTGCGGAGCGGCGGGAGCGGGGCGGGATCGGCCATCGCGGACGAGCGTAGCGGACCCCGCGCACGGGATGCGAGCGCGGTCGGGCGCGCGTCCGCGCTCAGCGGGCCGCGCGGATGCGCCGGATGAGCGCGTTCGTGGACGCGTCGTGCGCGAGCGCCGGCTCCTGCTGCGCGAGGATCTCCGCGGCGACCTGCGTGGCGAGGACCTTGCCGAGCTCCACGCCCCACTGGTCGAACGAATCGATGCCCAGGATCACGCCCTGCGTGAAGACGCTGTGCTCGTAGAGCGCGACGAGCGACCCGAGCGACGCGGGCGTGAGGCGCTCGCCGAGGATCACCGTGGAGGGATGGCCGCCGGGGAAGACGCGATGCGGCACGAGCCACTCCGGCGTCCCCTCCGCGCGCACCGCGTCCGCCGACTTGCCGAAGGCGAGCGCCTCCGCCTGGGCGACGAGGTTCGCGAGGAGCAGCGCGTGCTGGTCGCCGATCGGGTTCAGCGGCTCCAGGAAGCCGATGAGATCGACGGGGATCCGGTGCGTCCCCTGGTGGATGAGCTGGTAGAAGGAGTGCTGGCCGTTCGTGCCGGGCTCGCCCCAGACGATCGGACCGGTCGGGTGGTCCACGACCGTGCCGTCGAGCGTGACCCGCTTGCCGTTCGATTCCATCGCGAGCTGCTGGAGATACGCGGGGAACCGGGCGAGGTACTGGTCGTACGGGAGGACCGCCGTCGTCTCCGCGCCGATGACCACCGCGTACCAGGTGGCGAGGAGGCCATGGAGCGCGGGCACGTTCCGCGCGAGGGGCGTGTCGCGGAAGTGGACGTCCATGGCGTGGAAGCCCGCGAGCATCTCGCGGAACGCCTCCGGCCCGATGGCGAGCATCGTGGAGAGCCCGATGGCGGAATCCATGGAGTAGCGGCCGCCGACCCAGTCCCAGAAGCCGAACATGTTCGCGACGTCGATGCCGAACGCGGCGACCGCGTCGGCGTTCGTGGAGAGCGCCACGAAATGGCGCGCCACCGCCGCTTCGTCGCCGAGCGCGTCCACGAGCCAGGCGCGCGCCGCGGCAGCGTTGCGCATCGTCTCGATCGTGGTGAACGTCTTGGACGCGACGATGACGAGCGTCTCGGCCGGATCGAGGTCGCGGGTCGCCTCCGCGAGGTCCGTGGGGTCCACGTTGGAGACGAAGCGCAGGACGAGATCGCGCCGGGCGTAGTGGCGGAGCGCCTGGTACGCCATGACGGGCCCCAGGTCCGAGCCGCCGATGCCGATGTTCACGATGCTCCGGATCGGCCTGCCGGTGTGCCCCCGCCAGCTCCCGTCGCGGACGCGCGCGGAGAAGTCCGCCATCCGGTCGAGCACCGCGTGGACCTCCGGCACCACGTTCACGCCGTCCACGCGGATGACCGCGTCGCGCGGTGCGCGCAGGGCGGTATGGAGGACCGCGCGACCCTCGGTCACGTTGATCCGCTCGCCGGAGAGCATCGCCGTGGTCCGTGCACGCAACCCTGCCTCGTCCGCGACGGCGACGAGCAGGCGGAGCGTCTCGTCCTCGATGGCGTGCCTGGAGAAGTCCACCGTGAGGCCCGCGGCCGTGAACGTCAGCCGTTCGGCGCGGCCGGGGTCGGTAGCGAAGAGGTCGCGCGGGTGCGGATCGCCGAGCGCCGCGCGGTGCGCGACGAGCGCCTGCCAGGCGGGACGCGTCCGGAGGGACGGCGACCGGGTCGGCTCGGGATCCATCGGGGCGCCTCCTGCGGGTGGGCTGCGGTCACGGGCCGACGGGGCGGCTGCCGCGCCGGGACGACGGGGATTCTCGCACCGTGGGGCAGGGCGGGTGGCGCGGGCCGCGCCCGGCGCCCCGGCGAAGGTCAGCCGCCCGGCGCGCAGTGCTCGCGGAGGAAGCGGACGGTCGCGGCGAACGCATCCGCGGCGGGCCCGGCGCGGTACGCGTCACGGGACGGCTCGGCGAACCAGTGGCCGGTATCGGGGTAGTGGAGCAGGGTGCAGGGTCGCCCGGCGGTGGCGAGCTCGGCCGCGAAGGCGTCCACCGCGTCGGCAGGCTCGAACGGGTCCTCCGCGGCGACATGGAGGAGCAGCGGCGTACGCGTCGCGGTCACCTCCGCGCCCCAGGCGGTGCCGTAATGGAGGACGCTCGCCCGGACGCGGGGGTGGCGTGCCGGGAGCGCAGCCGCCTCCTGCGCACCGAAGGAGAAGCCCACGGCACCGATCCCCGCACCCGGGGCGAGCCGCGCGGCGAGGGCGCCGACCGCCGCGCTCGCGCACGTCGCGACGGCCGCGGGGTCCGCGGCCCCGGCGAGCGCCTCGGCCTCCGCGACGGTCGCCGCGGTCGCGCCGCCGAAGAGGTCCGGGGCGATCACGAGGAAGCCCGCGGTGGCGAGGCGGTCCGCGTAGTCGGTCACGTCGCGCACAAGCCCCCACCACGCGTGGAGCAGGACGACGCCCGCGACGGCCGACCCCGCCGGCGCCGCGACCCAGGCATCCACGGGATCCGGCCCCGCCACGATCCGCTCATGTCGGCCCGCGGTGGCGGGGCGCAGGTCCGGCTCGGGCACGATGTCGCTCCTCCTTCCGTGGGCTGGTGCGGCCGTCGGTCGCCCGGCGTGCGCCCATGGTGGCACCGATCGCCGACGGCGGACGGACGGAGCGAGGCCCCGGCGATCACCCCCCGGCCTGCCGTCAGGCACCGTGGCATCCTCCCGGGCATGCGCGCCATCCCGGAGGAGACCGACGTGCACGCTCCGCCCGGCGTGCGGCTGCACCGCAGCGCGCCGCCCGGCCGACGGCGGGGGCGTGGCGTGCGCGCCGGGGCTGCCGCGCGCTGCGCGACCATTCTCGTCGCGGTGGCCGTGCTCGGTGCGACGCCGGGGGCAGCCGCCGCCTCGGTGCCGCCCTCGGTCCCGTCGGAGCCGCCACCGTCGTGCCGTGCCGTCCCGGCGGTCGCGGGGGGACCGTGGGCGGACGCCGTGATCTACGAGGCGTTCGTGCGCAGCTTCGCGGACGCCGACGGTGACGGGATCGGCGATCTCGCCGGGATGCGGGCGCGCCTGGACCACCTCAACGACGGTGACCCGGCGACGATGGACGACCTGGGCGTGACCGCGCTCTGGCTGATGCCGATCCACCCCTCGCCGAGCTACCACGGCTACGACGTCACGGACCACCGCGCCGTCGACCCCGACCTCGGATCGATGGACGACCTCCGCGCGCTCGTGGATGCGGCGCATGCCCGCGGGATCCGGGTGCTCCTGGACCTCGTGGTGAACCACACGGCGCGGACGCATCCCTGGTTCACGGAGGCGCTCGCGGGTGGCCCGGCACGCGAGCGCTACCTGTGGGCGTCCACGGACCCGGGCTGGCCGGCCGTCGCAGGCCCCCGCCCGTGGCACCCGGCCGGTGCGGCCTGGTACTACGGCGTCTTCGATGCGGGGATGCCGGACCTGGACCTCCGCGACCCGTGGGTGACGGACGAGCTCCGCGCGATCGCGCGCTTCTGGCTCACGGAGGCCGGTGTGGACGGCTTCCGCATCGACGCGGCGAAGCACCTCGTGGAGAACGGCCCGAACGCGCAGGTGGACCAGCCGGAATCGCGCGCCTGGCTGGCGGGCTTCCGCGACGCGATCCACGCGGTCCGGCCGGATGCGCTCGTCCTCGGCGAGGTCTGGGACAGCCGCCCGGTCGCGGGGCGGTACATCGGCGAGGGTGCCCTGGACATGGCCACGGACTTCGCGACGGGCGACGCTGTGGTCGCCGCGATCGGCGGCCTGAACGGGACCGCCCTCGCGGCCGCACAGGCTGGGCTCGCCCCTGCCTACGCCGGCGGCCTTGCCGCGACCTTCCTGCGGAACCACGACCAGGAGCGGCTCGCCACCACCTTCGGCGAGCGCACCGATCCGCTCCGCCTCGCCGCCGCGACCCTCCTCACGGGCCCCGGGGTGCCGGTCCTCTACTACGGCGAGGAGATCGGCCTGCCCGGCGGCAAGCCGGACCCGCGGATCCGCACGCCGCTCCCGTGGAGCGGGGACGGACCGGGCTTCGGGTTCACCGCGGGGACCCCGTGGCAGCCGTTCATGGAGGGCGCGGAGACGCGGAACGTCGCGGCGCAGGGAGGCGACCCGGCGTCGCTGCTCTCGACCTACCGCGCCCTCATCCGGCTCCGCGCCGCGCATCCGGCGCTCGGTGGGGCCGGAGGCACGTGGGCGGCGCGGACGGACGCGCGGAACGCCGCCGCGATCGTCCGCGCGCTCGGCGACGCGCGGATCGTGGTCCTCCACAACGTGACGGGCCGTCCGGCGCCGGACGTGACGATCGACCGCGCGGAGGGTCCCCTCTGCGGGACGCCGACGGCGCGGCTCCTCTGGGCGAGCGACGGCAGCCGGCCCGCGATCACCCCGCCCGCGATCACGGCCGCGGGAGGCCTTGCGGGCTGGACACCCGTGGCGGAGCTCGCCCCCTGGACGACGCTCGTCATCGCCCTCGAGCAGTGAGCGCGCTCGGCGGCAGCGATCCCCGCACCGGGTGGGTCACCGGGCGCCGGCCGCGGTTGACCCGGGCCCGGGCAAGGGCGGATGATGCCGCGGGCGCGGGGACCGGTCCCGCGGCATGAGGGCAGCATGGATCTCCTGATGGTCACGGCCGACGACGGACGCGGGCTCGTCGCTCGTGTCTACGAGGCCGCGGCGGCGGCGGGCATCGTCGTCTCGTCGCTCTACGTGCTCGCGAACGGCGTCACCGGCCTGGTGACCGTGAGCGCGGAGGACGACGGGGCGCTCCGCACGGCGCTCGCCCGCGCGCACCTCCGGTTCATCCCGATCCGCGCCGTCGAGGTGGACGTGGAGGACCGACCCGAGGCGCTCGCGGCGCTCTTCCGGCGCCTCGCCGATGCGGGCGTGGACCTGCGCCTCGCGGTGCCTGCCGGCGTGGCCGATGGACGACGTCGCTTCGCCCTGGCCGCCCGGGACCACGAGGTGCTCGCCCGCGCGCTTGCGGACTGAACCGCGGGGGGTCCCAGGCAGGAGCCGCCGCAGGCGGCGCCGCGGCGCGCGCGTCCCGCCGGAACGACCGCGACCCCGGGGCGGATGCACCCGGGGTCGCGCGGGCGATCCGGGGGCCGTGGATCCCATCCCGCCACGATCGGGGCTCCCGGTGTGGACACGTCGCCTCGTCCCGTCACCGCACGCCGTATCGATCGACGGCAGGATGCGCCCGGGGTGCTGTCGTAGACGACGGTAGGCGATACGTAGACCGGTACGGAACCTGCGGGTCCGTGGCCCGCAGGGCGGGACGGGTGCGCGCGTCGGGTCAGACGGGGAGCGTGGCGGCCGCGAGCTCCAGGCGGAAGACGGGCCCGGCGCCGATCCGGTCGGCCATCCCCGGGCCGTAGCGGCCCTTGATGGCCCGGAGCGCATCCTCGCGCTCGGCGCCCGCGAGGACGTGCGCCGCGTAGTCGCGCGTCGCTCGGCGACTCGACGCGCGGCAGGCGGGGTTCGCGACCAGGTTCTGCGCCCAGTGCGCCCCGGCCGCGCCGGCACCCACGAGGAGCGCGCCGTCCGGCGTCCGGACGTAGCCGACAGGCGTGGCGTGGCGCCGGCCCGTGGAGCGGCCGACGGTCTCGCTGAGGCCGAAGCGCCCGGACTTCGCCATGCGGGCGCCGAAGGAGCGGTTGAAGGTGCGCATGAGGACGTTCATGGCGACCGGTTCGCGCCGAGGGCCCGGGCGGATCGGCCGGCGCCGCGATGCCGGGCGGCAGTGGCGGGCGGCGGGTCCGGCAGTCCCCCGCCGGGTGCGCGGAGCGCTCGGCGAACCGCGCACGCACCGCGGGTCGCCGGAGGGGCGGGAC
>JBJTJV010000166.1:0-3684 GCA_046352645.1 Chloroflexota bacterium | reverse complement strand
CCACCGGTCGGGGTAAACCCGGGTCGGGGCTGTGTATAACCCCACCACGCCCAGGCGGCCCGGCGGGCGGCGAGGGGCGCGTCGGCCCCCCGCCCCCGGCGCGCACGGCCAGGCCTCCCGCGGACGTGCCCGGGGCGGTGCACCGGATGCTACCGCCCCGGGCACGTCCGCGGAGGCCGCAACCGGCGCGCACGGCCAGGCCTCCCGCGGCCGGTCGCTGCGGACCGACGCGCACGTCGCCGCCCGACGTGCCGCATGGACGTGGAAGGTTTATCCACAGCCACGACCCGGTTTTCCCCCGACCTGTGGACAACTCGAGGCCGCGGAGGGATCCGTCCGATAGACTCGGGGGGCTCGCACACCCCGATCCCGCGCCGCGGACCGCCGCCGCGCCGAGCCGGAGGACGCCACGTGACCCGAACGATCGCGATCTCGAACCAGAAGGGCGGCGTCGGCAAGACGACGACCGCCGCGAACCTCGCCGGGGCGCTCGCGGAGGAAGGCCTGCGGGTCCTCTGCCTGGACCTCGACCCGCAGGCCAACCTCACGGTCGCGCTCGGGCTCGTGCCGGACGGCGAGCCGCCGACGATGCGCGACGTCATGCTCGGCTCCGGCACCGCGCTCGCCGCCGCCATCCGCCCGACGACGACGCCCGGCGTGGACGTCGTCCCATCCGACCTCGACCTCGCGGACAGCGAGGCCCGCCTCATCAGCGCATTCGGCCGCGAGACCGTCCTCCGGGAATCGATGCGCGACGGCATACGGGACGCGTACGACTACGTCCTCATCGACTGCCCGCCGACGCTCGGCCTCCTGACGATCAATGCGCTCGCCGTGGCAGACGAGGTGATCATCCCCGTGCAGGCGCAGTACTTCTCGCTCAAGGGGTTCCGGTCGCTCTTCAACCTCATGGCGCAGGTCCGCTCCCACGGCCTGAACGCCGACCTCCGCCTCCTGGGCCTCCTGCCCACCTTCATCGACAGCCGCACCAAGCTCGGACGCGACATGATGGAGGAGATGCATGCGCTCGGGGACTTCCACGTCTTCACGACCGTCATCCGCCAGAGCGTCCGCCTTGGCGAGGCCGCCCTCGCCGGACGGCCGGTGACGTCCTGGGCGCCCACATCGGACGCGGCGAACATGTACCGCGCCCTCGCCCGTGAGGTGATCGATCGTGCCGAAGCCTGACTTCCGCGGCCAGGCGGCCGCCCGCCTCGCGCAGGAGCGCACCCAGCTCTCCCCCGGCATCCTCAGCCTGCTCGGGCCAGAGCCCGGCAGCGCGAACGCGACCGCGACGAACATCCGCTCCGTCCCCGTCGATCGCATCGAGGCCAATCCCGACCAGCCGCGCCTCACCTTCCACGAGGAGACGCTCCAGGAGCTGGCGGCGTCGATCGCGGAGCACGGCGTCCTCCAGCCGGTCCTCGTCCGGCCGATGCCGGAGGGCCGCTACCAGCTGATCGCCGGCGAGCGTCGCTGGCGCGCATCGAGGATCGCGGGCCTCGCGGAGATCCCCGCGATCGTCGAGCAGATCGACGATGAGACGGCGCTCGAGATCGCGATCATCGAGAACCTCCAGCGCGAGGACCTCTCCCCGCTCGACGAAGCGATCATGTACGAGCGGATGACGACGGAGCACGGCTACAGCCTGCGCAAGCTCGCCCAGAAGCTCGGCAAGGACAAGGGCTACATCGAGAACCGGCTGCGCCTCGCGGATGCACCACCCGAGGTCAGGGAGCTCGTGTCTTTACGCAAAGACACGCTCTCGCACGCGTACGAGCTGATGAAGGTGACGGACCCGAAGAAGCGGCAGCGACTCGCCCGGCAGGTGGCCGCGGGTGAGCTGAGCCTCGTGAAGCTCAAGGAGCGGATCGATGGTCGCGCGCCGCGGACCGCAGAGCCGGACGCGCCGGAAGCCGAAGCCCCGGCCGAGCCGTCGGCCGTGGCCGCCACCCCGCCCGCCGTGGCCGCCACGGCCGCGGACACCGAGCGACCCGTCGAGGGCGACCCCCTGACGGTCGCGAAGACGCGACTCGCCGATGCCCTCGAGGATCTCTCGACGGTACTGCGCGAACAGGACGCGCTGCGCGGTGCCTCCGACACCGATCGCCAGAACTTCGCCAAGTACCTCACGATCGCGAAGCTCCGCCTGGAGAACGCGATCGCCGTCGTTCGCGCGGGCGAGCCGAAGGACCGCGTCTAGGGAGCCAGGCCGGTCCGGCAGCCCGGCGGGGCCTGCCGACCGCGGACGCGGGACCGCCGGGCCACTGCGGCCCGCCACCGGCGGGCATGCGTCCGGCACGCACGGGCGCGCAGGCGTCCGCGTCTGCGCCCGGGCTCCCCTACCCCGCCGAGAGGGCGGCCCAGGCGATGCCGAGCGCTGCCGTCGCGAGCGCCTGGAGCCCCCAGCCGATCCGGCCGGTCGTGCCGCTGCCGCGCGCGGAGCCGACCAGCCCGCACACACCAAGAACGCCCGCCACCCCGAGGAGGGCGACGACGGCCGGCCCCGCCTGCGCCCCGAGCAGCGCGGCCCAGCTCACGAGGTGGAGCGCGACGACGAGGACCACGAGGATCCGGATGGCGCGCGGCCGTCCGATCCGCACGACCGACGCGCCCACCCCGTTCGCCGCGTCCTCCGCGTCGTCCGCGAGGCCGTTGGCAAGCTGGAGCGCCGGACCCGCGATCGCGGCGAGGACGAGCAGGGTGGTGGCGGTCACCGGTGTCTGTGCGCCAGGCGCGCTCCAGGCGTACGTCAGCAGGAGCGGGAAGCCGGCTGCGAAGGCGACCCAGCCGAGGCCGCGCGGCTTGAGGACAAGGTCGTAGGCGGCCCCGACCGCGAGCCCGGCCAGCGCAAGCGCCGCGCTCACGGGCGAAACCGCCAGCGTCAGGAGCACGCCGCCCGCAGCGGCACCGGTACAGAGCGCACGCGCCGTCGCCATCCGGACACGCCCCGAGGGGATGGGCTTCGGCGGGGACCGGCCGGCGTCACGCGGGGCATCGGCGATGTCGTTGAGGGACCCGATCGCGAGCTGGCAGAGCAGCATCCCGCCCGCGAGGAGCACTGCCGGGACGGTCGCGGTCCCCGCCAGCAGCGCGAGGACGAGGACGACCGCCGCGTCGAGGGTGCTCGGGAAGGGATGGAGGAGCGCGAGATGGGCAGGCAGGAGTGCCGCGCCCGGGCCTCGAGGGCGCACGCGCGGCACGATCAGCCGACGCGGCGAGCGGCCTAGATGTAGACGAGCTCCTCGAACGCGCCGACGAGGTAGGCGGTGAGCCGCGAGCGCGCATCCGCGTAGCGTCGGCGGACCCCGGGGCCGAGGTAGCGGAGCGACACGGCCGGGAGCATGAGGTGCCCGTCCGCCGTCAGGCCGACGGTCGCCGGTGCGCCACCGCCCGCGACGAACGCGAGCCGGATCGCCGCATCATCGAGATGCGTGGCGTGGCGGAAGTGCTCGAGGACCGGCAGCACGCCCTGGCGGATGGAGAGATCGCGCAGCAGCTCGGTCACCCAGGCGTCGATCTGCTCGTCGGACTGCTCGTCCAGGCGACGCCGGTATTCGGCGGGATCGGCGGAGAGGCCGGTCGCGGTCACGGGAACCTCCACGGGTCGGGCGGGTGTGGGTCGGATTATGGCACGGGCTGCCCGTGCGGCGCAGGCAGCCCGGCGCGTCCGGGGTCCGACAA
>JBJTJV010000165.1:0-9396 GCA_046352645.1 Chloroflexota bacterium | reverse complement strand
CGTCCGTGCGCGGGCGGTCGTCCCGCGGCCGGTCGTCGCGGCGCGGGGGGCGATCGTCGCGCGGGCGGTCGTCCCGCGGCCGGTCGTCGCGGCGCGGAGGGCGATCGTCGCGCGGTCGGTCGTCGCGCGGTCGGTCGTCGCGGCGCGGAGGGCGATCGTCGCGCGGTCGGTCGTCGCGGCGGGGCGCGGGCAGCGGCGCCTGCCTGGCGGCCTCGACGCGCGGCGCGGCACCACCAAGGGCGGCGCGCGGCGCGGCGATGATCCGGGCGGGCTCCGCCCCCATGCCGAGGACGCCTCGGCTGCCGGGCGTGAGGATCTCGAAGTCGAGATCGTTGAGGCCGGCCAGACCGTACGCCTCACGGGCGTTCTTCAGGGCCTCCTCGACGGTCTTCCCGGTGAACTCCTGGTACTCGCTCATCGACGCCTCCCTCGCCGGTTCGTGCGACCGCGCGCCGGCTTGATGGTGCCTGCCGCGCTGTCGACGGCGGTGCGGCGGGCGGAGGCGGGTGTCGAGCTGTCACTCAGACCCGCTCCGCCCGGCGCGCGCGGATCGGCGAGCGGGGCGATCGGCTTGACGGGGAACCGCGGCGTGTGGTTCCGGGCGAACGCGGGGTTCCACCCGAAGAGGGGGAAGAGTGCCCCCCAGCCGCTGATCAGGTACTGCTGGACGATCGAGAACAACGTCGTCGTGATCCAGTAGATGAAGAGACCCGACGGCAGGAACCAGCCGTAGATCAGGGAGAAGAGCGGCAGGATCAGGAAGATCCGCTGCTGGCTGCGGACCTGCGGGTCGTCCGACTGCGTCGCCATCATCCGCGTCTGGATGACCTGGAGGATCGCCGCGACGAGCGCGAGGAGCGACAGCCCGAAGATCCCGGGCAGGACCATGAGGAAGATCTCCGGCAGGTTCGCCGGGAGCCCGCCGGGATAGAAGGCGAGCCCGTCGCCGGTGATCCGCGGCAGCCAGGAGAGCCAGCCGACCGCGGGGTCGATGCACGGGACGTACGGGTTGCCCGGGTCCTGGCAGGTGACCGTGATCACCGGGTTGCCGAAGACCGAGAGCATGGAGCTGATGTCCGGCGCGTTCAGGCCCTGCGAGAACACGTTGTACATCGGCACGAGCAGGATCATCTGGAGGAACGCGGGGAGGCACCCGGAGGCCGGGTTCACGCCGCGATCCTTGTAGAGCTTCATCTGCTCTTCCGAGATCTTGGAGCGGTTGCCCTTGTGCTTGACCTGGATCGCGCGGATCTCCGGCTGGAGCATCTGCATCCGGCGCTGGGAGACGATCTGGGCGCGGAAGACCGGCACGAGGAGGAGGCGGATCGCGAGCGTGAGCAGGACGATCGCGATGCCGATGTCGCCGACGAGGTTGTAGAAGAGCGCGAGGCCCATGAAGAGAGCCTGGAAGATCGGCGTGAAGATGAAGGCGAGGAGGCTGAACGGGTCCGCGCCGTTCGGCTGCGCCGGGCAGAGGTTGGGGTGGATCGTGGGGACGGGCGTCTCGCCGGGGCCGAGCGCGGGCGCGGGCGTCGGAACGGGATTCGGGCAGGGCGGTGGCGGGCTGGCGGACGCATCCGCGGCAGGCGCGGCAGCGGGCGCGGGCGACGCGACCGACCCGGACGGGCCGGGCGTTGGAGCGGCGGCCGGCGTCGCCGGGGCCGCCGAGGGGGCGGAGACCGCGGACGGAGCCGGGCTCTGGCCGAGGGCGACCGGCCCGATCAGCCCGAGCGCGAGGACCGCGAGGAGGAGCGCGCCGACGGCACGCCGGAAGGGGGAGCGCTGCATGGGGTGCATCAGCGGACCGGGTCGAACCCGCCGGGGGTCCACGGGCCGCAACGGGCGATGCGGCGCATCCCGAGCCAGGTCCCGCGGAGCACGCCGTAGCGGACGATCGCCTGCTCGGTGTAGCGCGAGCAGCTCGGCTCGAAGCGGCAGGGGGACGGGAGCCAGGCGAAGAGCGCCCGGTAGAGGTGGATGCAGCCGACCGCGATCCGCGTCACGAGGAGACGACCCTTCCTTCCTGGGTGGTCCGACCGAGGAGCCCCGTGAGCGCGAGCCGCAGGTCGTCGAACGTGGCGGTCGCGCTGGCGGGGCGGGCGACGACGAGGATGTCCCAGCCGGCATCCGCGGGTCCCGCCCAGGCCCGGAGGATCTCCCGGATCCGGCGCCGGACGCGGTTGCGGACGACCGACGGGCCGACCTTGCGGCCGGTGGCGATCCCGAAGCGCTGAAGGCCCAGGTCGTTCCGGCGCGCGCGCACGGAGACGAGCGGGTGTGCGCGGCCGCGCACGCCCTCGAGAGCCGCGAAGTCGCGCGGCGTCCGGAGCATCACGAGCCCTGCGGCCACGGCGTCGCGCCGCGGTCCGGGGAGGGGCCGCCCGGCGCTAGACGGTGAGCTTGTGCCGGCCGCGCGCGCGGCGCGCCGCGAGCACGTTCCGGCCCGTGCGCGTCTTCATGCGCGCGCGGAAGCCGTGCTCCTTCATCCGATGGCGCTTCTTGGGCTGGTACGTCTGCTTCGTCATGGGTCCCCGATCGGTCGTCTGGCGGGCGCTGCGGGGGCTTCCCCGGGTGGCGTCCGGTCCGTCTGTGCTGCCGATACGACGGGGCGCGTAAGTGACGCCCCGCCACGGCGGGTCTGAAGGCAGCGGATGATAGCCCATCGGCGCCCGGGATGGCCGCCGGTGGCGCGGCTCCCGATGCGCGCGGGGCGATCGAGCCCCTGCGCGGCCTCCGGAGCGGCCGGTGCGCGCCGCCCCGGCGGGCGGCCGACGGCCGGATCGAGAGGTCGTCGGGGGGTCGGCCGCGGCGCGGGGGACGGGTCTCCCGCACGGTCCCGCACGATACCCCGTGGGGGTATCGGAACGGACGGTTGCGGACCCGTCCGGCGGGCGGTAATGTTCCCCGTCCCGGACACCCGAGACGGTGGTCCGGAGCCTCCGCCGGAGCCCACCGGCGGACCGCCCCCGGGCGGTCCCGCGCGGGCGTCGGCCGGGCAGATCGGGGTGGGTGGGGCCCGGCGGTGACGCCGGGTGACGTCCGCCGGAGCCGCACGCACCAGGACGGGAAGCAACCTATCGATGGATGTGAAGCAGGTCTGGCGTGCTGCCCTCGGAGAGCTGCAGATCGCGCTCTCGCCGGCGAACTTCGAGACGTGGATGCGCGATACGTCGCTCGTCGCCGTCGAGGAGAACCGGTTCACCGTCGCCGCCCCCAACGGGTTCGCCCGGGACTGGATCGACGCGCGCTACCGCTCGCTCATCAGCCAGACGCTCGCGCGCGTCGTCGGCTACTCCGTCATCGTCGACCTGATCGTCCGTGAGGGCCCGGCCGATGCGCCCGCCGACGTTGCCGGGTCGCCCTCGGCGGCCGGCCCCCTGGCCGCCCCCGCCACGCCGGCGGCCGAGCCGCCGATCCAGGTGCGCCTGGAGCCCGGCCGGGTCGGCGGGACCGAGGGTGCCCCGCTCGGCCTGAACCCGCGCGACACCTTCCGCTCGTTCATCGTCGGCTCCGCCAACCGCCTCGCGCACGCCGCGAGCCTCTCGGTCGCCGAACGCCCCGGCCAGGCATACAACCCGCTCTTCCTCTACGGCGGCGTCGGCCTCGGCAAGACGCACCTGATGCATGCCATCGGGAACGCGGTCGCGCAGCGCCATCCGCGGCGCAAGGTGGCGTACGTCTCGAGCGAGAAGTTCACGAACGACTTCATCACCAGCATCCAGCAGGGGCGCATCGACGACTTCCGCGCTCGCTACCGGAAGATCGACGTCCTGCTCATCGACGACATCCAGTTCATCGCGGACAAGGAGCGGACGCAGGAGGAGTTCTTCCACACCTTCAACGCGATCCACGAGGAAGGCAAGCAGATCGTCCTCTCCTCGGACCGGCCGCCGCGCGCGATCACCACGCTGGAGGAGCGCCTCCGCAGCCGCTTCGAGTGGGGCCTCATCGCGGACCTGACCGCGCCGGACCTCGAGACGCGCATCGCGATCCTTCGGGCGAAGGCCGAGGACCAGGGCGTGCCGGTGAACCCGGACGCGATCGAGCTGGTCGCCCGCAAGGTGGTCTCGAACATCCGCGAGCTCGAGGGCGCGCTGAACCGCATCGCCGCCGTGGCGAGCATGCAGGGGATGCCGATCACCCCGGACCTCGCCCAGGCGGTCCTCTCCAACGTCCTCTACAGCCCGCGCAAGCGCGCCGTCACGCCCGAGCGGATCGCCGCGGCGGTCGCGACCTACTACTCCGTGGACCTGGACGCCCTGAAGGGCCAGAAGCGCGAGCGGGCGATCGTCACGCCCCGCCAGGTCGCGATGTACCTGATGCGCGCGGAGACGGACGTCTCCCTCCTGCGCATCGGTGCGGAGCTCGGCGGACGGGACCACTCCACGGTCCTCCACGCGTGCGACAAGATCGAGCGCCAGATGCAGCAGGACGAGGAGCTGCGCCGGGAGCTCGCCGCGGTGCGGGAGATGATCTACGCGGACTGACGGCCGCGCTCGACAGCCCGGCGGGGAGCCGGTAGCCTCCCCGCCAGTGAGCAGCGCCGGACCTACGCCGCATGACCCCGCCGCCCCGGTGGAGAGCGTCCACTGGGATGGCGAGGCGCCCGTGATCATCGACCAGCGCCTCCTCCCCGGCACGCTCGTCCACCGCCGACTGGCGGACGCGGACGCCACGATCGACGCCATCCGCACGCTCGCCGTCCGCGGCGCGCCCGCCATCGGCATCGCGGGCGCCTACGGCCTCGCCGGCGCCCTCGCACCGGCGGGCGCCTCGGACCTCACCGGCGACCGCCTGGCCGCGTGCGTCCGGGACCTCGCGGAGCGGATCGCGGCCGCCCGCCCGACCGCCGTGAACCTCGCCTGGGCGGTCGAGCGCGTCCGCGACCGCGCGCTCGCGGCGGTCCCGTCCGGTGCGGCGGCGGTCCGGGAGGCCGCGCTCGCGGAGGCGCGCGCGATCCACGCAGCGGACCGCGCGGCATGCGCGGCGATCGCGCGCCATGGCTGCACGGCGCTCGCCGGCCGGCGCCGGATCCTCACGCACTGCAACACCGGTCGGCTCGCGACCGGCGGGGACGGGACGGCGCTCGCCGCGATCTACGCGCTCCATGCGGCGGGCGCGCTCGACGAGGTCCTCGCCTGCGAGGCGCGGCCGCTGCTCCAGGGCGGGCGGCTCACCGCCTGGGAGCTCGGCATGGCAGGCGTGCGGCACCGGATCGTCGTGGACGGGGCCGCGGGTGCCGCGATGGCGGCCGGCCTCGTGGACGCGGTGATCGTGGGGGCGGACCGGATCGCCGCGAACGGCGACACCGCGAACAAGATCGGGACGTACGCGCTCGCGGTCCTCGCCCGGCACCACGGCATCCCCTTCTGGGTCGCGGCCCCGTGGAGCACGATCGACCCCGCGACCCCGGACGGCGCGGCGATCCACGTGGAGGAGCGCGACGCGGCGGAGGTGATGGGCTACCGGGACGTGCGCTGGGCACCGGCCGGGGCCGAGGCCTGGAACCCGGCCTTCGACGTCACCCCGGCGGCGCTGATCACCGGGATCGTCACCGACGCCGGGCTCCTGCACCCCCCGTTCGGCGCCGCGATCGCACGCGGGGGCCACCCGCCGGAGGGGCGATGACCGAGGACGAGATCCGCCGCCACCTTGTCGCCCGCCTGCGCGTCTTCACCGAGCGCGGCTGGATCTCCGGGACCGGCGGCGGCATCTGCGGCCTGGCCCCGGACGGCGGGCTGCTCGTCGCGCCGAGTGGCGTGGACAAGGAGCTCGTGGAGCCGGACGAGCTCTTCACGGTCGACCCGCGGACCGAGGCGGTCCTCGTCGCGCCGCAGCGGCCCGGGCTCCGGCCGAGCGAGTGCACGCCGATCTTCGCGCTCCTCGCCCGGGAGCGTGGCGCCGGCAGCGTCGCGCACACCCACGCGCTCTCCGCCGTCCTCTTCGGCGACCTC
Organism: Chloroflexota bacterium; assembly: GCA_046352645.1. Classification (GTDB taxonomy): domain Bacteria; phylum Chloroflexota; class Limnocylindria; order Limnocylindrales; family CSP1-4; genus JAFMJV01. The sequence goes on along the minus strand of JBJTJV010000165.1, from coordinate 3,442 downwards.
GCCGATGGTGGCGACGCGGTGATCGTGGAGCGCCTCGAGATGCTCAAGGGGGTGCGGGGCGTGGCGAACACCGAGCGCCACGCGGTCCCGGTGATCCGGAACACGCCGACCGAGCTGGAGCTCGTGGGGAACATGGCCCGGGCGATCGCCGACCCGCGCTTCGCGCGCGCCTGCGCCGTGGTCGTCGAGGACCACGGGGTCTACGTCTGGGGCGACGACCTCCGCGAGGCGAAGCGCCACACGGAGACGTACCACTACCTCTTCGAGGCCACCGTGGCCCGCCGGCAGCGACGCATCCGCGGGTAGGCGTCCGGCGAGGACGCCGCGACGGTCACCCGGGGACGACGAAGACGAGGTAGCCCGAGCGGTCGGGGCCGGCGTCATAGAAGCGGTTGCCGAGCGTGTCCCGGCCGCTGAACCAGACCCGGTAGGTCCCCGGTGCGAGCGCGGCATCCGCGGGGAGCTCCGCGCGATACCGGCCGTCCGTCCCGCTGCCGGAGAGGAGGACCGGGTCGCTGCCCATCGCGAACCAGAGGGTGCCCGCCTCGGTCGTCAGGCGACCGTTCGGTCCGGAGACCCACGGCAGGACGTAGTCGATCCCCGTCGCGTCCATCGCGCGCCACTCGAGGACGAGGGTGCCGCCCGGCCCGGGGACCGCGCCGATCCGCGCGACCTCGGTCACGGCCGGCGCCTCCTGGTCGGCCGAGCCTGCGGAGATCCGGAACGAGAACCCGGACCGCCCGTATTCCGTCGCCGACACCCCGCCGAGGTCGTAGGCGCCGATGTCGACGCCGTACTCGCCGTTCGGCACGAGGTCCGGGACCGTGCAGGTCGCCCGGTACCGGCCGTCGAGCGCGTCGCCGGAGACCCGCTCCGAAGCGATCGTGAACCCGCACCAGGTGATCCAGCCCGGGGCGCCGGAGAGCCGGATCCAGCTCGCCGGCCCGTCGTCGAGGATGCCGACGCCGGTGGCGTCGGTGGCGCGCCACGTGATGACGAGGGGTGTGCCGGGGGCGACGTCCGCGGGGACCGCCACATCGGAGATGACAGGGGGGTCCGTGTCCGGCGTGCAGGCACCCGTGAGCGTGTCGTCGCCGGGAGCCGCGCAGGTGTCCGCGGGCGTCGCGGTGATCGCGTCGATCCCGGCGCCGCCGACGACGCGGTCGGCCGCGGCACCACCGCTCAGGGTGTCCGGGCCGTCGCCACCGAGGACGAGGTCGCTGCCACCCTCGCCCGCGATCGTGTCCGCACCGGCGTCGCCGTCGATCGTGTCGCGGCCCGCGCCGGCGAGGATGCGGTCGTTCCCGCCGAGCCCGCAGATGACGTCGGCGCGGCGGGTGCCGCGGAGGGTGTCCGCGCGCTCGGTGCCCACGATCGTGCAGCGGCTGCCGTCCGTGGCGCGCGGGACCTGCGCGCCGGCCGGCAGCGCCGGGACGAGGAGCGCGAGCGCCCCGAGGGCGGCGAGGATGGCGAGGGGCGAACGGCGCGGCATGGGACTCTCCAGGCTGGGGCGTCTGGGGCGCCCTGCCAAGGATACGGGAGGACGCCCCGTCCGGATGGGCCCCGGGGCCGACGCCGCGACGCGGCGTGGGCGATGATGCGGGCAGGGTCCTGCGGATCGCGGTCGGCGCGGCCGGTGGACGCGGCAGTGAAGGAGACAGCACACATGGGTGGACACCATCACGACGGGCCGTACCTCTGCCCGAACTGCCGGCAGGTCGTCCCGGCCGCGAAGATCGACGTCGTGGACGTCGCGGCCGCGGTCCTCGCGGACAAGCTGACGGAGAAGGACGTCTTCAAGCGGACGTACATCGGCCACGGGACGATGTCCAGCGTCTTCGTCTTCCAGGGACACCCGGGGCCCTTCCGGACGCACGTCCACGAGACGCACGACGAGATCGGCTACGTCCTCGAGGGGACCGGCGAGGTGACCGTCGGCGGCGTCACGCGGCCGGTGAAGAAGGGCGACGTGTGGGTCATCCCCGCCAACACGCCGCACGGCGGCCGCTTCGAGGATGCCCCGCAGGTCCTGTTCATCTCGTCCCCGATCGATGACCCGGACAACCAGGACCGGGTCTGGATCGACGACTGACCGTCCGACCGGCCCGCGCCGGGGCGCCCCATCCGCGCCCCGGCCGCCGGCCCCGCACCGCAGGAGCCCTGCGATGTCCGTACCCCCCGGCTACCGGCCGCTCACCCCGGAGACCGTCCCCGCGTGGCTCGACGCGCACCCGGCGCTCCGTGCCCGTGTCCCCGGCGCGCACCTGCACGTCCGCGAGGTGGGCGACGGGAACCTGAACCTCGTCTTCATCGTGCGCGACGACCCGGACCGGCCGGGGATCGTGCTCAAGCAGTCGCTCCCGTGGGTGCGCGTCTTCGGTGAGGGCTGGCCGCTCACCCTCGAGCGCGCCCGGCACGAGGCGGACGCCTACGCCGCGTACCAGGGCTTCGCGGGGCGCGTGAACCCCGACTACCACGGCTTCGACGCGCCCTCGTACGTGCTCGCCATGGAGGACCTCGCGGACCTCGCGGTCTGGCGGACCGCGCTGAACGACGGCGGGATCCACGCGGGGGCCGCGGCGGACCTCGGCCGCTTCGTGGCCCGGATCGCGCTCCACACGTCCGACCTGGGCCTCGCCCCGGACGAGAAGAAGCGGCGGGTCGCCGCGACCACGAACCCCGAGCTCTGCCGGATCACCGAGGACCTCGTGCTCACCGACCCGTACGTGGAGCACGAGCGGAACCGGCACGACCCCGCGCTCGACGGGGCGGTGGCCGAGCTGCGCGCGGACGGCGCGCTCCGGCTGGCGGCCGCGGAGCTCAAGCACCGCTTCGTGACGGCCGCGGAGGCACACATCCACGGCGACCTGCACACCGGCAGCGTGATGGTCGGCGGTGGCCGGGCGGTGGCGATCGACCCGGAGTTCGCGTTCTACGGACCGGTCGGCTTCGACCTCGGGAACCTCTGGGCGAACGCGGTCTTCGCGGCCGCGCGCGGCGACCGCCTCGGGCGATCCGCCGCCTTCCGCGCACACGTCGCGGCGATCGTGTCGGAGAGCTGGGCGGCCTTCACGGGCGAGCTCCGCGCGCTCTGGCCCGCGCGCCACGACCCCTTCTACCCCGATGCCTTCCTTGATGCGTGGCTCGCGCGGATCCACGCGGACGCGGTCGGCTACATGGGGACCGAGCTCATCCGCCGCATCGTCGGCTTCGCCCACGTCAGCGACATCGACAGCCTGGAGCCCCCCGCGCGGGAGAGCGCCGCCGGCGCGTGCCTCCGGGCGGGCCGGCGGCTCGTGCTGGGCAGGGCGGCCCTCGGCTCCCCGGAGGCGGCCTGGGCCGTGGCGGCAGAGGAGAGCGCGCGCGGCTGACGGCGGCTCCGCGGCCGCTCCTCCGGCGGTGGAGAACCGGGCGCCGGCCGTGGAGATCGGGGCTGCGGTGG
>JBJTJV010000164.1:0-3158 GCA_046352645.1 Chloroflexota bacterium | reverse complement strand
GAGCGAATCGGCGAGCGCGGCGGCCGCGGCCGCGAGGATGTTCGTCGCCGAGCCCATCGTGGACCAGGCGCGGTCGCCCGCGACGCTGTCGATGACGACCCGGGTCCGCGCGGCGGTCGCCGCCGACCCATCGACGATCCGCACCTTGAAGTCCACGAGGTGGACGATGTCGAGCTCGGGGTAGAAGGCCCGGAGCGCCTTGCGCAGCGCGGCGTCGAGCGCATTCACCGGGCCGTTCCCGTCCGCCGCGGTGTGGAGGACCTCGCCCGCGACCTCGACCTTGACGGTCGCCTCCGCGGGCAGCTCCGCGCCCGCGCGTCGCTCGGCGAGGACGGTGTAGTCCACGATCCGGAACGGGGCGCGGTAGCCCGGGGAGCGGCGATGGATGAGGAGCTCGAAGGAGCCCTCCGCGCCCTCGAAGGCGAGGCCGTCCGCCTCGAGCTCCTTGATCAGCTCGGAGAGCTCGCGCGGGTCGATGACGCCGTCGAGCCGGTGGCCGAGCTGCTCGGCCCGGAGCCGCGTGTTCGCGCGCCCGCCGAGCTCGGAGACGACGAGCCGGCTCTCGTTGCCGACCGCGGCGGGGTCCACGTGCTGGTAGCTCCGCTCGACCTTCGCCACGGCGGCACCGTGGACGCCGCCCTTGTGCGCGAACGCGGAGCGGCCCACGTACGGCTGCCATTCCGCGGGCGCGACGTTCGCGATCTCCGCGATCCGGCGCGAGAGGGAGGTGAGCCCACGCAGGTCGCCCCCGCCCGCCGGAAGCAGCGGCAGGTCCGTCTTGAGCGCGAGGTTCGCGATGATGCTCACGATGTTCGCGTTCCCGCAGCGCTCGCCGTAGCCGTTGATCGTCGCCTGGACATGGCGGGCACCCGCCTCCACCGCGGCGATCGCGTTCGCGACCGCGAGCTCGGCGTCGTTGTGCGTGTGGATCCCCCAGGTCACCGGCGGCGCATCCGCATCGGCGGCGAGCGCGGCGCGCGTCTCGGCCAGGAAGCGCACGATGCCGCTCGTGAGGGTGCCACCGTTCGTATCGCACAGGACGAGCTGCCGCGCACCCGCCTGGCGCGCGGCCCGAAGCGTCGCGATCGCGTACGCGGGGTCCGCGCGGTAGCCGTCGAAGTAGTGCTCGGCGTCGTAGACCGCCTCCCGGCCGCGGTCGGCGACGAAGGCGACCGATTCCGCGATCATGTCCAGGTTCTCGGCCGGCGTGGCGCCCAGGACCTCGGTGACGTGGAGGAGCCAGCTCTTGCCGAAGATCGTGACGACCGGGGTCTCGGCCGCCACGAGCTCGCGCAGGTTCGGGTCCGCGTCCGCGCGGTTCGCCCGGTGGCGGGTGGAGCCGAAGGCGGCGAGCCGCGCGGTCTCCCAGCGCATCTTCCGCGCCTCCGCGAAGAACTCGATGTCCTTCGGGTTCGAGCCCGGCCAGCCGCCCTCGATGTAGGGCATGCCGTGCTCGTCGAGCATCCGGGCGATGCGCAGCTTGTCCGCGAGCGAGAGCGTGATGCTCTCGCCCTGCGTCCCGTCGCGCAGGGTCGTGTCGTAGAGGATGACCGGCGCGTCGGCTCCCCCCGTGGCCGTCATCCCGTCGTGCCGCCCCCGTCCATGCGCGCGAGGACCGCATCGCGGAAGCCGTCCGTGCCCACCTGCGTGAAGCCGCGCGCGGCACCGTCCGGGCCCATCAGGTCGCCCGTGCGCACCCCGTCCTCGAGCGTCCGACGCACCGCCGCCTCGAGCGCGTCCGCCGCGGCCGGCAGGCCGAGCGACCAGCGCAGGAGCATCGCCCCGGAGAGGATCGTCGCCGCCGGGTTCGCGATGCCGCGGCCCGCGATGTCCGGCGCGGAGCCATGGATCGGCTCGTAGACGCCGTGGATGCCGAAGGCGGTCCGGTGCTGTCCGAGCGACGCGGAGGGAAGCATGCCGAGCGAGCCCGCGAGGACCGAAGCCTCGTCCGAGAGGATGTCGCCGAACATGTTCTCCGTGACGATCACGTCGAAGATCGCGGGCGAGGTGATCAGCTGCATCGCGCAGGAATCGACGAGCCGGTGCTCGAAGGCGATGTCCGGGAACTCCAGCGCGACCTCGGACGCGATCGCGCGCCAGAGCCGGCTCGAGGCGAGGACGTTCGCCTTGTCCACGCTCGTCACCTTCTTGCGCCGCCCGTCGGCGAGCTGGAAGGCGAGGCGGACGATGCGCCGGATCTCCTTCTCCGTGTAGAGGAGCGTATCCACCGCCTGGCGCCCGTCCGCGCCGACGTGCGCTTCCTTGCGCTCGCCGAAGTAGAGGCCGCCGGTGAGCTCCCGCAGGATGAGCATGTCCACGCCCGCCACGAGGTCGGTCCGGAGCGGGGACGCGTCGAGGAGCGCAGGCTCCGCGGCCACGGGCCGGAGGTTGGCGAAGAGCCCGAGGTGCTTGCGCAGCCGGAGCAGCGCCTGCTCGGGACGGACGGTCGCCGTGGGCGCATCCCACTTCGGACCGCCGACCGCACCGAGGAGGACTGCGTCCGCCTGGCCCGCGGCGTGGAGGTCCTCGTCCCGGATCGGCACGCCGTACGCGTCGATCGCCGCGCCGCCCATGAGGATCTCCGACCACGCGAGCGTGTACCCGAAGCGCGGACCCGCCGCGTCGAGGACGTCACGGGCAGCGGCGACGACCTCGGGCCCGATCCCGTCGCCGGGGATCGCGAGGATCCGCGCCGCGATCACTGCGCCTTCCGCCGGGCGACCGCCGCCTCGATGCCGGCGTCGCCGCCGAGGAGCTTCTCGAGGGCCGCCACGTACGCGTCGAGCGACGCGGTGATGATGTTCGTCGAGAGGCCGTGGCCGGTGGCCGTGCCCTGCGCCGCGTCCGGGTCGCTGGAGCGCCGGGCACGCACGAGGACGCGGCCCTGGGCGTCCTCGCCCGCGGAGACGGCGCGGATCTCGTAGTCCACGAGGACCGGGTGCCAGCCGATGCGCGGCTCGACCGCCGCATCGACCGCGCCGAAGAGCGCGTCCACGGGGCCGTTGCCCGTCGCCTGCGCGCTGCGGGACTCGCCCGCGATACGCAGGGTGACGCTCCCCTCGGAGGCGCCGCTGTCGCTCGAGCTCACCTTCCAGCCGGCGAGCGCGATGCGCTCCTCCGCGGTCTCGGCGGGTGCCTCGACGAGCTTCTGGTCGGCG
>JBJTJV010000163.1:0-6393 GCA_046352645.1 Chloroflexota bacterium | reverse complement strand
TCTGGAGCCAGACCCGCTTCGGCTTCACCCCCGCGATCAACGCCGTCGTGACCCTCATCGGGTTCGTGTCCGTCCTCCTGATCGTCGTCGCGACACGGATCCTGCAGCGCTCCATCGACGCCCAGCCCACGTCTGTCGGGTCGGCGGATACCACCAGCCGGGAGGCCTCATGACCACGCGCGCCACACCGTTCGGTACGGCCACGGGCCGCACCGCACACGCCTGGCGGATCGACGGCGGCGCAGGCGTGACCGCGACCGTGACCGACTACGGCGCGCGGCTCGTGGAGCTCCACGCGCCCGGACGCGACGGCAGCACCGCGGACATCGTGCTCGGCTTCGACGACGCCGCGGCCTACGCGGCCTCACCTTCGTACTTCGGTGCGAGCGTCGGCCGCTACGGCAACCGGATCCGGCGCGGCCGGTTCCAGCTCGCGGGGCGCGAGATCGCGGTCGACTGCAACGAGGGCCCGAACCACCTGCACGGGGGCCGTGGCGGGTGGGACAGCCGCATCTGGGACGCCGCGCCCGCCGCGGATGGCCGTGCGATCACCTTCCGCACGACGAGCCCGGACGGGGAGATGGGCTTCCCGGGCGCCTGCACCGTGACGAGCACGTACCGGCTGGATGGGACCCGTCTCACGATCGAGATGACCGCGCTCCCCGACGCGCTCACCGTGATCAACATGGTCCACCACTCGTACTTCAACCTCGCGGGCCACGCCTCCGGTGACGTCCTCGCCCAGGAGATGCGCATCGACGCGGACCATTACGTCCCGGTCGATGGCGAGCTGCTCGCCACCGGCGAGATCCTCGCCGTCGCGGGCACCCCGTACGACTTCCGGGAGCGGCACCCGATCGGGCGCGACCTCGCCGCGCTGCCGCCGGTGGGTGCCGACGTCTTCCAGGGCGGCGGCGGCTGGGACCACAACTGGTGCCTCCGCGACGTGCCGGGCGCGGACGGCCTGCGTTCCGCCGCGGAGATCCACGACCCCGCCTCCGGCCGGACGCTCCGCCTGCGCACGACCGAGCCCGGCCTCCAGATGTACACCGGTGGCTACCTCCACGACGGGATCGTGGGCAAGGGCGGACGCCGCTACTGCCAGTACGCGGGCTTCACGCTCGAGACCCAGAAGTTCCCCGACACCCCGCGCTTCGCGCACTTCCCCAGCACCACGGTCCGCGCCGGCGAGACGTATCGCCAGGTGATGGTCCTGGACGTGGGCATCGCATAGGACCGAGGAGGAGATCGACCATGGCAAGCCTGCGCGCCCTCGTCACCGGGGCCTCCTCCGGCGTCGGCATGGCGACCGCCCGGCTCATCCACGCACGCGGGGGGAGCGTCGCGCTCGTCGCCCGGCGCGCCGACGTGCTGCAGGGCCTGGCGGCCGAGCTCGGTCCGCGCGCGCTGCCCTTCCCGTGCGACGTCGCGGATCCCGCCGCCGTCGCCCGCACCGTGGCAGCGGCGCATGCCGCGCTCGGCGGGCTCGATCTCGTCGTGAACGCAGCCGGCGTGGACGGCCCGGCCACGCTCGAGGAGATGACGCCCGAGAAGTGGGCGACCTCCATCGGCATCAACCTCTCCGGGACCTTCTGGGTCGCCCGCGAGGCCGCCCTCCGGATGACCGAGGGTGGCTCGATCGTGAACCTCGGCTCCGAGCTCGCCCTCATGGGGATGGGGCTCTACACCGACTACTGCGCGAGCAAGTTCGGCGTGATCGGGGTCACGAAGGCGATGGCGCACGAGCTCGCACCGCGGAGGATCCGAGTCAACGCGATGTGCCCCGGGCCGATCGCGACGCCGATGATGGAGAGCGAGCTCCTCTACTTCCCGGATCCCGAGCAGACGCGCATCGCTGCCACCGAGCGCGTCCCGCTCAAGCGCTGGGCGACGCCCGAGGAGATCGCCGACGCGATCCTCTATCTCGGTGCCACGAGCTTCGCCACCGGGTCCGTCTGGTCGATCGATGGGGGGACGACCGCGATCTGACTCCCCGCTCCACGACACATTCGGACGATACGAACCAGCACAGGAGATCCCGATCATGCGCATGGCGAACAAGGTGGGCCTCGTGACCGGTGCGGCTTCCGGCCTCGGTGAGGAATCGGCGAAGCTGCTGGCCCGGGAGGGTGCAGGCGTCCTCGTCTGCGACATCGACGTGACGAACGGCGAGCGGGTCGCCCGTGAGATCGTCGCCGCCGGCGGCACCGCGCAGTTCATGCGCTGCGACGTGAGCCGGGAGGCGGAGATCATCGCCTCCATCGCCGAGGTCCGGCGGCTCTGGGGCGGCTTCGACTTCATCCACAACAACGCGGGCGTTCAGCTGGAGAAGCCGCTCCACGAGACGACGACCGAGGAGTGGGACTGGATCAACACCGTCAACCTCAAGGCGGTCTTCTGGGGCTGCAAGCACGCGGTCCTCGCGATGCGCGAGACGGGCGGCGGCGCGATCGTCAACACCGCATCCGCCCTCTCGCTCGTCTCCGACCCGTTCCTGCCGGCCTACACGGCGACGAAGCACGGTGTCCTCGGCATCACCCGCTCGGTCGGCCTCGCCTACGCGATCGACGGGATCCGCTGCAACTGCGTCTGCCCCGGGGACATGGAGACGCCGATGATCATCAAGTACTGGCACGCGACCGGCGACTACGACAAGGCGAAGGCGGACATGGCCGCCGAGTACCCGGCGAAGAAGATCGGGCACCCCCGCGAGGTCGCCCAGATGGTCCTCTTCCTCGCCTCGGACGAGTCGTCCTACGTGAACGCCACGTACATGATCGTGGACGGCGGCCTCCTGGCGAAGGTCTACTGAGCAGGGCGCGGGAGGAGGCGGGGCGATGGCGACGGGCTACGACGCGATCGTCATCGGCGCGGGCCACAACGGCCTGATCGCCGCGAACTACCTCGCGGACGCGGGCAAGCGCGTCCTCGTCGTCGAGCGACGGGAACGCGTGGGTGGGGCGACCGTGACCGAGGAGGTCATCCCGGGCTTCCGGGCGTCGGCCTGCTCGTATGTCTCCGGCCTCCTCCATCCCCGGATCCTCGCCGACCTCCGGCCGGACCAGCACGGGCTGACGCTCTACCAGACGGAGATGGGCGAGGCGAACCTCCTTCGGGACGGCCGTTCCGTCTTCCTCTACAACGACCTCTCCCGCACGCTCCGTGAGATGGAGCGGACGATGCCCGGCGAGGGCGACCGACTCGTGACGTTCGGGCTGCGCCTCGAGCGCTTCGCGGCGCTCACCGGCCGCTGGCTCCTGGAGCCCGACCCGCCGACGATCGACGAGGTCTTCCGAGCGTTCGTCGACGCCGGCGAGGAGGAGCTCTGGACCGAGTTCTTCACGCTGAGCGTGGACGACCTCCTCGCTCGGGGCTTCACGAACGACGTGCTCAAGGGCCTCCTCACGTTCCTCGCGATCGTGAGCGTCTGGGGTGGCCCCACCACCCCCGGCTGGGCCTACGTCTACGGTCACCACGCGACCGGCCAGTACAACGGCCACATGGGCCAGTTCGCCTTCCCGCGCGGCGGCATGGGCTCGATCGCGGAATCGCTCGCGGCGCGCCTCCGGGCGCGCGGGGGCGGCGTGCGCGTTGGCGCGCCGGTCGAGAAGGTCCTCGTGGAGAAGGGCGTCGCTGCGGGCATCGTGCTCGCGGGGGGCGAGGAGATCCGCGCCACGACGATCCTCTCGAACGCCGACCCGCGCCAGACCTACCTGCGCTTCCTCGACCCCCGGACGCTCCCCGATCCGGTCGTCCGCCAGGTCTCGCGCTTCGACCAGCGCGGCTCGATGGCGCGCGTCTTCCTCGCCCTCGACCGTCTGCCGGACTTCGTCGGCCTGCCGAAGGGCGAAGGGCCGGTCCACCGTGGGCTCACGCTGCTCGGCGCAGAGGTGGCCGCGTTCCAGCGCGTCGGCGATGCGCAGCTCGCGGGACGCGTTCCGGACGACTTCCCGATCGAGTTCATCATCCAGTCCGTCCACGACGACACGCTGGCCCCGGCCGGCAAGCACATCCTCTCGACCGGCATCCAGCAGCTCCCGTTCGACCTCGCGGTGACCGACTGGGACGCCTTCAAGCCGGAGTTCGAACGGCGCGTCATCGGGATCATGGAGTCGTACGCGCCGGGGATCACGGGATCGATCATCGGTACGCACACGATCACGCCGCTGGACCTGGAGCGCGAGTACGGGCTGCCGGGCGGCAACATCTTCCACGGGGCCATGACCCTCGGCCAGCTCTTCGCGAGCCGCCCGATCCCGGGGTATGCCTCGTACCGCACCCCGGTCCCCGGGCTCTACCTGTGCGGCGCGGGCACGCATCCGGGCGGTGGCGTTATCGGCGCCCCCGGACACAACGCGGCACATGCCGTCCTCGCCGATGCGGCAGCCGGCGGCTGGCGGCCGCGGACCGGCGTGCGGAGCGCAGGCTCGGTGCGGGTCCCGGTCGCGCATCGGCTCATGGCGCGCCCCGGGCTGCGCCGCCCCGCCCTGTGGGTCGCCCGACGACCCGGCGTCTCACGGATCGTGGAACGGATGGGGCGGCGCTGATGCCCGGCCCCCGTGCCGCGCCTGCAGGGAGGGCCGCCATCGACGACCGTTGACGCTCGATCCACCGTACGGTTACGGCATAAGCCGCCGGTCGCGGCGGCCCCCGGGAGGAGACCTTCGATGTCACGCTTCACTCGACGAGCCGCCGGGCTGCTCGTCTCTCTGCCGCTCGTCGTGACGGCGACCGCCGCCGGTCCGGCGATCCCGGTCCTTGCCCAGGACGCGGGCTGCGCGGTCACCGTCTGGGGTGACGAGATCACCCACCTCGCGATCCAGGACGCCGCGGCGATGTACACCGAGGAGACCGGGGTCCAGGTCGACGTCGTGGGCAAGGCGTTCGACACGATGTTCGACGAGTACGCCACCCAGGCGGCCGCGGGCACCGGTCCGGATCTCATCATCGGCTACTCGGGCAACTTCACGGATTGGGCGCCGTCGGGCATCGCCGCGCCGCTCGAGATCCCGAACCTCGCCGACTTCTCGCCCGTCGCCCAGAGCCAGGCGGTCATCGACGGCAAGACGTACTTCGTGCCCCTGTGGCTCGAGAACATCGCGCTGATCCGCAACACGGACCTCGCGCCCGAGGTCCCCACCACCATGGCCGACCTCGCGGCGGTGGGGCTGGGCCTCGTCGCCGACGGCAAGGCCGAGCTCCCGATCAGCATCAACCTCAACCAGTACATGCTCACGCCGTTCGCGACCTCCCTGGGCGCGGACTGGTTCCCCGTCCTGGAGAACGGCAACTACGACTTCACCCAGCCGCTCTTCGCGGGACCGGAGTGGCAGGCGTACGTCGACCAGCTCGCGGCGTGGGTCCAGGAAGGCTTCCTCGACGCCGACATCGACGGCGGCACGGCGCTTGACCGCTTCCAGAACGGGGCTTCCCCGTTCCTCATCACCGGCGCCTGGGACATGCCGACGATCAAGGCATCCGGGGTTCCCTACGCGGTCAGCGCGATCCCGCCCCTGGGCGAGCACCCGGCCGGGCCGATCATCGGCGTCGCCGGTCTGATCCTCAACCCGAAGGGCCAGTGCACGCTGGCGGCGACCGACTTCGCGACCCGCTTCATGGCGACCGAGGAGGCCCAGATGTCGGTCTACGAGACCGGCGCCTACCCGCCCGCGCTGACGTCGGCCCTTGAGGCCGTCGCCGGCGATCCGGACGTCAAGGGCTTCGGCGAGGCCGCCGTGGGCGGCCGCGTGTGGCCGAACCAGCCCGGCGTGAACAACACGGTCGGCCCCACGCTTGGGCCCACGATCAAGGAGATCATCAAGGGCGGCGATGCGGCCACGCTCTGGCCGGCTGCCGCGCAGCTGATCGTGGACGCCATCAAGGCGGACACGACGATCCCCGCGGAAGGGAACTAGCCGACGACGGCCTCCGGTCCATGGGGCTTCGCATGCCACCCGGCACGCACGGGATCCGCGGGAGGACCCCCGCGGATCCCGGCCTCCCCGGTCGTCCTCGGACGGCCGGGGAGCCCCTGTCCGGGACACACCGATGAACGTCCGCGACACGCTGCTGAAGATCGCCGGTCTCGGCCTGCTCGACGCCCTCGGCGTCTACGCGGTCGTCACCCTGCTCGCGCTCGGTTCGTGGCCCGCGGCCGTGGTCGTTGCGCTCACGACCCTGCTGCTCAACTGGATCTACTTCTCCCGACGGACGGTCCCCGCGAAGTACCTCGCACCGGGCATCGTCCTGCTCATGGTGTTCACCCTCTTCGTGGTCGTCTACACGACCTACATCTCGTTCACCAACAACGGGACCGGCCACCTCGTCGCCAAGCCCGACGCGATCGCGGCGCTCGAGACGCAGAACCGGGAGCGCGACCCAGATGCGCCCGCC
>JBJTJV010000162.1:0-10245 GCA_046352645.1 Chloroflexota bacterium | reverse complement strand
GGCACCTTCCGACGCTAGACTCCCGCCACCGGGGTCGAGGGGAGGGAAGGAGATGGGCGGGATGGTCGCCACGTACCGCAGGGTGCTGCGGAACGGTCCGCTCAGTCGGCTCATGGTCGGCGAGTTCGTCTCGTCGATCGGTGACTGGCTGTACACGATCGCGGTGATGATCCTCGTCTACGAGGTCACCGGCGGCGATGCGGTCGTGCTCGGGCTCATGGGCGCGCTGATGGTCGTGCCGGACGTCATCCTCGGGCTGCCCGCGGGCTACGTTGCCGACCGCTTCGATCGCCGGATCGTCATCTTCCTCACGCCTATCGGGCGTGCCCTGCTCCTGTTCGTGCTCGCCGCGCACGCGCTCGCGGGCGCGGACGCCGTGCCGCTCGTCGCGGTCGTCCTCCTCGCGGGGTCGATCTCCGTCTTCTTCGAGCCCGCCCTCGGCGCGTACGTCCCGAATCTCGTCGGCGACGAGGCGGACCTGGGCCCAGCGAACAGCCTCTTCGCCTCGCTGGACACGCTCGCGCTGATCATCGGGCCGGCGATCGCGGGCGTCGTCCTCGTCGCGACCGGTGAGCTCTGGATCGCGTTCGTGCTCAACGGCCTCAGCTTCCTCTTCGTCGCCGCGATCCTCCTCCGTCTCCCCTCGTCCCGGCCCGGCGCGGATGCCACGGCCGACGAGGACCCTGACGAGGAGGATCCCGACGCCGACGCCGACACCGACGAGGCCCCCGCGCCCCGCTTCGACTGGGGTCCGATCCGCAAGCCGCTGACCGCGGTCCTCGCGTTCGACGTCGTCGAGACGTTCGTCTTCGGCGCGACCGCCGTGATCATCATCCTCGTCGTCGAGGGCAGCGAGGAGGGCGCCGCCGTCCTGAACTCGGCGGTCGGCATCGGCGGCCTCATCGGTGCGCTCGTCAGCTCCGCGCTCGTCCTGCGGCGCCGGATCGCCCCGCCGATGCTCTTCGGCGCATGCCTCCTCGCGGGCGGCGTCGCGCTCCTCGGGACGTCCGGCGCGCTCCCGGTCCTCGCGATCGCGGTCGGGGCCGCGACCTTCGGCTCGCTCCTCATCTCCGTCGTCGGCGGGACCGTGGTCCAGCGGATGGTGCCCGACCACGCGCGCGGCCGGATCATCTCCGTGGTGGAGCTGCTCGGGGTCGTCGCCTACGCCCTCGGCGGCGTCGTGATCTCGTTCCTCCTCGGGACGGTCGGGGCACAGCTCACGCTCGCCGTGGCAGGGGCGATCATCCTCGTCGCCGCGGTGATCGCGATCCTCGCGCTCGGGCCGTTCGCCATCCAGCCGCTCCCCGCGGAGCCGGTGCGCGCGCGCCTGCTCGAGCTGCCGATGTTCGCGGGCCTGCCGCCCGCGCATCTCGAGGAGGCGGTCGCGCGCGCGTCCGTCGTGGAGGCCCCGGAGGGATCGGTGATCATCGCCCAGGGGGACGTCGCGGACCGCTTCTACGCCATCGCGGAGGGGGAGGTCGAGGTGACCCGGGTCGAGGAGGACGGCTCCGGCCCGCGGACCCTGCGCCGGATGGGCCCTGGCGAGGCGTTCGGCGAGATCGGCCTGCTCACCGGCAGCCCCCGGACCGCGACCGTGACCGCGCGCACGGCCGTCGTGCTCGCCGCGCTGGACAAGGCGGACTTCCTCGCCCTCGCCGGCGGCGGCGGCATCGAGCTGCCCTATGGGCCGCGCCACCACGGGGCGGGCTTCGGTCCGCGCCTTCGGGAGGCCGCCGATGGATCGTGATGTCGCCGCCGCGGCCCTGCGGCACTGCGCGCTCTTCGCCGACTGCGACCCCGCCACGATCGAGGGCGTGGTCCGCCAGCTCGGACGGCGGCGGTTCCGGAGGGGCGACACGATCTTCCACCAGGGCGATCCCGGCGACGCGCTCCACATCCTTGCCACGGGGGCGGTGAAGATCGCGCTCCCGTCCACCGAGGGCGAGGAGGCGATCATCGCCACGCTCCGGCCCGGCGACTTCTTCGGTGAGCTCGCCCTGCTCGATGGAGCGCCGCGCTCGGCGACGGCGATCGCGCTCGAGCCCTCCGAGACGCTCGTGCTGCCGCGGGCGGTCTTCCGTGACCTCCTCGACCGCGATGCCGGGCTCCGGGATGCGCTCCTGACCGGCGTGGCCGCGGAGCTGCGGCGGATCACTCGCCACGTGGAGGAGCTCCACTTCCTCGACCTCGCCGGACGGCTCGCGATCCGCCTCGTGCGCCTGGCGCGTGACGTCGGCGACGGCCCCGGCCCGATCCGGCTCCCCTGGCCGTACACGCAGTCGGAGCTCGCCGCGATGATCGGGGGGACCCGCCAGAGCGTGAACCGGATGCTCGCCGACCTCGTCGGCGACGGGCTCGTCGTGATCGACCGCGATGCGCTCGTCATCACGGACGTGGATGCCCTCGCGCGTCGGGCGGAGCGGTAGCGGTGCGTGCAGCAGGGGCGGCAGCCCGCCGGGCGGGCGCAGCCTGTCCGCACGTTGACCCACGGGCTGTCGCGCGCCCGACACCCGCTTGCACCGTGGGGCGATAATCTCCGCACACGTTCCCGATCCACCCACGACCAGGAGGACCCAGCGATGACGAAGGACGCGGCGAAGAAGCCTGCGGACGACGCGAAGTAGCCCGCCGCCACGACGAAGGCCCCCGTGGCCTCCGCGGACGACGACGATGTCGAGGGCCACGCGATTACCATCAAGAAGCAGCGCTCGCCGACCGGCCGCAAGGGCTGACAGGCGCCTCCGGCCGCGAGCCGGAGGCAGCGCACAGAGCGATCATCGAGGTCCCCGGTGGCATGCCACCGGGGACCTCGGCGTCTGCCCCGTCGGGGCCGGTCCCGCGCGCACGGGGTCCCGGCGCCTGCGATACTGCGCGGGCGCGGACAGGCGCGCGAGCCATGCGGGGGCCGTGCGGCCCGCCGCCCCGAGGAGGCCCAGATGAGCGATCGCCCGGACACCGCGCGCGCCCTCGACGCCCTTGCCGCGGCGGCGGCCCGCGTCGACGTCGCCCGGCGGCTCGACGGCGATGCCGAGACCGCGCTCCTCCAGGGGGTCGTGGACGCGGCTGCCACGATCTTCGATGCGGAAGCGTCCTCCCTCGCGCTCTTCGAGCGGGACCCCGACCGTCTGCAGTTCCGGGTCGCGGCGGGGGCGCAGGGCAAGGGCGTCGTCGGCGGGACGGAGACGCCGACGAAGGGGATCGTGGGCTACGTCTTCTCCACCGTCCAGCCGATCGCGCTCTCGGACGTGCTCTCCGACCCGCGCTTCGACAAGGCGACGGCACAGCGCACGGGGTACGTGCCGCGCGCGATCGCAGGCGTCCCGCTCGTCGATCGCGGCAGCTGCATCGGCGTCCTCCAGGTGCTCGACAAGCGCTCCTCGCCGACCTTCACGCTCCGCGACCTCGAGCTCATGGGTGTCTTCGCGCGACAGGCCGCGGCCGCGATCGAGGCGAGCCGGGTCCAGCGCGAGACGGGCCGGATCCTCGTCGCCGCGCTCCGGGCGATCGCGGACGGGACCGTCCCGGACGACGACGTGGACGCGCTCCTCGCGCCGGTCCTCGCGGGCCTCGACCGCGATCCCGCGGACCCGTTCTGGCGGATCGTGGACCAGGTCGCGCGGATCCGCGCCCTCGGAGAGCGGGAGCGGACGCTGCTCGCGGGGATCCTCGATGTGGTGGCCCGCGAGGGGGGTCGGAGCCGGCCCGGGACACGCTCCTGGGCCCGCCTGACGGACGAGGGATGAGCGAGGACGACGACGCGCTCCTGCCGGCCTGGTCCGAGCCGTTCATCGGCGATCGCGCCGATCTCGTCCGGCCCGTCCGGCTCGCCGAGGTCACCCGCGACTGGGCCTTCGCGGGCGCGCGCGGCGCGGGCGTCCGGGTCGCGGTCATCGACTCGGGGATGGAGACCGATCACCCGGCGCTCGCGGGGCGGGTCGTGGAAAGCGTCTCCGTGGACCTCTCGGGCGAGGAGCCGGAGGTCGTGCCGGACAACGCGGGCGACCTGTACGGCCACGGCACTGCCTGCGGGGGGATCATCCTCGGCCTGGCGCCGGAGGTGGAGCTCGTATCCGTGCGGGTCCTCGGCGCGGACCTCAAGGGCAAGGGCGTCGCCTTCCTCGCCGCGATCGAGTGGGTCCTCGCCCAGGGGATCCGCGTCGCGAGCCTCAGCCTCTCGTCGCGCAGCGAGGCGCTCTTCCCCGCCTTCCACGAGGTCGTGGACCGCGCCGCCTTCGGAGGGCTCAGCCTCGTCTGCGCCGCGAACAACGTCCCGGGCGCGAGCTACCCCTCGCTCTTCTCCTCGGTGATCTCCGTCGCCTCCCACGACATCGCGGATCCCGAGCTCTGGTTCCACAACCCGGAGCCACCCGTGGAGTTCGGTGCGTGGGGCGTGGACGTCCCGGTGGCGTGGAAGGACGGCGGCTCGATCGTCGCGACGGGGAACAGCTTCGCGACGCCCCACATGGCGGGGCACGTCGCCCGGCTCGTCGGTCGCCATCCCGGCCTCACGCCCTTCGAGGTCAAGGCGATCCTCGCCGCGACCGCGGCGGATCCCCGGGTCCGCACCGGCGCGTGAGGTCGGGGCCGGGCGTGGAGCGGTGACCGGGCTCGTCGGGGCCTACCGCGCGGTCCTCGGGAACCGCGCGCTCGCCCGCCTCTTCGGCGCGTTCCTCGTCGGCGCCCTCGTGGACTGGGTGCCTGCGATCGCGCTCCTCCTGGTGGCCTGGGAGACGACCGGCGGCGACCCCATCGTCGTGGGCCTCGTCGGGGCGGTCCGCATGGTCCCGTTCCTCTTCCTCGGCATCCCCGCGGGCTACCTTGCGGACCGGTTCGATCGCCGGAGCGTGCTGCTCGTCGCGTCGTTCGCGCGCGCGGCCACGATGGCCGTCCTCGCGCTCCTCGCGGCGACCGGCGCCGGCATCGGGGTCCTCGTCGGCGCGACGATGCTCGCCACGACGATCTCCGTCGTCTTCCAGCCCGCGATCGGCGCGCTCGTCCCGGTCCTCGCCCGCGACGAGCGGGACCTCGGGCCCGCGACGGCGGTCTACGCCTCCATCGACATCGTCGCGCTGCTCGCCGGACCCGCCCTCGCCGCGATCCTCTTCGCGCTCGTGCCGTCGCTGCCCCTCGCGTTCGCGGTGAACGCCGTCGGCTTCGTCCTCGTCGGCTGGATCGTCGCGGGGCTGCCCGCCCGCGGCCCGGCCGTCCTGCGCCGCGCCGCCTCCCCGCCGATGGTCGCCCCGGCCGACGGCCGGATACCCACCGACGCGCAGGTCCGGAACGGGGCGGCCGCCATCGCGGCCCCGGCGTCCGCGCGCCGGCCGGTCGTGGCGCTCCTCGCCTTCGAGCTCGTCCACAGCTTCGTCATCGGGGCGCTCGTCGTCCTCACCACGATCATCGCCTTCGAGGTCGTGCGGGCAGGGGAGGCCGCGACCGCCGTCCTGAACGCGGCGGTCGGCATCGGTGGCATCGTGGGCGTGGCCGCGGGCGGTGTCCTCGTGCTCGGCCGGCGGGTCGCGCCCCCGTTCCTCGGTGGCGTCCTCCTCGTCTGCGGCGGCCTCGTCGGCCTCGGGACGGTCGCGCAGCTGCCGGGCCTCGTGCTCGCCGTCCTCGCGATCGCGCTCGGGTCGCTCATCGCGTCGGTCGTGGGCGGCACCCTCTACCAGCGCATGGTCGACGACGCGGTGCGCGGCCGGATGGTCGCCGTCCTCGACTGGATCTGGGAGGTGGTCTACGCGGCCGGCGCGCTGCTCGTCCCGACGCTCGTCGCCGTCGCGGGGCTCGGCCCGGTCCTCGTGGTGTGCGCGGCCGCGCTGCTTGTCACGGCCCTCGCCTTCCTCCTCGTGCTGGGTCCGTGGGGCACGCAGCCGACGGGGCCGGATGCCGTCCGGGCGCATCTCGGCCGGGTCCCCGCGCTCGCCGGCCTGCCGCCCGCGCGGCTCGCGCGCGCGGAGCGCCGGGCGCAGGTGCTCGGCGTGGCCGCCGGCCCGACCGTCATCGCCCAGGGTGGCGTCGCGGACCGCTATTACGCGATCGCCGCCGGCACGGTCGAGGTGACGCAGGTGCCGCCGGACGGCGGCGCGGCGCGCGTGCTGCGCCGGATGGGGACCGACGAGGGCTTCGGCGAGATCGGCATCCTCGCGGGGTCGCCGCGGACCGCGACGGTCACGGCCGTGACCGACTGCACCCTCGTGGCGCTCGATGCGCGGGACTTCCTCGCCCTGGTGGGCGTCACCGAGCCCGGCGCGCCCGCCCTCGCCGGGCTCCCGTTCCCGGGGTACCGCTGAGAGCGGGCGCTGGTACCATCGCGCCCCGATGACCGAGAGACGCCGCTACTACCTCACGACCGCGATCGCCTATCCGAACAACCGCCCCGGGCTGCACACCCTCTACGAGGTGATCGGCGCGGACGTGCTCGCCCGCTGGCACCGGATGGCCGGGGACGACACCCGCTTCCTCACCGGCACGGACGAGCACTCCGTGAACATCCACGAGCGTGCGCAGGAGCTCGGGATGGAGACGCGTGCCTTCATCGACGGCATGGTCGAGCTCTTCCAGGCGGCGGAGGACGCGCTGCTCATCGCCCCGGACCGGTTCATCCGGACCACGGACCCGGACCACCGGCGCGCCTCGCAGGAGATGGTCCGGCGCGCATACGCGAACGGCGACATCTACCAGGGGTCCTACGCGGGCTGGTACTGCCCGAACGAGGGCTTCCGGAACCTCACCGACCTCACCGAGGAGGCGGGCGGCGTGCGCTGCCCCAACCACCCCGACGTGCCGCTCCAGTGGCTCACCGAGCACAACTGGTTCTTCCGCCTCTCCGCGTACGGCGACCGGCTGCTCGACTGGTACGCCCGGAACCCCGGCGTGGTGGAGCCGGAGTACCGGAAGAACGAGATGATCGCGTTCATCCGCAACGGGCTGGAGGACATCTCGATCAGCCGGGAGACCTTCAGCTGGGGGATCCCGTTCCCGATCCGTGCGGACGGCTCGGAGGCGGTCCTGCCCGACGGCACCCCCGACCCGTCCGCGGGCGTCATCTACGTCTGGTTCGACGCCCTCATCAACTACATCACCGGCGCCGGCTTCCCGGACGACCCGGACGCGTTCGCCCGCTGGTGGCCCGCGGACCTCCACATCGTGGGCAAGGACATCAACCGGTTCCACACGATCATCTGGCCGGCGATGCTCATGAGCGCGGGCATCGAGCCACCCCGGAAGGTGTGGGTCCACGGCTGGCTCCTCACCGGCGGCGAGCGGATGAGCAAGAGCCGCGGCAACTTCCTCGACCCCCACGACATCGTCCGGACGTTCGGGGCGGACGGCGCCCGCTACGTCACCCTCCGCGAGGTCGCCTTCGACCGGGACACCGAGGTCTCCTGGGATTCGTTCGTGCGCCGCTACAACGCGGACCTCGCGAACGACTTCGGCAACCTGCTCAACCGCTCGCTCTCCATGACCGCGCGCTACCTCGACGGCGAGCGGCCGACGCTGGGGCCCGCGAGCCCGCTCGCGGCCGCCTGGCCCGCCCTCGTCGCGCGCTACGCGGAGCGCCTCGAGGGCTGCATGCTCCATGACGCGCTGGCGGTGCTCTGGGAGTTCGTCGGCGCCGCCAACCGGTACGTGGACGCGGAAGCCCCGTGGGCGCTCGCGAAGGCCGCGAAGGCGGGGGACGCCGTGGCCGCCGCACGCCTCCGGGACGTCCTCGGCGATCTCCTCGAGGCATGCCGGCTGATCACGGTCGCCGCCGCACCCTACCTGCCCGCCGCCGCGCCGCGCGCGGCCGAGCAGCTCGGCATCGCCTGGCCGTACGGGCCGGACGGGAACGGCGGCCCGCCGGTCGGCGAGCTGCTCCGCTGGGGCGCCGGTCCCGCAGGGGGGCGCATCGGCGGCCCGGCGCCGCTCTTCCCGCGCCTCGAGACCGAGGCACCGGCCGCGGGCTGACCCGCGCCCCGGACCTGGCCGGACCGCAGGATGCGGCTCGTCGATTCGCACGGACACCTCCAGACGCGGCCGTTCGCCGACGACCGCGACGCGGTCCTCGCGGCCGCCCGTGCCGCCGGGCTCGAGCGGCTCCTCGCGCCGGGCTTCGACGTCGCGACCTCGCACGCCGGCATCGCCGTCGCGCGGGCGGCCGGGGGCGTGGAGACGGCCGTCGGCGTCCACCCGCACGTCGCGGCCGAGGTGGGCGACGTGGCGTGGGAGGCGCTCGTGCCGCTCGCAGACGACCCGCTCGTCGTCGCGATCGGCGAGACGGGCCTGGACTTCGACCGCGGCTTCTCGCCGCGCGACGCGCAGGTCGCGAACCTCCGGCGCCACCTTGCGCTCTCCTGGGAGGTGCGCAAGCCGCTCATCCTCCACTGCCGGTCGCGGGCCGGCGAGCGCGACGCGCAGGACGCGCTGATCGCGGAGCTCATCGCCGCGGGGGTCGGCGGGGCGGGCTGGCGTGCCCGGCTCGGGGACCGCCCGCCCGCGGTGCTCCACTCGTTCTCCGGCCCGGTCGACTACGCCGAGGCGGCGCTCGCGCTGGGCTGTGCGATCAGCTTCAGCGGCCTCGTCTTCCGGGCCGGCGAGGAGGCCTCCGCGGAGGTCGCCCGGATCGTCCCCGCGGACCGGTTGCTCGTGGAGACGGACAGCCCCTACCTCTCGCCGCCCGGCGCGCCCCGGCGACGGAACGAGCCGCGCTGGGTGGAGGTCACCGCCCGCTGGGTCGCGGAGCGCCGCGGGATGGACCCCGACACGCTCGGGGACGTGCTCGTCGCGGCGTACGACCGCTTCACCGGCCGCGGCTGAGGGCGGCGGGCGCGGAGCGCGGGCGGCCCGTGGGCGGTCAGCCCGGCGCGTGGACGGTCGCGCGGGCGAGCTCCGCCCCGGCCGCATCCCGGAGCGCCCACGCGCGCGTCCCGTCCGCGGCGACCCAGGCGCTGCCGACGAGCGTCATGCCGGGGAGCGCGGGCGCGAGGTGCTCGAGGAGGATGCGGCACGGCGCCGCCGCCGCACCGCCACCGGGGAGCGCGCGCAGCGTCTCGTCCACGAGGTCGAGGTAGGCGGCGTTGTTCACGTGGCCCATGGGGTCGAGGTCGGCGTGGCGCAGGGTGAGCGGCAGCGCGATCGTCGCCGGCATCTCCGGCAGGGTGACCTTCGTCGGCGCGAACGGCCCCGCGTCCGGCGCGAAGGCGAGCACGTCCGGGGGGATCCGCGCCGGTCGGCCCGCAGCGTCCACGAACGCCCAGTCCACGTGGGCGACGGCGAGCGTGGCGCCGTCCGCGTCCGTGATGACGGTCCGCCGCCGGCAGGTGATCCGGCGCCAGCCGGTCACGTCGGTCGTGCAGGTGACGGTCGTCCCGTGGGGGAGGGGGGCGCGGAGCTCGAGGTCGAGCGCGCGCGCGAGCCAGCCGACGCCGCGCTCCGCGTACCACGCACGCCCGAGCCCGACCGCCTCGGTGTGCCGCCACGCCACGTCCTGGAGCACCCGCACCACCGCGGCCGCGCGCATGGACCCGTCCGGGGCCGCCTCGTCGAAGCGGATCCGGTGCGTGAGCGCGTGGCTGCGGAACGAGGCCATCCCGCGCAGGATACGAGGGGCCCCGTGGGGTCGCCGTCGCGCCCGCGCGGCACGCCCCGGCGCGCAGGCGCGCTTGACAGGGCCGCGCGCCATCGCCTACATTCTTGGCACTCTCCCCGTGAGAGTGCTAATCCCATCGGATGGGGACGCTCCCACCCGCTTCCACCGGCTCGCGCCCCGATCGACGGCGCCGGGGCCGGGGAGGTCGGCGGGGACGGCCGCATGCCGCAGGCCCGTTCACAGGCACACTTGGAGGATCCCGCGTTGGCCTCTGCGAACAAGCTTCGCCCGCTCGGCGACCGTGTCGTCATCCAGCCGACCCCCCGCGAGGAGATGACGAAGAGCGGCATCGTCCTTCCGGACACCGCGAAGGAGAAGCCCCAGGAGGGGACGATCGTCGCCGCCGGCCCCGGCCGCCTGGACGACGGCGAGCGCGAGCCGATGGACGTGAAGGTCGGCGACAAGGTCCTCTACGCCAAGTACGCGGGGACCGAGTTCAAGGTGGACGGCGAGGAGTTCCTCATCGTCAGCCAGAAGGACATCCTCGCCGTCGTCGAGGGCTGACGCCCGCCCGGACGCCGCGCCCCCGGCCGGACCCGCGAGGGCCCGGCCGGTCCGTGCCCGGCCCGGTGCCCCCGACCCCCCCCCCCCCCGACCGGCGGGTTACCCCCCCCGGG
>JBJTJV010000161.1:0-4690 GCA_046352645.1 Chloroflexota bacterium | reverse complement strand
GATCCGGTGTGCGCCGTACGTCCGCGCGAGGCCGCGGCTCATCGTCGTCACGCCGCCCTTCGTCGCCGCGTAGGGGAGCGAGCCGCCGAAACCGCCCGTCCACCAGCCCTGCGAGCTGAAAAGGATGATCCGGCCACCCTGCCCCTGCTCCACCATCGCGTTCGCGACGGAGCGGCAGAGGAAGAAGGTCGCCTTCACGTTGATGTCGTTCTGGAAGTCCCAGTCCTCCTCGGTCACCTCGTCGAGGCTCTTCCGCCGGCGCAGGACCGCCGCCGTGTGGGCGAGGACGTAGAGGTTCCCGAAGGCCGAGCGGGCGCGCTCCACGAGCGCTGCGTGGCCCGCGAGGTCGCCGAGGTCGACGGCCGCGCCGATGTGCCCGCTCCCCGCGAGCCCGGCGACGACCTCGTCCACCTTCGCCTGGTCCAGGTCCACCGCGAGGACCTTCGCCCCGGTCTCCGCGAACGCCTCCGCGACCGCCCGGCCGATGCCGCCCGCCGCGCCGGTGACGATGACGCCCTTGCCCTCGAGGCCGGCGCCCACGCTCCAGGTCATCCCGTTCTCCCTTCCTGCCTGCTGCGCCGCCCTAGGCGAGCGCGCCGTACTTCTTCGGGTCCGCGAGGACGGTCGCGCTGTCGTAGTGGCGGACGACGTCCTCGATGATCTCGATGCCGAGCCCCGGCTTCGTCGGCGGGTAGACCCACCCGTTCACCTGCTCGAACGGCTCTGTCACGAGGTCGTGCTGCATCGGGTTGCGCAGCGGCTTGAACTCGAAGAGCTTCGCGGACGGGGTGCTGAAGCTCACCGCCAGGCTCGCCGCCGAGCAGATCGCGCTCGACCACGCGTGCGCGTTCGACTGGCGCTTGTAGAACTCGACCCGCTCGGTCGCCTTCTTGAAGCCGGTGATCCCCTCGGCGCGCCCCGGGTCGATCCCCACCACATCGACCGTGCCGGTCGCGAGGACCTCCTCGAAGCCGCGCAGGTCCCACTCCTTCTCGCCGTAGGCGATGAGCGAGGTCGTCTTGCCGCGCAGGTTCCGGTAGCCCTCCGGGTCCCACTCCATGAGCGGCTCCTCGATCCAGTGGAGCCCGTACTCCTCGAAGGCCTGGACGCGCCGCACCGCGGTCATCACGTCCCACTTGATCGCCCATCCGCAGTCGAGCATGATCATCGCCTTCTCGCCGAGGCCCTCGCGCATCCGGCGCATGTACTCGACGTCGCGATCGTGCTCGTAGCCCAGGCGCGCGTTGCCGCGCTTGCCGAGGCCCACCTTCACGCCGTGGAGGCCGGGCGCGACCCACTCCTGGGCCTCTTCCACCATCGCGCCGATGTCCTCGTAGTGCGCGTGGCAGGACGCGATCACCGGCAGCTTCTCGTGGACGGCGCCGCCGAGGAGGTCGAGGACGCTCGCGCCGAGGATCTTCCCCTTGATGTCCCAGAGCGCCATGTCGATCGCCGCGATCGCGTAGCTGGCGATCCCGCCGCGGTAGCCGTACCACCACTTCTTGTCGCGCAGCTGGTGCCAGATCGCGATGATCGCGAGGGGATCCTTCCCGATGACCCGCTCGGCCATCCCCTCGATGATCGCCTTCGTCGCGAAGTTCGCCTCCGGGAACTGGGTGATCGATTCGCCCCAGCCCACGACGCCGTCCGCCGTCGTGACCTTCACGAGGCAGAGGTGGCGGAGCGCGTTGAAGTCGTTCGGCTCGGGGTAGCTGACGGGGATCGGCTCGACGCTGACGATCCTGTCCATCGGGGTCTCCTCACTCGTCGGGGTTCGGGCGGCAGCCGGAAGGACGGCTGCGAACGTTTCCGGCCGCGAGTGTAGGGCACGGCCGGGGCGCCGGAGGAGGTTGCGGCGCGTGCCGCGGGCCCGGTCACCGAGCGTCGGTGGCGGGCGCGCCGACGTAGACGACTGGCGCCTCCTCGAGCTTCGCGAGCCGGTGGTCGCGCGCCACGAGCTCCCGCCGCTCGAGCCCGAAGACCGTGACGGCCTCCCAGACGAAGACCCACGCCGCGATCGTCAGGACGTTGTCCACGAGCCACTCGAAGTCGCCGAAGATCGCCCCGTCCCTGCGGTGGTGGCCCAGGAGGATCGGCACGAGGTGTCCGATGACGAGCGGCAGCGCACCCGCGAGGAGGAGCGTGAAGACCCGCCGGTGGGTCCGCCGGATCTCGCGCGCGAGGGCGAAGCGCCGGAGCTCCACCCCGGTCCGGAGCGCTTCCGTCGTGTCGGGCTCGCGCGCCGGGTCGAGCGCCTCCGCGGGCATGACGACGGAGATGCGCACCGGCTCGGCCTGGGGGATGAGCTCGAGCGCATCCTCGAGGTAGTCCTCCACGTCACCGCTCGCGCGCCGGAGGCCATGGGGCGCAGGGTCCAGGGGGTCGAAGAGGTCGTCGTACGTCTCGGCGCGGATCGCGATCAAGGTCCGTCCGTCCGCCGCGTCGTGCGGGTACCGTCGGTCGAGGTGCGGGTGTCGAGCAGCCATGGCCGGAGGATAGCCCCGGAGCGTCGGCCACGCCGCCTCTCCTGCGCCGATGCGACGCGTCCGGCCGCGCGGGCCTGCGTATCATCCGCTCCATCGTTCGTATCGCACCAGGGGCGGAGGAGCCGGAGATGGCCAAGCTGCGCGTCGGAGTCATCGGAGCCGGGTCATGGACCGTGAGCTCCCACCTGCCGAACCTCGTCCGGCGGCGTGATCTCGGGGAGGTCGAGCTCGTCATCGTCAACCGGCGCGACCCGGTCCTGCTCGAGAAGATCCGCGACAAGTTCGGCTTCGCAAAGGCGACGACCCGCTGGGAGGACGTGATCGCGGAGCGGCCGGACATCGTGATCGTGGGCAGCCCGCCCGGCTACCACTTCGCGCAGAGCAGGGCGGCGCTGGAGGCCGGCGCCCAGGTGATGTGCGAGAAGCCGTTCACGCTGAACCCCGCCGATGCGTGGGAGCTCGACGCGACGACGCAGCGGACCGGCAACCAGCTCTTCGTCGCGTACGGCTGGAACTACCGCCCGATGGTCGTGCAGGCGCACCGTCTGATGCACGAGGACGGCGGCATCGGCGAGATCGAGCACGTCTCGATCCACATGGACTCGGTGACCCGCGAGCTCCTCTCGGAGACCGGCGCCTATCCCGATTCGGACCCCGAGACGATCCCCCAGCCCGATTCGTGGTCGCGCCCGGAGACCTCCGGCGGCGGCTACGGCCAGGCGCAGCTCACCCACGCGCTCGGTGTCGCCCTGTGGCTGACCGGCCTGCGCGGCGAGGCGGCCTTCGCCCTGATGAGCGCGCCGCTCGGCGCGAAGGTGGAGCTCCATGACGCGGTGACGATCCGCTTCACGAACGGCGCGATCGGGACGATGGCCGGAGCGTCGGGCCACCTCGGCTCGGCGGGGAACCGGCACGCGGTGGAGCTCCGCGCGATGGGCAGCAACGGGCAGTTCCACCTCGACCTGCGCGACAACATCCTCTGGAAGTACCTCGCGGGCGGCCGGGAGACCCGCGTCCCGCTCGCGGCCGACGCCGGCCTCTACAACTGCCAGGGCCCGATCGATGCCGTCGTGGACGCCGCGCTCGGCCGCAAGCCCGTGAACAACTCGCCCGCCGAGCTCGGCGCACGGACCGTGGAGATCCTCGAGGCGTCGTACCGGAGCGCGAAGAGCGGCCGGCTCGAGAGCGTGAGCACGCTGGACCGCACGCCCGCCTGACCGCACGCGCCGCCCGGCCGGGCCGTGGAGGTCCCGCAGCCCGCGCCCCCGTGCACGCGCCGGCCCGCCGCGGCCGCTCCGCTCAGGGCAGTACGACGAGGACGGTCTGGGCCGCGATGCGCAAAGGTCGTGCCCGCCCGTCCCCGCCGAGCGTGGTGATCTCCGCCCATGCGGGGTCGTTCGCGACGAGGTAGCCCGGGGTGAGCCGGTCCACGGCGAGCGACGAGCCGCCCGGGTCGCGCCCGGGCAGGAGGACGGGGCCCGCGTCGATCTGCCATGCGATGCGGTCGTTCGCGACGTTCGCCGTCGTGACCGGGTAGTCGAGCGTGACGGTGGCGTCGTCCAGGCGGTAGCGGGTGCGGCCGGCGATCCGGCTGCCGTCCGCGATCGCGGCCCGGATCGCGTCGGCCGTGGGCAGCGGGCGGACGGCCCCTGCGGCCGCGGGGAGTATGCGGACCTCGCGCAGGACGGCGGGGATGCCGCTATGCGTCGGGGTCTCCGCGCCGACCGGCTGCGCGGAACGCGTCTCGCGCGCGTCGTCCACCGTGCGACGCAGGAAGGCCACCTCCTGTCCGTCGATGACGATCGCGGTGAACGCCGCGACCGGCTCCTGGATGAGCCCCGCGGGCAGGTACATCGATTCCGCGATGCAGGGGTGCGTCAGCCATGCGACGAGCGGCACGGCCCCCGGGCGTTCGATCCGGATCGATGCCGCGAGCTGCATCCGGGGCGTGTGGTCGAACGCGCCGGTCGTGCGGAAGAAGAACGCGCCACGGACATGGTCCGTGAACGGCGCGAGGTGGAGGTCCAGTCCGCGATGCCAGGCGTAGGCGTCGGAGGATGCCTTGATGCGCGGGCCGGAGGTCGACGTGCTCGCGTCGCGCTTCCCGCCCTCAGCCGGAAAGAGCCCGCGGAAGCGGCTGGCGGCGAACGCGGAGGGGAGCGCGGTCTGCGCTCGGCGGGGGGGCGCGGCGGGCGGGCGCGGGG
>JBJTJV010000016.1:0-40643 GCA_046352645.1 Chloroflexota bacterium | reverse complement strand
CGCGCGAGCGCACCGGTCGGCCGGGTCGGCTGCGCGTCGAGCGGCAGCTCCATGCCGTCCCCGCTCCGCGCCGTCCCGAGGAAGCGGGAGCTGGTCGCCGGACGCGCAGGTGCCGCTCCGGTGCCGGACGACGTCGTGCCTGCGGGCCGGTCGGTAGCGCCAGGTCGGTTCGCGGGCGCCGGCCGTGTCGGGGGCAGCTCGGGGCCCTGCGGGCCGCGTCCGCGACGCGAGCGGCCGGGACGGCGCGGGCCCGGGTCGCGCCGGAAGCGGGCCCCGATCGCGGCGGCACCGGCGGCGAAGCGTGCGCCGAGGCCGCCGAGCGCGGCACCGACCGGGCTCGGGGCACCGGCACCCGGAGCACCGACAGGGACGATCCGTGGCGCGGACGGCGCCGGCAGCCGGAGCCCTGCGCCGATCCCCACGATCGCGGCGACGAGGATCGTGAGCGCGGGCAGCGGATCGAGGACGGCGGCCGTGCCGAGCGCCGGCCCGAGGACGAGGAGCAGGCCCGCCACGAGCGCGACCGGGACGCTCGCGCCGGCGAGGAGCCAGCCACCGCGGCCGAGCACCCACGTGAGCCAGCCTGCGAGGACGCCCGCGCCGAGGACCGCGAGGACGCCCGGGACCGGCCCTCCACCGATGCCGGGTTCGCCCCAGCCGCGCAGGCCGAGCGTCAGGAGGATGCCGGCCTGGATGCCGGACAGGCTCGTGACCACGAGCTCTGCGAGCTGGGCGTCGGCCGGGCGCGGGGCCGGGCGGGGGATCTCCACGGGGTCGGTCGCTCCTGCGGAAGCCGTCGGGGGGAGGATACGCCGCGCCGCGCCGACGCGGCGTCCGGAAGGGGCAGGGTGCGTCCGGTACGGCCCCGGGGCGGATGTGGGACCATGCGCGTCCCGATGACGACCGAGACCCGGTCCCCCGAGACCGCGACCCGCCATGACCTCCGTGACATCGCCATCGTGGCGCATGTCGACCACGGCAAGACGACCCTCGTGGACGCGATGCTCCGCCAGGGCGGGGCCTTCCGCGCCCACCAGGTGGTCGGCGAGCGCGTGCTCGATTCCATGGACCTCGAGCGCGAGAAGGGGATCACGATCCTCGCCAAGCAGACCGGGGTGACCTGGGGCGACGTCCGCATGAACATCGTGGACACCCCGGGCCACGCGGACTTCGGCGGCGAGGTGGAGCGTGGCCTCCTCATGGTGGACGGCGTGCTGCTCCTCGTGGACGCGGCGGAGGGGCCGCTGCCGCAGACCCGCTACGTCCTGCGCAAGGCGATGGAGCGACGCCTCCCCGTCGTCGTGGCGATCAACAAGCTCGACCGCGGGGACGCGCGCCCGGCCGAGGTGGTGGACGCCGTGTACGAGCTCTTCCTCGACCTCGGCGCGGACGAGCACCAGATCGACTTCCCCATCGTGTACACGAATGCACGCGCGGGCACCGCGACGCTCGACCTCGCCGTGCCGGGGACGGATCTCCGGCCGCTCTTCGAGGTCCTCATCCGCCACACGCCCGCGCCCGTGCACATCCCGGGCCACCCGCTCCAGCTCCTCGTCACGAACCTCGCCGCCAACGATTACGTCGGGCGGATGGCGGTCGGGCGCATCCGCAACGGGACGATCCGGACCGGGCAGCGGATCG
The DNA here is from genome assembly GCA_046352645.1 of Chloroflexota bacterium. Classification (GTDB taxonomy): domain Bacteria; phylum Chloroflexota; class Limnocylindria; order Limnocylindrales; family CSP1-4; genus JAFMJV01. The sequence goes on along the minus strand of JBJTJV010000016.1, from coordinate 39,002 downwards.
TCATCGTGCGCGAGGAGGAGGAGCGCCAGGACGGCAGCATCGAGCCCGGGCGCACGGTCACGATCACCGGGTCGGTGACCTCGCTCACGACCGCTCGCGGCATCGAGATGGAGGAGATCGCGGAGGCCGGACCGGGCGAGATCGTCGCGGTCGCGGGCATCCCGGACGTGACGATCGGCGACACGATCGGCGACCCGGCCGACCCGCGCCCGCTGCCCCGGCTCGCGGTGGATGCGCCGACGCTCCGGATGACGTTCGGCGTGAACACGTCGCCGCTCTCCGGGCGCGAGGGCAAGCACGTCACGTCGCGCCAGCTGCGCGCACGGCTGGAGCGCGAGATCCTCGGCAACGTGTCCATCGAGGTGCATCCGACGGCCTCGCCGGAGACCTTCGAGGTGCGCGGCCGGGGTGAGCTCCAGCTCGCGGTCCTCGTGGAGCAGATGCGTCGTGAAGGCTTCGAGCTCCAGGTGAGCCGCCCCGAGGTGCTCGTCCGCGAGGAGGACGGCGAGACGCGCGAGCCCTACGAGCGGATCACCGTGGATATCCCGCCCGAGCACATCGGCACCGTGACCACGAGCCTCGCGGCCCGCAAGGCGCGCGTCCAGCAGATGACCACGGACGGCGACGGGCGCGCCCGGATCGAGGCGGTCATCCCGACGCGCGGGCTCGTGGGCTACCGCGGTCGCTTCCTTACCGAGACGCGCGGCACCGGCCTGCTCCACCAGATCGGCGAGGGCTACGGCCCCTGGGCAGGCGACGTCGGCCTGCGCACGAGCGGGGTGCTCGTCTCGGATCGCTCGGGCACGAGCAACGCCTACGCGCTCTTCAGCCTCCAGGAGCGCGCCGCGATGCTCATCGGCGCGGGCGTCGAGGTGTACGAGGGGATGATCGTCGGCGAGAACTCCCGACCCGGGGACATGGACGTGAACCCGACGAAGGAGAAGAAGCTCACGAACATCCGGACGCACAGCCACGACGAGATGCTCCGCCTCACGCCACCGCCCCCGATGACGCTCGAGAGCGCGATCGAGCTGATCGGACCGGACGAGCTCGTCGAGGTCACGCCCACGAGCATCCGGCTCCGCAAGCGCCTGCTCTCCCTCCCCGACCGCCGTCGCGAGCGCGGGCGCGAGGAGGACCTGCGGCGAGCCGCGGATCGGGCGCAGGACGCCGAGGGCTGAGCCGATGCCCGCACCGGACGCGCCCCGCCGGTCGGCCGCGGGCCGGTCCGACGCCGGCCTTGCCGGGCTCCTCGCGCGCATCCCGGGCTGCGATCCCGCCGACGCCCATGTCGTCCCGCTCGCCGGCGGGCTGACGAACCGCAACCTGCACATCCGGCCGTCCGATGGGACGCCGGGCTGGGTCCTCCGCCTGCCGGGGGAGGGAACCCGCCTGCTGGGCATCGACCGCGAGCTCGAGCTGCTTGCCGCGCGATCGGCCGCTGCCGCCGGGGTGGGACCCGCCGTCGCGGACCTGCTCCGGCCGGAGGGCTGCCTGGTCACCGCGTTCATCCCCGGGCGCCCGGTCGCCGCCGACGCGCTCCGCTCGGGCGCCGCGATCCCCGCCGGCGCGGCCGCTCTGCGCGCGGTCCATGCGGCGGCGCCCGTGCCGGGGCTCTTCCTGCCGCTCCGGATCGCCGCCCTCTACGGGGCGCTCGCCGGCGCGCGCGGCGTCCGCCCGCCCCTGCCCGCCGACCGCCTCGCGCTCGTGTCCGCCACGATCGAGGCTGCGCTCGCCGCTTCGCCGGTGCCTCTCCGCCTCTGCCACAACGACCTGCTCAACGCCAACCTTATCGATGACGGGTCGCGGGTGCGCATCGTGGACTGGGAGTACGCCGCGATGGGCGACCCGTGGTTCGACCTCGGCAACCTCGCCGTCAACCACGCGCTCGATGCCGATGCCGAAGTCGCCCTGCTCGCGGCCTGGCGTGGACGCACCCCGCGCGCCGCGGAGCTCGCCCGTCTGCGCGTGCTGCGCGTCGCGAGCGACATCCGCGAAGGGATGTGGGGTGTCCTCCAGTCCGCCGTGAGCGATCTCGACACCGACTTCCGCGCATATGCCGCCGAGCACCTCGAACGGGCGCTGACGGCGCCCGGCGGACGACGGGCTGCCGGGGTAGGCTGGGACGACCGCCCGCGGGGCGACGCACGGGGAGACGAGGATGGAACGAGCGCGCGCGGTGATCATCGGCGGTGGCGTCGGCGGGACGTCGATCGCCTACCACCTCGTACTGCAGGGCTGGAAGGAGATCGTCCTCCTCGACCGCGCGGAGCTCACCTCGGGATCCACCTTCCACAGCGCCGGCCTCGTAGGCCAGCTGCGGAGCAGCGTCACGCTGACGCGGATGATGATGGACGGGGTCGATCTCTACCGCCGCCTCGCGGCCGAGACGGGGGTCGATCCCGGCTGGCGCGAGGTCGGCTCGCTTCGGCTCGCCTCCTCCGAGGCGCGGATGGAGGAGCTGCGCCGGCAGGCCGCCTGGGCGAAGACCTTCGGGCTCGCCATCGAGCTGCTCGGGCCGCGCGAGGCGCAGGAGCGCTTTCCGCTGATGTCGCTCGACGGTGTCCGCGGCGCGGTCTGGCTGCCCACGGATGGCTGGCTCGACCCGTCGAACCTCGCCTTCGCGCTCGCGGCCGGCGCCCGCGCCGGCGGTGCGACGATACGGACCGGCGCGCGCGTCGTCGCGATCGGCGTGACCGATGGGCAGGTGACCGACGTCACCGTGGAGCAGGGCGGCGACCGCTCGACGATCGCGACCTCGATCGTGGTGAACGCGGGCGGGATGTACGCCCCGGAGATCGGCCGGCTCGCGGGCGTGAACGTCCCGATCGTCCCGATGGCGCACCAGTACCTCTTCACGGACGCGATCCCCGGGGTCCACGCGGACCTGCCGCAGCTGCGCGACCCGGACAACCTCGTCTACTACCGCGAGGACCTCGGCGGCCTGCTGCTCGGCGGCTACGAGCGCGACCCCGCACCCTGGTCCGTGGACGGGGTCCCCGCGGACTTCAACGGTCGCCTGCTCACGCCGGACATGCCCCGCTTCGCCGAGATCATGGACGGCGCGGTCCGGCGCGTGCCCGCGGTCGCCGATGCCGGCGTGCGCCGGTTCATCAACGGCCCGGAGGCGTTCACCCCGGACAACGAGTTCATCCTCGGCGAGAGCGAGGTGCGCGGGTTCTGGGTGGCGGCGGGGTTCTGTGCCCACGGGATCGCGGGCGCGGGCGGTGTCGGGCGGCAGATGGCGCAGTGGATCGCCGAGGGGGAGCCCGAGCTCGACCTGTGGCGGATGGACATCCGACGCTTCGGGGGCGCGTACCGGTCCCGGGCGTACACGCTGAAGCGGACCGTCGAGGTCTACGCGACCTACTACGACATCCACTACCCCAACGAGGAGCGTGCCGCCGGGCGCCCCCTGCGGACCTCGCCGGCATACGCCGAGCTCGCCGCCCTCGGCGCGGCCTTCGGCGAGAAGTCCGGCTGGGAGCGGGCGAACTGGTTCGAGCCGAACGCGGACGACCCGCGCTTCGGAGGCCGCGCCGCCCTCGAGGCGCTCCGCCCGGACGGGTGGGCCGGGCGCCACTGGTCGCCTGCCATCGCGGCCGAGGCGCGCGCGACCCGCACGACCGCGGGCCTGTTCGACCTCTCCTCGTTCGCGAAGCTGGAGATCTCCGGGTCGGGTGCGCTCGCGTTCCTCCAGCGGGCCGCGGGCAACGACATCGACCGGCCGGTCGGCCGGGTGGTCTACACGCAGCTCCTCGACGACCGGGGCGGCATCGCGGCGGACGTGACGCTCCCCCGCCTCGCCCCCGACCGCTGGCTGCTCATCACCGGCACGGCATTCGGCGGGCATGACGCGGGCTGGCTCCGGGCACGCATGCCCGACGACGGCAGCGTCGCCATCGATGACGTGAGCGGTGCCCGGGCGTGCATCGGGCTGTGGGGCCCGGCGGCGCCCGCCATCCTTGCGAGCACGACGCCCGTGGACCTGTCCATCAAGGCCTTCCCGTACCTCTCCGCCCGGTCGATCACGGTGGGCGACGTCCCGGTCCTCGCGGTCCGCGTGACGTACGTGGGGGAGACCGGGTGGGAGCTCTACGCGTCGGCCGAGTACGGGCGCGCGCTCTGGGCGACGCTCCACGCCGCCGGCGCGCCGCACGGGCTCCTGCCGGCCGGGTACCGCGCCATCGAGGCGCTCCGCCTGGAGAAGGGCTACCGGGCCTGGGCCGCGGACGTCACGCCCGCGGATGACCCATGGGAGGCGGGCCTCGGCTTCGCCGTCGCCCTCGACAAGGCGATCCCCGCAGACGCATTCCCGGCGCTCCGGGCGAAGCAGACCGCCGGGCCCACCCGGCGCCTCGCCTGCCTGGTCCTCGACGATCCGCGTGCGGTCTGCCTCGGGAACGAGCCGGTGACCGTGGACGGAGCCGTCGTCGGCCGGGTGACGTCGGGCGGCTACGGCTTCGCGGTGGACCGGTCCATCGCCTACGCGTACCTGCCCGCGGAGGCCGCCGTCGCGGGCCGCCGCGCAGGCATCGACATCTTCGGCCGCGACGTCGGCGCGACCGTGGCGGACGCACCGCTCTGGGACCCGGCGGGGACCCGTCTCCGGCCGTGACGGAGCCGTTCGTCTACCTCGATCACGCGGCGACGAGCCCTCCGCCGGACGCGGTCCGCGCGGCCGTGGCGCATGCGCTCGCGGACGGCTGGGGGAACCCGTCGTCCGTGCACGCCGCCGGCCGACGTGCCCGCGCCGCGATCGACGATGCGCACGACGCGCTCGCCGCGCTCCTGGGCACGGACGCACGGACGCTCGTGCTCACCTCCGGCGGGACCGAGGCGATCAACCTGGCGATCAAGGGCGCGGCGTGGGCAGGGAAGGGGACCGGGCATCGGATCGTCCTGACGGGCGTGGAGCACAAGGCGGTGCTGGACGCCTGCGCGCACCTCGAGCGCTACGGCTTCGCGGTCTCGACGGTGCCGGTCGACGCGGACGGGAGGCCGGATCCGGACGCGCTCGTCGATGCCCTCGATGCCCGCACCGTGCTCGTCTGCCTCCAGCTCGCGAACAACGAGATCGGCACGATCGTGCCCGTCGCGGAGCTCGCCGCGGGGATCCGCCGCGCGGCGCCGCTCGCGCGTATCCACGTGGACGCGGTCCAGGCGCTCCCGTGGCTCACGCTCGAGGTCGCGGGTCTCGACGTGGACCTCGTCTCGGTCTCCGGCCACAAGATCGGCGCGCCCGCGGGGACCGGTGCGCTCTGGATCCGCCCGGGCGTGGCGATCGTGCCCCAGCAGCACGGCGGAGCGCAGGAGCGCTATCGCCGGGCGGGCACGGAGAACGTGCCGGGTGCCGCGGGCCTCGCTGCCGCCGCGGCACAGCTCCGGTCCGGCCGCGGTGCCGCGGCGGAGCGGGCGCGCGCTGCTCGTGACCACCTCGCGGCGGCCATCCTCCGTGTCCCCGGCGTGCGCCGGACGGGCCCCGTCGCAGATCGCCTGCCCAACCACCTGTCCGTCGTCGCGGATGCTGTGCTCGGCCACGAGGTCGTCATCGCCTGCGACCTCGCGGGCGTGGCGATCTCCACGGGCTCCGCCTGCCAGAGCGCATCGGACGCACCGAGCCACGTCCTCACCGCCATCGGCCTCGACGCCGTCTCGGCACGCGGCGCGCTCCGCATCAGCGTCGGACCGGACCCGTCCCCCGCGGGGATCGAGCGCGCGGCCGCCGCGATCCCCGCGGCGATCGCCCACGTCCGCGCCGGGCGGACCACCCTGGCGGCAGCGGGAGCGCAGCGTGGCGGATGACGCGGTCCCCGCGGGCCGCATCCTCGTCGCGATGTCCGGCGGCGTGGACTCGTCGGTCGCAGCGGCTCTGCTCGCGCGTGCAGGACGACCGGTCGTGGGCGTCTGGATGCGCCTCCATGACCGCGCCGATGCGGCCGACCCGGTCCGACGGAGCTGCTGCTCGTTCGACTCGGCCGACGACGCGCGCCGGGTCGCGGCACAGCTGGGCATCCCGTTCTACGTCCTGAACCTCGAGGCGGAGTTCGCCGCCGGGGTGATCGACCCCTTCGTCGCCGACTACCGCGCAGGGCGGACGCCGAGCCCGTGCATCGACTGCAACACGACGGTGAAGTTCGCCGCGCTCCTGGGCCGCGCGCGCCACCTCTACGGGTGCGCCGCGGTCGCGACGGGCCACTACGCGCGGATCGTGGCCGGGCCGGACGGACCCGAGCTGCATGCGGGTGCGGACGAGCGGAAGGACCAGTCCTACTTCCTCTACGGCCTCGACGCCGAGCAGCTCGCCCACACGATCCTGCCGCTCGGCGACCTGCGCAAGGATGCGGTCCGGGCGATCGCCCGGGACCTCGGGCTGGCGACCGCGGAGACGCCGGAAAGCCAGGAGCTCTGCTTCGTTCCGGATGGCGACGTGCGGGCTGCCGTCGCATCGTGGAGCGGTACGCAGCCCCGGCCCGGTCCCGTGGTCGATGCGACCGGGCGCGTGGTGGGCCGGCACGGCGGGACGACCGGCCTGACGATCGGGCAGCGGAGCGGGGTCGGCGTGGCCACCGGGGAGCGGGCGTACGTGACGCGCATCGACCCGGCCCGGGATCTCGTCCAGATCGGGCCACGGACGGCGCTCTCCGCGACCGAGCTGGCGGTCGGGACCGTGCGCGCCGCGGCGCTGCCCGCCGCGCCCTTCCGGGCGGACGTGCGCATCCGTCATCGGGGCCCGCTCGTCCCCGCGACGATCGTCCCGGGCCTCGGCGCGGACGCACCCTGGCGCATCACGCTCGACGCGCCCGTCTGGGCGCCCGCTCCCGGGCAGGCGGCCGTCTGGTACGTGGGCAGCCGGGTCCTCGGCGGCGGCCGCATCCTCTCCGGATCGGCGGGACCGGCGGAAGACCTCCGACCGGCACCGTCGTCCGCGACGCCGCGACCGGACACCTCGCCGGCGCGATGAGCGGCCTGCCGCCGACGTTCGTCCTCGCGATCCTCGTCGGCGCGCTCCACGCGTCGCTCTCGCTCTTCCTGCGCGGGAGCCTGCGCCTGCACCTGCTCGTCGTCCTGCCGTGCGCGGTCGCGGGCGCGGTCGCGGGTGCCGCGGCGGGCCTGCGGGCGCCGGACCCGGTGCGCATCGGCGACCTCGCGGTCCTGTGGGCGTCGGCGGGGGCATGGGTCGGCATCGCGCTCGCGGTCCCGCTCCGGCTCCTGCTCGGCCGCCTCCGCCGACCGGTCGCGCCGCGGGGCCCGCGGGGGACCGATGCGTCGGCCGCGGAGCGCGCCCGCCCGCGGCTGCCGCGACCGCACCTGCCACGCCGCGCGCGCGGCGGACCGCGCAGCGAGGCGTGACGGCTCGTCGGGCCCTGCGTTCGCTACACTCGCGGGGATGTCCGCCACGCAAGCGGGGCGCGGGGCCCCGATGATGCCGCTCCCCGCCGACGAGATCCGCCGCCGCTTCCTCGCGTTCTTCGCCGCGCGCGGGCACGAGATCGTGCCCAGTGCGAGCCTGGTCCCGGGCGGCGACCAGACGCTCCTCTTCACGAACAGCGGGATGGTCCAGTTCAAGGACGTCCTGCGGGGCGTCGAGACGCGCAGCTACACGCGTGCAGCGGATTCGCAGCGCTGCCTGCGGGTGGCGGGCAAGCACAACGACTTCGAGGAGGTCGGCCGCACCCCGCGGCACCACACGCTCTTCGAGATGCTCGGCAACTGGAGCTTCGGCGACTACTTCAAGCGCGAGGCGATCACCTGGGCCTGGGAGCTCCTCACGGAGGATCTCGGCATCCCCGCCGACCGGCTCGCCGCGACCACGTACACGGACGACGAGGGATCGCGCGCGATCTGGCGCGACGAGATCGGGCTCCCGCCGGAGCGGATGGCCGCCTGGGGGGACGTGGACGCGGGCGACGACAAGAACTTCTGGCGGATGGCCGAGACGGGACCGTGCGGACCGTGCACGGAGATCCACTTCGACCGCGGCGCGCACCTGTCGGAAGGGCCCGACTGCCGGCCGGATCACAGCGAGCACTGCCCGCGCTGGCTGGAGATCTGGAACCTCGTCTTCATGGAGTTCGACCAGCAGCCGGATGGCCGGCGCATCCCGCTGCCGTTCAAGAGCGTGGACACGGGCATGGGGCTCGAGCGTCTCGCGAGCGTGCTCCAGGGCGTGGCCACGAACTACGACACGGACCTCTTCCTGCCGATCCATGCCCGCATGCGCGAGCTGCTCGGTCACGATCCGGGCGAGTTCGAGGCCGAGCGCTTCAGCTACCAGGTCATCGCGGACCATTCGCGCGCCATCACCTTCCTCGTCGCAGATGGGGTCCTGCCCGGGAACGAGGGCCGCGGCTACGTCCTGCGCCGGATCGTCCGGCGGGCAGTCCGCCACGGCCGCCTCCTCGGACGGCGCGATCCCTTCCTCGCCGAGACGGCCGCGGTCGTCATCGACGCGATGGGCGACGCCTACCCGGTCCTGCGCGAGCGCCGCGATGTCATCCTCGGCACGATCCTCCGCGAGGAGAGCCAGTTCGCCCGTACCCTCGACGCGGGCACGGTCCAGCTCGAGGAGGCGCTCATCCCGCTCACGGGCGCGGAGCGCGTCATCGGTCGCCTGGCGGACCAGCTGCCCACGGATGCGCCCGTCCTCGGCGGCGCGGTCGCCTTCCGGCTCCACGACACCTACGGCTTCCCCATCGACCTGACGATCGAGCTCGCGGCCGAGTACGGCGTGCGCGTGGACCGGCCGGGATTCGACGCTGCGCTTGCCGAGCAGCGCGAGCGGAGCCGGTCGGGCAAGAAGGCGGACCTCGCCCGCCAGGCGGAGCTGACCTCGCTCTTCGACGCGATCGCGCGCCGGGTCGGCGACACCGCGTTCCTCGGCTACGAGACCACGCGTGCGGAGGGCCGCGTCCTCGCGATCGTCCGCGATACGACCGAGTACGACGAGCTGACGGCGCGACCGGACGCGGAGCTGCGCGCGGACGCCGCCGCAGCGGCCCTGTTGGTGCTCGACCGGACGCCCTTCTACGCGGAGGGCGGTGGACAGATCGGCGACCGCGGCGTGCTCCGCGACCCGCAGACGGGGGCAGCCCTCTTCACGGTCACGGATACCCAGCGACCGGTGGGCGGGCTCATCGTCCACCACGGCCTGCTGCACGGGCGCATCGCGCGCGACCAGGTCGTCGATGCCGTGGTGGACCCGGAGCGGCGCGAGCGCACGATGCGCAACCACACCGGGACGCACCTGCTCCATCGGGCCCTGCGCAACGCGGTCGGCGAGGCGGCGCGCCAGGCGGGCTCGCTCGTGACACCGGAAGGCCTGCGCTTCGACTACCCCGGCGACCGGCCGCTCGCGCTCGACGAGCGGCGCACGATCGAGGCGGAGGTGCGGCGGGTCATCCGCGAGGACCGGCCCGTCCTCGTCAGCCGGATGGGGATGGCGGAGGCCATCTCCGCGGGCGCGGACGCGTTCTTCGACGAGAAGTACGGCGAGCAGGTACGCACCGTCCGCGTCGATGGCTTCAGCCACGAGCTGTGCGGCGGGACGCACTGCCGCGCGTCGGGACAGGTCGGCGCCTTCGTCATCGTGTCGGAGCGGTCGATCGGCAGCGGCATGCGCCGCATCGAGGCGCTCACCGGCGACGCGGCGGAGGGATGGCTCGGGACGCGGCTCGCGCTCCTCGACGAGGCCGTCGCCGCGGCGGGCGCCCAGGGGCCGGACGCGCTCCCCGCCCGCATCGGCGAGCTGCAGGAACGTGTCCGGGAGCTGGAGAAGCGGGTCCGCGAGGGCGGCCGGGCCGCGGCTGGTCCGCGACCGGGCGAGCTCGCGGCCGCGGCCGAGCAGGTGGGCGACGTCCGGCTCGTCGCGCACGCGCTTGCGCTCGATTCCATGGACGCGCTCAAGGGGTTCGCCCGGGATGTCCGGGGCAGCCTTCCGTCCGGCGTCATCGCGCTCGCGCTCGACGCGGAGGAGCCGCAGCTGTTCGTCACCGTGAGCGACGACCTCGTCGCCGGCGGCGTCTCGGCGGGCGCGCTCGTGACCGCTGCAGCGAGCGCGATCGGCGGGCGGGGCGGCGGTCGGCCGGAGGTGGCGCAGGGCAAGGGGAGCGACCGCGCCGGGATCGCGGCCGCGCTCGCCGCGATCCGCACCCGGCTCGGCGGATAGGGGCGCGCGCGTCCCGATGGCGCTCCTCCGACGCATCCGCGGCGGCGAAGCGGAGCCCGCGCTCCGCACGTGCATCGCGCTCGACGTCGGCACGGAGCTCGTCAAGACGCTGATCTTCTCTCTCGAAGGCCCCGGGGAGGCGGTGGTGCGCGGCGTCGGGCGGCACCGCCAGGGCCTCGCACCCATGCAGTCGGGGACCGTGACGGACATCGCGGCGGTCGTGGAGAACTGCCGCGCTGCGATCGACGCGGCGGAGCGGATGGCAGGCTTCCGGCCGGACCACTGCATCATCGGCATGGCGGGCGAGCTCGTGAAGGGCTTCACGACGAGCCACAGCCAGGAGCGGCGCCGGCCGGATGCGCCGATCGGGGAGGGCGAGCTCCAGAAGCTGATCGAGGGCGTCGAGCGAGAGGCGCTCTTCGAGGCGGAGCGGGCCATCACGTGGGAGACCGGGCTCCCGACGGTGGATGTCCGGCTCGTGCACGCCGCCGTCACCGGTGCATCGATCGACGGGTACCCGGTCACGATCCCCGTGGGGGTCCGGGGTCGGCACGTGCGCATCGGCATCTTCAACGCCTTCGCGCCCCTCATCCATCTCGGTGCGCTCCAGAGCGTCGCCGTGCGCCTCGGGCTGGAGCCGCTCTCGGTCGTGGCGGAGCCCTACGCGGTCGCACGCTGCGTGGACGGCGAGGAGATCACGACGGGCGGGGCCCTCTTCATCGACATCGGTGGCGGCACCACGGACATCGCGCTCGTGCGGGCGGGCGGTGTCGAGGGCACGCGGATGTTCGCGCTGGGCGGACGCGCGTTCACGAAGTCCCTCTCCGACCGCCTCGAGATCCCGTTCACGGATGCCGAGAGCCTGAAGATCCGCTACGCCGCCGGCGAGGAGTTCCCCGAGCGGGTCCAGGTGGCGGAGATCGTCGCCGATGACGTGCGCGTCTGGCAGGCCGGGGTCGAGCTCGTCCTCGAGGAGTTCGGGCGCGAGGGCCGCCTGCCCCCGCGCATCGAGCTGTGCGGCGGCGGCTCCCACCTGCCCGACCTCAAGGCGGCGCTGGAGGACGACGTGCTCGCGCGCGAGCTGCCATTCACCCGTCCGCCGGTGGTCTCCGTCATCGGGCCCGAGCAGGTCCGGGGGGTGCGCGACGCGACGGGTCTGCTCGTGGACCAGCAGGACGTGACGCCGATGGCGCTCGCCTGGCAGGCGCTCGAGATCACCGCCGATGCCCCCCCGCTGGACAGCTCGCTCCGTCGCGTCCTGCGGGCGATGCGCGCGTAGGGCAGACTCCGGCTGGCATGAGCGTCTGGTACCTCGACCCCGAGGACGAGATCACCGATGCTGTCGCGCGCTTCCGGGCGACGCAGGACGGCGCGGTCATCCTCGTCGTCCCGCCCGGCTCGCGGATCGCGAGCGGTGGCATCAACTTCCGTCTCCTCGCGCGCGAGGCGGAGACCCGCGGCCTGGCCCTGGGTCTCGTCAGCGGGGACCCGCAGGTGCGCGCGCTCGCTACCTCGGCCGGCCTCGGCGCCTGGGGGACCGTGGGCGAGGCGGAGCGCGCCCTGGGCCTCGAGCCGTCCGGCACGCCACCAGAGGGTCGGGACGATCGCGCCGACCGGCTCGTCCCCGCGTACGGGGTCGCTCCGCGGACCGCGACGGGCGCCGCCGGGGACGGCGTGGTGCCGGTCGCCGTCCCCGTCACGCGCGAGACGCGCCGCAGCCTCCGGCGCGGGGGTGGCCGGGGCCGGGTGCTCGCGTGGGCGATCCGAGGTGCCCTCGTCGGTGGCCTCGCCGCGGTCGGCCTCTGGGTCGCGTACCAGGCGATCCCGACCGCGGACGTCGTGCTCGTCCCGGGCACGACGCAGCTCCCCCCGCGGACGGTGCGCATCGTCGCCACGCCGGACAGCCCCGAGGTGGACGCAGAGGCGGGGACGATCCCGGCCGAATGGCGCCAGTACCCGCTCGCGGTCACCGGCGCCTTCCCCGCGACGGGGACGGAGGACCGTTCCACGGCGGCCACCGGCCGCGTGCGCCTCGTCTCGCAGAACACGGTCGTCGCGGTCGTCGTGGGCGACGGTACGCGCGTTTCCACGAACAGCGGCATCGTCTTCCGTACGGTCGGCCAGGTGGCACTCCCGAAGTGGGACGGCAACGGGCCGCGGCCCGCCGTCGAGGTGGAGATCCGGGCCGTGAAGCGCGGGCCCGCCGCCAACACCGGCGCGGAGACGATCACGCGCATCGAGAAGGGATACGAGGCGCAGCAGGTCAAGGTGACGAACCCCGAGGCCGTCACCGATGGCGCCCGCGAGCTCATCCGCCAGGTGACGAACGAGGACTGCGACGCGGCGGTCGAGACGCTGCGCGGGCGGCTGCGCGAGGCGTTCGCGACCGAGCTGGCCGCACCGCCGAGCGCCGGCATGATCCTCTACCCCGAGAGCGGGCGCCTCGGCGAGATCGACCTCTCCGTCTCCTGCCCCGAGCTCGTGGGGACGTCCGTTCCCGGGGACATCTTTGAGATCACCGCGGGCACGACCGCGACGGCCCTCGAGGTGGACACCTCGGTCCTCGAGGAGACGGCCGCGCGGCACTTCCGGGTGACCGCGGATCCGGGGATGCGGGTCGAAGCGGGGTCCATCGAGGCGATCGCCGGGGAGGAGCCGGAGGTCACCCCGGACACGGTGACCTACCCCGTGGAGGTGACCGCGCGCGTCCAGCTCGCGGTCGATCCCGCCCAGATCCGGCGCGAGATCGCGGGCCGGAGCGTCTCCGATGCGCGCGAGATCCTCGGCCGGTACGGCGAGGCGACCCTCACGCTCTGGCCGGAGTTCATCCCCACGGTCCCCGCGGATCCGGCCCGCATCGGGTTCGAGATCCCGTGAGCGGTCTCCTCGGCCTCGACGTCGGCGAGCGGCGCATCGGGGTGGCGTGGGGTGACCCGACGACCGGAGTCGTCCGTCCGCTCCGCACGGTCGGACGCGGCCGGACGGAGGACGACGTACGCACCATCGGCCGCGTCGCCGCGGAGAGCGGGGCGGAGGCGATCGTCGTCGGCCTGCCGCTCGACGCCGCAGGCGGAGAGGGGCGCCAGGCCGCGGCGATCCGCGCATGGGCGGACGCGGTCCTGCCGGCGGTCGGGCTGCCCGTCCGCTGGCGCGACGAGCGACACACGAGCCAGCGTGCCGAGGCACGCCTGGGCGGGCTCCCCCGAGGGCGCTCGGGCGGGCCACCATCGCCCGCGGCGCGGCGTGCATGGCGCGCCCGCGTGGATCGCGAAGCGGCCGCGGAGATCCTCCGCGCGGAGATCGATGCGGGGAGCAGCGAGGCGGGGAGTTGACGACGGGCACGGGCACGACCGGCGGCCGGCCGGGTCGGCGGGACGAGCGCTCGGGGGGCGGCGCCGGCCGCGCACCCGGTTGCCTCGCAGGGCTCCTCCTCGTGGGCGTCGGGCTCGTCGTCGCGGTCTTCCTCCTCCTGCCGGTCCTGCGCGCCCAGGCCGTGTCGATGGCGCGCGAGAACCCCCAGGCCATGCGCATGCCGCTCATCGGCGACATCGTGGCCGAGGAGCTCGGTGCCGCCCTCACGACACCCGCCGGGACGACGAGCGAGCCGGTCGTCGTGCGCATCGAGCCCGGTCTCTCGGTCGCCGCCATCGGCCGTGTCGTCGCCGAGGCTGGGCTGGTCGCCGATCCGCTCGTCTTCACCTGGCAGGTCATCCGCGGAGGGCTGGACACGCGCCTCCAGTCGGGGACCTTCACGCTCGATCGCACGCTCACCCCGGCGCAGGTCGCGGAGCGTCTCGCCGGTCCGCCGGACCAGCTCGCCCCGCGCGTGACGCTCGGCCTCCGCCCGGGCCTGCGCCTCGAGCAGATCGTCGCGTACCTCCTGACGGTGGACGCGCTGGAGCTCGACGTGCGCGAGGTCCAGCGCCTCCTCACCGATCCTCCCCGTGCGCTTACGGCCGACTTCCCGTTCCTCGCGGACCTGCCCCGGGACGCCTCGCTGGAGGGGTTCCTCGCCGGCGGGACGTACGAGGTCGAGACGGCGATCTCGCCCGAGGATCTCGTCCGCGCGCTCCTCACCGAATGGGGCGAGCAGATGGGCGTGGATGCCGCGGAGCGCGCGGAGGCCGCGGGGCTCACCCTGCGGGAGGCGATCACCCTCGCGAGCATCGTGGAGCGCGAGGTGAAGGTGGACAAGGAGCGCCGGAAGGTGGCGGGCGTCTACCGCAACCGGCTCGACCGCGACCTCAACCCGACGCGGATCATGAACGCCGACCCGACCGTGGTCTACGCGGTGGACACCCTCGCCCTGCGCGAGAAGCCGCTCCGCGAATGGACCCGCTACCTGTTCTGGGACACCGTCGGGAGCGCCCTCTCCGGGGTGGTCGTGCCGGACGACCTCGCGAGCTTCCAGACGTACGTGAACCCGGGCCTCCCCGACGGGCCCATCGCGACCCCGACACGTGCCTCCTTCGATGCCGCGCTCGATCCGGACCGCGCGAAGAAGCTCCTCTACTTCTACGCCTGCCCGGGGTCCGACACGCACGAGTTCGCCCGGACGCTCGCCGAGCACACGGCGAACATCGCGAGCTGCTCGTGAGCGCCTCGCTCCCCCTCGCACCCCGCGCCCTGCCGGACGCGGCAGCCCGTGCACGGTGGGAAGCGGCGGACCGCGCCGCCCGACCCGACCGGCTGGCACGCTTCCGCGCCCTGCTCGCCGCGGAGGGGCTCGACGCCTGGTTCGGCGTCCGGCGCGAGACCGCGCGGTACCTCTCCGGGTTCGTGCTCGGCGAGGGCGAGGAGAAGGTCGCGGGCGTGTCCGGCCAGCTGCTCGTGAGCGCCGACGAGGTCGTCCTGCTCGCCGATTCCCGCTACCGCGTCCAGGCGCTGGAGGAGGCGCCCGACGCCCGCCTCGCGGAGGTCTACGGGGATCTGCCGCAGCGCTGGCCCGAGCTCGTCGGCGGGCTCCGGCCGATCGGCGGCGGTGCCCCGGGCAGCGTGCGCCGGATCGGCATGGAGGCCGGTGCGATCCCGCACGCCACGTGGCTCCGGCTCGCCGCCGCGCTGCCCGACGTGGACCTCGTGCCCGCGGACGGCATCCTCGAGCAGCTGCGCGCGGTGAAGGAGCCCGCGGAGCTCGAGCGCATCGGGGCGGCCTGCGCGGTCGCGGACGGCGCGCTCGAACGTCTCCTGCCGCGCATCCGGCCGGGAGTGACCGAGCACGAGCTCGCGCTCGAGCTCGAGTGGCAGATGCGCACGCACGGCGCCGAGGCGCTCGCCTTCGATGTCGCCTGCCTGGCCGGGCCGCGCGCAGCGCTGCCGCACGGGTCGCCCGGCGCACGGGCGGTGGCCGCCGGGGCGGTCCTGCTCTTCGACTTCGGCGCGCAGGTCGCGGGCTACCGCTCGGACATGACGCGGACCCTCTTCGTCGGGGCGCCGACCCCCGCGGACCTCGCGCTGCACGCGCTCGTGCGGGAGGCCCAGGATGCGGCCTTCACGGCGCTCGCCGCCGCGGTGGACGCGGGCGTGGCCCCCACGAACCGCGCCATCGATGCTGCGGCCCGCGCGGTGATCGTCGCCGCCGGGCACGGGCCGCACTTCGGCCACGGGCTCGGCCACGGCATCGGGCTCGCCACGCACGAGGCTCCCTCGCTCGGCCTGCGCGCAGCGGAGGCGCTGCTGCCGTCCCCGAGCGTCTTCTCCGTCGAGCCGGGCGTCTACCTCGATGGGGTCACGGGCGTGCGCATCGAGGACCTCGTGCAGCTGGACATCGCCGCCGGGACGCTCGCCTTCCTGACCGCCTTTCCCCGGGACGTCGTCGTCGTCGGGTAGACTCGCGCGGACGCCGCGCCCGCCTGTGCGGTGCGCCATCCCTTCCCGTACTGGAGCGTGCACGAACCCATGGTCTCGACCGGCGAGCTGAAGAAGGGGATCGCGATCGAGCTCGACGGCGAGCTCTGGAAGATCCTCGACTACCACCACATCAAGATGGGCCGCGGCTCCGCGCAGGTGCGTATCAAGCTGTACAACATCAAGCGCGGCCAGACGGTCGAGAAGACCTTCCAGGCCGGCGAGAAGTGGCCGCGCGCCTACCTTGAGAAGCGCCCCATCCAGTTCCTCTACCAGGACGGCGACGACTACCACTTCATGGAGACCGAGTCGTACGACCAGTTCCACCTGACCCGGAGCGAGCTCGACGACGCCGTCCACTACCTCAAGGACGGGATGCTCCTCGACCGGACCACCTACCAGGGTGAGACGATCGGCGTCGAGCTCCCGATCAACGTGGACCTCAAGGTCGCGACCACGGAGCCCGGCTTCGCGGGCGACACCGCGACCGGTGCGCGCAAGCCCGCCACGACGGAGACGGGCCTCGTCGTGCAGGTGCCGCTCTTCGTCACGGAAGGCGACACGATCCGCGTGGACACCCGCACCGGCGAGTACCAGACGCGCGTCTGAGCCCGGCCGGACGGCCCGGAGGATGGACGACCCGCGATCCCGCCCGCTGCCGGGTTTCGCCGAGCTCCTCGCGGAGGGCGCCCGCCGGGCGGCAGGGGAGGAGCGCGGTCCGGCGGCGGGTCCCCGCGTGCTCGGCGTCTCGGAGGTCGTGCGCCGGGTCCGCGACCAGCTGCGCGCCGCGCCCGCGCTGCGTGAGGTCTGTGTGGAGGGCGAGGTCGGCAGCCTGTCCGTCTCCACGGCGGGGCATCTCTACCTGACGCTGAAGGACGCACAGGCGCAGCTTCCGTGCGTCCTCTTCCGCGATCAGCGGCTCTCCGCACCCTTCGCGCCACAGACGGGGATGCGCATCCTTGCGCAGGGCCGGATCGATCTCTTCGAGGCCCAGGGCAAGGTCCAGCTCTACATCGATTCCATCGCCCCCGCAGGGATCGGCGACCTCGCCGCCCGCTACGAGGCGCTGAAGCAGCGCCTCGCCGCCGAGGGGCTCTTCGCGCCCGAGCGCAAGCGGGCGCTCCCCGCCTGGCCGCGCTCGATCGCCGTGGTCACGAGCCCCACCGGCGCCGTCATCCACGACATCCGCCAGGTGCTCGCCCGGCGCTGGCCGCTCGTGCGGCTCCTGCTCTCCCCGACGCTCGTCCAGGGCCCGGGCGCACCGGACGCCATCGTCGCCGCCATCGACCGGGCAGTCACGTGGCGTGACCCGGCCGACGGGGCCGGCGTCGACCTCGTCATCGTCGCGCGGGGCGGCGGCTCCCTCGAGGACCTGTGGGCATTCAACGACGAGAGCGTCGTGCGGGCCATCGCTGCATCGCCCGTGCCCACCATCGTGGGGGTCGGGCACGAGACGGACGTGACGCTCGCCGAGTTCGCCGCGGACCGACGCGCTGCGACACCCTCCGTCGCCGCCGAGCTCGCCGTCCCCGACCGGGCCGAGGAGGCAGCGGGGCTGCGGCAGCTCGCCGGCCGGCTCACCGCGGGAGGCGCCGCCGCGATCGCCCACCGCCGACGGGTCGCGACCGCGGAGCGCCGGGCCCTCGATGCGTTCCGCCCGGCGCAGCTTGTCGCCGTGGAGCGCGAGCGCGCCGCGCTGCTCCTCGATCGCGCCGACCGCGCGACGCGCACGCGCCTTGCCTCGGCGGAGCGCGGCCTTGCGCTCGCGGCGGCGCGCCTCGCGCCGCTCGGGACGGACGCCGTCCGGGACAGACGCGCCGCGCTCGTCGCGGCCGGGCGCGCGCTCGCCGCTCTCGACCCGGATGCGACGCTCGCCCGCGGATACGCGATCGTCCGCGACGCCGACGGTCGGGTCCTCGTGGACGCTTCGGCCGCATCCGCGGGCGGAACGATCGGCGTCACGCTCGCCCGCGGGGCGCTGGACGCCCGCATCACGGCCGTGCGAGACTCCCCGGCATGACCGAACCCGATGCCGTGCCCGACCCCGCGATCGCCACGCTCACCTTCGACGCGGCCCTCGCGGAGCTCCAGGCGGTGGTCGGCAGGCTGGAAGGGGGAGACCTCCCGCTCGAGGGGTCGATCGAGCTGTATGCCCGCGGCGTGGCGCTCCACGGCCGCTGCGCGGAGCTCCTCGATGCGGCCGAGCTGCGCGTGGCACGCCTCTCCGACCGTGCGGGCGGACCGGTCGCACGCGCGCTCGACGACGTCGGCGGCGAGTCCGACTGACGGACCGATCCCGGGTCGGCGGCGTGGCTGGTCCGGGTCTATCATCCGCCGGGCGCACCGCTGCGAAGAGAACGCAGGAGGCAGTCCTCCGGGGCGGACGCGGCCCCCGACTCTGCGTCACAGGAGTCCCGAGTGTCCCTCCTCACCGACCTCCGCGGTCCCGCGGACCTCAAGGAACTGAACGAGCAGCAGCTGCTCGCCCTGTGCGGGGAGATCCGCCGGACGATCGTGTCCACGGTCGCGAAGACCGGCGGACACCTCGGGTCCTCGCTCGGCGTCGTCGAGCTGACCATTGTCCTGCACCGCCTCCTTGACAGCCCGACCGACCGGATCGTCTGGGATACCGGCCACCAGGCCTACGCGCACAAGCTGCTCACCGGTCGCCTTGCCGACTTCGGGACGCTCCGGCAGATCGGCGGCATCGGCGGCTTCCCGCGCCGCACGGAGCGCCCGCCTGACGTCATGGACGGCGGGCACGCCGGGACGGGCATCTCCATCGCCGAAGGCCTCGCGCTCGCCCGCGACGTGCGTGGAGGCACGGACCGCGTGGTCGCGATCGTCGGCGACGCCGCGCTCATGTCCGGCCTCGCGCTCGAGGCGCTCAACGACCTCGGCCATCGCGGGACGCGGATGGTCGTCATCCTCAACGACAACGAGATGAGCATCTCGCCCACGGTCGGCGCCGTCTCGGGGTATCTCTCGCGGATCAAGCTCTCCAAGACGTGGCGCGATTCCCGGAACACGTACGACCACGCGGTGGAGCGCCTGCCCGCAGTCGGGCCGACGGTCCTCGAGTGGTCGCGGCGCTTCCGCGGCGCGGTCGTCGACTTCGCGCAGGACGGGCGGCTCTTCGAGGACCTCGGCCTGACGTACGTCGGCCCGGTCGACGGGCACGACCTGCGCGAGCTCACCTCCGTGCTCGGCTCCGCCTTCGCCGCACAGGAAGGACCCGTCGTCGTCCACGTCCGCACCCAGAAGGGGCGCGGCTTCCGGCCGGCGGAGGCCGACCAGGTCAGCTTCCACGGCGCCGCCCTGCCGCCCTTCCGCGTGGACGACGCGGGCCAGGAGGTGAGCGGCTCGGCGCAGAGCGAGGGCGAGGCCGCGGCAGCGACGCCCACCGCGCCCGCTCCCCGGAAGAACCCGAACTACACCGCCGTCCTGAGCGACGAGCTGCTCCGGCTCGCCACCGTGGACCCGCGCATCGTCGCGATCACCGCGGGCATGCCCACGGGCACCGGCGTGGCGGCGTTCGCGGGTCGCTTCCCGGAGCGCACATACGACGTCGGCATCGCCGAGCAGCACGCGGTCGCGCTTGCCACGGGCCTCGCGCTGGACGGGCGCCGTCCCTTCGTCGCGCTCTACAGCACCTTCCTCCAGCGCGCGTTCGACCAGGTCGTCCACGACGTCTGCCAGAACGACGCCCCGGTCGTGATCGGCGTGGACCGTTCCGGGCTGGTCGGCGAGGACGGCACGAGCCACCAGGGGATGTTCATGCTCGGCGCGATGCGCCAGCTCCCCGTGCTCCAGATCGCCTCGCCGAAGGACGAGCAGGAGCTGCGCTCACTCCTCGCGACCGCGTTCGCATCCGAGCACCCGACCGCGCTCCTCTACCCGCGCGACGCGGGCTTCGGCCTGCCCGAGCAGACACCGGTCGTCCTCCCGGTCGGCAGGGGCGAGGTGGTCCGCGAAGGGTCGGACCTGTGCATCGTGGGCTTCGGCCCGATCGTGGCACGGGGCATGGCGGCGGCCGACGCGCTCGGGCACGACGGCTGGTCCACCGCGGTCGTGAATGCGCGCTGGGCCAAGCCGCTCGACGCCGAGCTCATCTGTGCGCAGGCACGCGGCAAGCGTCTCGTCGTGACCCTCGAGGAATCGGCCGTGGCCGGCGGCTTCGGCTCCGCCGTGCTCGAGGCGATCGCGGACGCGGGCGTCGCGGATCCCACGCTCCGCGGCATCCCGGTCGTGCGCATCGGCATCCCGGCACATCGCTTCGTGGACCACGGCTCCGTCGCCGACCTCCGACGGCTCATCCGCCTGGACACGGAGGGCATCGTCGAGCAGATCCGCGAGGCGCTCGCCGAGCTCGGGCTCACGCCGCTCATGGCTGCCGCGCATCTCGGCAGCGGGGTCGCCTGAGCGCGTCCGGGGGCGCCCGCCGGCGGCTCGATCAGCTCCTCGTCGATCGCGGCCTCGCCCCGACGCGCTCCGCAGCCCAGGCGCTCATCCTCGCCGGCAAGGTGGTGGTCGGAGAGCCGCCGTCCGTACGCACCGACCGCAAGGCCGGTGATCTCGTGCCCGCGACGATCGCGGTGGCGCTGACCGCGCCCGCGCGCTACGTCAGCCGCGGCGGGGACAAGCTGGCCGGTGCGCTCGCGGCCTTCGGCGTGGATCCGGCGGGGACCGTCTGCCTCGATGTCGGGGCGAGCACCGGCGGGTTCACCGACTGTCTGCTGCAGGCGGGCGCGCTCCGCGTCTATGCTCTCGACGTGGGACGTGGACAGCTCGCCGCGACGCTTCGGGCGGATCCCCGGGTCATCTCCATGGAGCGCGTCCATGCGGCCCGGCTCGATCCCGACGCGGACGCGCCCCTCGTGCTCCCCGAGCCGGTCGATCTCGCGGTGGCGGATGTCTCGTTCATCTCGCTCACTCGTCTCCTGCGGGGGATGGCGGCCGCGGTGCGACCGGGCGGTACGATCCTGCCGATGGTGAAGCCGCAGTTCGAGCTCTCGCCCCGCGAGGTGCCCCACGGCGTCGTCCGCGACGCAGGTCTCCGCGCGCAGGCCGTGGCACGCGTGGCGGAGCACGCGGGCGCGCTCGGGCTGACGGTGCTCGGCGAGGTCGAGTCCCCGCTCGTCGGCCCGTCGGGCAACCACGAGTTCTTCCTCCACCTGCGCGTGCCGCAGGCGGATGCCGCCGCCTGATGCGCCGCATCGGCTTCGCGATCAACCCCACGAGCCCGCGCGCGGACGAGCTGCGCGGCCCGCTCGCCGCCTGGGCGCGCGCCCGCGGCATCGGCGCCTGGGAGCGCGAGGCACGGGACCTGCCGGGGCTCGTCACGGACCTGCCGGAGACGGACCTCCTCGTCGTCCTCGGCGGCGACGGCACCTTCCTGCGCGCCGCGCGCGCCGTCGCGGAGGTGGACGTGCCGATCCTCGGGGTGAACGCCGGCAAGGTCGGCTTCCTCTCCAAGGCCGATCCCGCACAGGCGATCGAGGTCCTCGAAACGATGGCCGCGGGCCGCTTCCGGCTCGAGCCGCGGATGCTCCTCGAGGCGACCGTCCTCCCCGGCGGCGACCCGGGGCTCGCCCGGACGTATCTCGGCCTGAACGATGCCGCGATCGTGCGCGGCGCCCAGGCGCGCGTCGTCCACCTCGACGTGGCGATCTCCGGCTCGCACATGGCCACCTGGACCTGCGACGGCCTCGTCGTGGCGACCCCGACCGGATCGACCGCCTACTCGTTCAGCGCCGGTGGCCCGATCCTGGAGCCGACGAGCCGCAACCTCGTCCTCACCCCGATCGCGGGCTACCTCTCGGCGATCCGCTCCGTCGTCGTCGGCGAGGCGCACGTCGTCCACGTGCGCGTCCTCGAGACCCCCGGCTGCCTCGTGAGCATCGACGGCCACGAGGACGTTCCCCTCGTCGCGGGTGACGAGGTTCGGGTCGCGGTCCGGCCCCGACCGATCCGCCTCGTCGAGCCGGAGGGGGCCGCGCCGTTCTGGGACCTCCTCCGGCGCAAGGCGGCGCTCCTTCCGTCCTGAGATGCTGCTCGAGCTCGCGGTCGCCGACCTCGCCCTGCTCGAGCGGGTGCGCATCCGGCTCGGTCCCGGGCTGACCGTCCTGACCGGCGAGACGGGCGCGGGCAAGTCGCTCCTCATCGACGCCCTCCTGCTCGTCCTCGGCGGGCGCGCGGACAGCTCCCTCGTCCGCTCGGGTGCTGCGGAGGCGCGTGTCGAGGCCGTCTTCGATGGTGACCCCGAACCGCTGATCGCCGTGCGCGAGGTCGCGGCGGGCGGTCGCAGCCTCGCCCGTCTCGATGACGCCACGGTCACCGCCGCGCGGCTGGCCGCCACGGTCGCGGCCCGGGTGGAGATCCACGGGCAGCACGACCAGCAACGGCTCCTCGCCGCGGACTTCCAGCGCGACCTGCTCGACGCCTGCGGCGGCCACGACGCGGAGCGCGCTGCCGTTCGCGCGGCCGTCGACGCGTGGCGCACGAACGCGGCGCTCCTCGCCGAGCTCGCCGCCGCCCCGGACGCGCTCGACCGACGCCGCGAGCTCGCTGCCTGGGAGGCCGACGAGATCGCCGCCGCGCGGATCCGTCCGGGCGAGATCGCCGAGCTGCGGGCGCGCCTCGCGGCGGTGGCGTCCGTGGAACGGCTTGCCCGCCACCTCGCGGGCGCCGAGGACGCGCTCACCGGGGAGGGGAGCGGTGCGTACGCCCGGATCGCCGCAGCCGCCCGCGACCTCGCGGATGCCGCACGGGTCGACGCGCGCCTCGCGCCCCTCGCCGCGCGGGCGGTCGGACTCGCGGCCGAGGCGGACGACCTCGCCCACGAGGTCCGGTCCGCGGGATCGGATCTCGATGCGGCCGCCGAGGCGTCGCCGGCCCTCGAGCAGCGTCTTGCGGACCTGTACACGCTCCTGCGCAAGTACGGCGAGGACGAGGAGACGGTCGTGGCACACGGCGCCCGGATGCAGGCAGAGGCCGAGCGGCTGGCGGGCGCGGCCGCAGAGCGAGCGGAGCGTGCCGCCGCCGACGCGCGACTGCGGAGCACCGCGGACACCGCGGCCGCGGCCCTGGGCGCGCGACGCCGCGCGACGGCGCACGTCTTCGCGGCGGCGGTCGATGCAGCACTCGGGGAGCTCGGCTTCGCACCCGGCGCCTTCGCCGTCGCCGTGGCCGACGCGCCCCTCGGCGCCGACGGCGCCGATTCGGTCACCTTCCTCCTCGCGGCCAACCCCGGCGAGCCGCCCCGCCCCCTGGCGCGCATCGCGTCGGGCGGGGAGCTCTCCCGGATCGCGCTCGCGATCCGCGGCGTCGCGGCGGCTGCCGATGCAACCCCCACGGTCGTCTTCGACGAGATCGACACCGGGATCGGGGGGCGTTCCGCGGAGCCGGTCGGGCGGATGCTCCACGCGCTCGCCCGCGACCGCCAGGTCCTGTGCGTCACCCACCTGCCGCAGATCGCGGCCTGGGCCGATGCCCACCTGCGGATCGAGAAGTCCGTCCGCGACGGCCGGACCACGACGGCGGTCACCGAGCTCACCGGGCACGCCCGGGTCGCGGAGCTCGCCGCGATGATCGCGGGTGGCGCAGGCTCGCCGGCCGCCGAGGCAGCCGCGCACGAGCTCCTCGCGCGCGCCGGGCGGGACCCGGGTGGCTGAGCCCCCGGCCCCGGCAGCCGGGCGCGTGGCGGCGGATGCGGTCGTTGCCGCGGGCGCCGACCCTCTCGGTGCCGCGGTGGCGGCCTGGCTCGACCACCTGCGGGTCGAGCGGCTCCTGGCGTCCGCGACGCTGCGCGCCTACGCGACCGACCTCGCGCAGTACGCGGCGGCCGTCGGGCGGGCGAGCGCCTGGGACCGGGACGCCGAGCTGCCACGCGCCTGGCTCGCTGCGCTCCGCAGGCCACCGCACGGGCTCCGTCCCGCGAGCCTGCGCCGGAAGACGGCCGCGCTGAAGGCCTTCTACCAGTTCGCGGACGCGGAAGGCTGGACCGAGCGCGCGATCGGCCCGCGCATCGACCTGCCCCGTGCCGAGCGCCGGATCCCCGATGTCCTCGGCGTGGACGACGTCGCCGCGCTCCTCGATGCCCCCGATCCGGCTGCGCCCGCCGGCCTGCGGGACCGCGCCCTGCTCGAGCTCCTCTACGGTGCCGGCCTGCGGATCTCCGAGGCGCTCGGGCTGGACGTCGGTGACCTCTCCTTCCCGCGTGGCACCGTGCGTGTCATCGGCAAGCAGGACCGCGAGCGGCAGGTCCCCGTCGGGGAGGTCGCGCTCGACGCCCTCGCCCGCTACCTGGGTGTGCGCCCTGAAGGAGCCGCGGACGGCATGCCGCTCTTCCTCGCGGCGCGCGGCGGCCGGCTCGGCCGAACGGAGGCCTGGCGCGCGATCCGACGGGCCGCGGAACGGGCCGGTCTCGCGCAGCAGGTCTCCCCGCACACGTTGCGGCATAGTTTCGCAACGCACCTGCTCGAAGGCGGTGCGGACCTGCGGGTCGTGCAGGAGCTCCTCGGGCACGTCACGATCGCGACGACCGAGATCTACACGCACGTGAGCAGGGAGCGGATCCGGCAGGTCTACGCGCGGGCGCATCCCCGGGCCTAGAGCGGCGAACACGGAGGAGGGAACGATGGGCAGCTACGCGGAGACGCTCCTCGCACCGGGCGAGATCGTCGTCCACCGATCGCATCAGCACGTGCTCTCGCTCATCCTGAACAGCCGTTTCGGGCTGCTCAGCTGGGCCGTGGCCATCGTCGCGCTGCTGCTCCACTTCTCCCTCGTCCCGGCGGGCGCGCTGGGTGGCGACGTCGTCGGGTGGGTCTTCTGGGCGGCCGTCGGCGTGGGCATCCTCCTCCTCGTGTGGCACTGGTGGCAATGGCGGACGGAGGAGTACCTCATCACGAACCGCCGGCTCATGAAGGTGACCGGGATCATCAACAAGCGCTCCGCCGATTCCTCGCTGGAGAAGATCAACGACGCGATCCTCGAGGAGAACCTCATCGGTCGCATCCTCGACTACGGGGACCTGGACATCCTCACCGCGGCGGACATCGCCGTGGACCGCTACCGCATGCTCGCCCACGCGAAGGACTTCAAGAAGCGGATGCTCGAGGCGAAGCACGCGCTCGAGACGGGGATGGCGAACGGCCCGGTGGGCGGCAACGGCAACGGGGTCGCGCGCCCTGCGCCTGCCCCGCTCGCCGGGAACGGCCGCATCGACACCGCGGACGAGGTGAGCGCCGCGCTAGCCCAGCTCGCCGAGCTCCGGGACCGCGGTGCGATCTCCGCCGAGGACTACGAGGCGAAGAAGCAGGACCTGCTCGGCCGGATCTGACCGGCACCCGGCGATGCTCGACCTCACACCGCAGCTGCTTTACGCGCTCGTCGCCTGCGGGGTGATGCTGCTCGTGGGGTTCCCTGTCCACGAGTGGAGCCACGCCTTCGCGGCCTGGCGGCTGGGCGATGCCACCGCCCGCTGGCAGGGACGGCTCTCGCTCGACCCTCGGGTCCACCTCGACCGGGCCGGCGCCTTCCTCCTCGTCATCACGACGCTCCTGAGCGGCGGCACGGCGACCTTCGGCTACGCCCGGCCGACCCCCGTGAACCCCGCCAACCTCCGGCGCGCCCGCCACGGCGAGGCGCTCGTGGCCCTGGCCGGACCGGCCGCGAACCTGGTGATGGCGGCCGTGGTCGCGCTGCCGCTCCGCTTCCTGATGGGTGCCGACACGCTCTACCCCGCACCGGTCGCGATCGCGCTGAACGTCGCGCTCTTCTTCGTCATCGTCAACTGCACGCTCGCGGTCTTCAACCTCCTGCCCATCCCCCCGCTCGATGGGTGGAAGGTCCTCGGGGGCCTCGTCCCACCGCGCACCGCCTGGCAGCTGCGGGAGCTCGAAGCCCGGTACGCCAACGTGCTCCCGTTCGCGTTCCTCATCGCGATCATCCTCCTCGGGCCCCCGCTCATCGCGCCGATCGTGGGACGGCTGCTCGATCTGCTCCTCGGCGGGCCCGCCTACCTCGTCCCGGTGGTCGCGTGAGCGTCCTCGCGTGGTGGGCGGGCAAGACGCACCGGGTCCGGGTCCACCTCACCGCCCGCGTCTCCCTCGCGGAGCGTGCCGGGCTCGCCACGCTCCTCTCGCCGCGTGAGCTCGCGCTCTTCGATTCCCTGCACGTCGCGGACCGGCGCCACGGCATCGTCGTCCGCGACGCGCTCCTCGCGGCGGGCGAGCGCGACCCGGACCTCCTCGTCGCCGCGCTGCTGCACGACGCGGGCAAGGGACCCCGGACCGGCCTCGCACCGCGGATCGCGTGGGCGCTCGGCGAACGCCACGGGACGGCGATCCACGCCGTCGCGCTGCGCATCCCCGGCCTGCGCGGTGGCGTTGCCCGGATGCGCGACCACGTCGTCGTCTCGGCGCGCCTCGCCGCGGAGGCGGGCGCCCGGCCGCGTGTCGTCGCGCTGATCGCCGCGCAGTCCGCGCCCGAGGAGCCCGCGGCGCGCGCGCTGCACCTCGCGGACGAGGCGGCGGGGTGAGCGGCCCGCGCACCCTCGGCGCTACCTTGCCGGACCTCGCGCTGCCCGAGCCGGCGCGCGCCGCGATCCGCATCGCGGACGACCTGCCGCCCGATCGCGCCGCGTTCGTGGCGCTCGGCGGGTTCGACGGCCCGCTCGCGCTCCTCCTGGGCCTCATCGAGCAGCGGAAGCTCGACATCCTCACCGTGCCGCTCGGCGACCTCGCCGCCTCCTTCCTCGACGCCGTGAGCGCGCTCGAGGAGACGCAGCTGCCGCACATCTCCGCCTTCATCACCGTCGCCTCGCAGCTCATCCTCATCAAGAGCCGGGCGATGCTGCCGCGACCGCCCGTGCAGGCGGCCCTCGTGGACGACGGACCGGATCCCGAGGAGGAGCTCCGGCGCCGACTCCTGGAGTACCGGCGCGTCCGCGACCGCGCGCGCCTCCTCGCGGACCGGCTCGCGCGCGGCCCGGTCCTCTTCCCGCGCGCGCCCGCGGTCGCGGCGGCCGCGGCGCGGGTCGGCGCCGTCGAGCCGGAGCTGCCGCGGATGGACCCGGAGCTGCTCGTCCGCGCCCTGACGCGCGCCTTCCGCGTCGTCCCGCCGCCGCCACCGCCGGTCGCCGTCGTCCGGCGGGCCGTCACGATGGAGGAGCGGGCCGCGATCGTCCGGCGCGCCCTCGGGGGCGCACCCGTGGTCGTCCTCCAGGAGCTCCTCCGGGGCGCCCGCGACCGCGTCGTCATCGCGATCACCTTCCTCGCGGTCCTCGAGATGGCGAAGATGCGTGAGGTCACCCTCGAGCAGGAGATCCCATGGGGACCGATCCGCTGCATCCGCCGCACGCCGGAGGCCGCGGGGTGAGCGCGCCGGAAGAAGCCCTGCGGCCCGCGCCCGGGGAGACGGACGGCGGGGATGCCGGCGCCGTGCACGTACCGAGCGGTACGGACGCCGCGGCGCCTGCCGACGGCGCAGGCACCCTCGTCGTCGGTGTGGCCGAGCTCGAGGCGCTCCTCTTCGTCGCCGAGCGACCGCTGACGCGGGCCGAGATCGGCCGGATCTGCGGCCTCGACGCCGATGCGACGGACGGGCTCCTCGGCGATCTCGAGGTGGTGCTCCGCGAGCGCGGCATCCGGCTCGTCACGAGCGGCGACCTCGTCGAGCTTGCGACCGCTCCCACCGCCGGGCCGCTCATCGCGCGGTACATCGGCGGCAGCGGCCCGCGGCTGGGGCCCGCCGCCCTCGAAACGCTCGCCATCGTCGCGTGGCGCCAGCCGGTGACGCGGGGCGTCATCGAGCGGATCCGCGGCGTGGATGCCGAGCACGCCCTCCGCGGCCTCCTCCATCGCCGGCTCATCGTGGAACAGGGGCGTGCCGAGACCCCGGGCCGACCGATCCTCTACGGGACGACGATGGAGTTCATGGAGCGCTTCGGCCTCACCTCGCTCGATGACCTGCCCGTCCTCGACGCGGAGATCGCCGCGCGCCTCGCCGCGGGGGAGATCGAGGAAGCCGACGCGCCGGATGCCCCCGCAGGTCTCTGGGCCGCCGAGGCGACAGATGCCCGCCCGGCCGTCCTCGCGGACGATGCCGGTGTCTGAGGCGGTCCGGATCCAGAAGGTCCTCGCGGACGCAGGCGTCGCCTCGCGCCGCGGCGCCGATGCGCTCGTAGCCGCGGGGCGCGTCCGGGTGAACGGCCGTCCGGCCGTGACCGGCGAGCGGGTGGATCCCGCCATCGACCGGATCGCCGTGGACGACCGCGAGATCGGCGCCCGGGCGACCCCGGTCCACCTCGCGCTCCACAAGCCCGCGGGCGTGACGAGCACCGTCGCCGACCGGCACGCGCTCCGGACGGTCATCGAGCTCGTGCCGGCCGAGCTGCGGCGGGGTGCGCCGCGCCTCTACCCGGTCGGCCGCCTCGACGTGGACAGCGAGGGCCTGCTCCTCCTGACGAACGATGGGGCCTGGGCGGACCGCGTCCTGCATCCCCGCTACGGCGTGGAGCGCGAGTACGCGGTCGGTCTCGCCGCGCCCCTGACACTCGAGCAGGTCGCCGACCTGCGCGCGGGCATCGCCCTTGACGAGGGCATCGCGACGGTCCGCGCGATGCGTCCGGCGACCGATCCCGAGACGGCCCGTTTGGACGCGCTCACCGGCATCGGGTCGCGTGACCTCACGTGGGTGCGCGTCACCCTCACCCAGGGCTGGAAGCGCCAGGTCCGGCGGATGTTCGCGGCGGTCGGCGCGTCGGTCGTGCGGCTCGTCCGCGTCCGCATCGGCAGCCTGCGCCTGGACGACCTCGCCGCGGGAGCCGTCCGCCCGCTCAGCGCCGCCGAGCGGGACAGGCTGGCGGGCGGGCAGGGTGCGGGCGGTCAGGGTGCCGGCGCGCCCCGCGCCGGCGACCACGGCCGGGCGAGGCTGCCGCCGGCCGTGGAGGGCGCAGCATCGGCGGGCCGCGGCAGGCCCGCGCCGCGCCGACGCGTCGTGGTGAGCATCGATGGGCCGGGGGCGAGCGGCAAGAGCAGCGTGGGCGCGGCCGCGGCAGCCGCGGTGGGCTACCGCTTCTGCGATACGGGGATCCTCTACCGGGCGCTCGCGCACGCCGCGCTCCTCACGGGCGCGGACCCCGCGGAGAGCGCAGCGCTCGTCGCGCTCGTGCCGCGGATCCGCCTTGCCTCGGACGCGGCGGGCCGGCTCGCGCGGGTCCTGCTCGACGGCGCTGACGTCACGGGCGCGCTGCACACCGCGGCCGTGGACCGCGTGGTCTCTGTGGTGGCGGAGGACGCGGCCGTCCGGGCCGCCCTCCTGCCGGTGCAGCGCGCGCTCGCCACCGGGGGCGCGATCGTGATGGCCGGGCGGGACATCGGCACCGTCGTCCTGCCGGACGCGGACCTGCGCATCTGGCTCGAGGTCTCGCTCGCGGAGCGCGCCGCCCGGCGCGCACGCCAGCGCGGGCTCGCGCCCGACGGGCCCGACGGGATCGCCATCCGCGAGGACCTCGATCGGCGCGACGGTCGGGACCGCGAGCGTGCCGTCGCGCCACTGCGGATCCCCGACGGCGCGCACGTGATCGCAGCGGACGGGCTCGACCTCGACCGGACCGTCGCGGCCGTCGTCGCGGCCATCCGCACGGCGGAGCGCACCGAGGGTTCCCGGTGAGCGCCGGCACGCGTCTCGGTGCCTGGCCCGCGTTCGTCGCGTGGCTCTGTCGGACGATCCTGCGCATCCTTGTGCGCGTGGAGGTCCACGGCCTCGACAACGTGCCGCGGTCCGGGCCGCTGATCATCGCGCCGAACCACCTGAGCAACGCGGACCCGCCGCTCGTCGGCGGATGGCTCGCCCCCGCTCTCGGCCGGCGCCCGCGGTTCCTCGCCAAGGAGCAGCTCTTCCGCGGCGTCGTCGGGTGGTTCCTCCGGGGCCAGGGCGTCATCCCGGTCCGGGCGGGCGGGGCCGACATGGACGCCTACCGGGCGGCCCGCGAGGTGATCGCGGCGGGGGAACCGATCTTCATCTTCCCGGAGGGAACCCGGAGCCGCGACGGCACGCTCGGGGCGCCCCGACCCGGCGTCACGCTGCTCGCCACGCGGCACGCGATCCCGATCCTGCCCGTCGGCGTGTCGGGGACGGACGCGTTCCTGCCGCCCCGCTCCGGCCGCCCGCACTTCCGGGTCCGGGTCATGGTCCGCGTAGGCACGCCATGGACCCCGTCGGTCCCCGAGGGCGGCGATCGCCGCGCCGCGCTCGCTGCAGCGGACGCCGAGCTCATGCTGCGAATCGCCGCGCTCGTCGAGCCACGCCACCGCGGGCGCTGGGGGGAGCCCCGGGACGCCTGAGCATCCGCACCGGCCGGGGATGCGATACTTCCCATAGATGAGCACGCTGCGCGAGGTCCGGGTCGCCCGCCGGACCGGTTTCTGCTACGGGGTCCGCGAGGCGATCGATGCCGCATGGCTCGCGGCCGCGGAGGGGAAGCCCACGCACACCCTCGGCCACCTCGTCCACAACGAGGGCGTCATCCACGACCTCCGTGCGGGCGGCATCCGCCGCGTGGACGACCTCGCAGCCGTCCCCGAGGGCGGTACGGTCGTCATCCGTGCCCACGGGGTGACCCCGGACCAGATGCAGCTCGCGCGGAGCCGCGGCCTCGACGTGATCGACGGGACCTGCTCCTGGGTGACCACCGAACAGCGCGAGCTCGCCCGGCTCGTGGAGGAGGGGTACACCATCGTCCTCCTCGGGACGCCCGGTCACCCCGAGGTCGTGGGGCTTCTGGGGTTCGCGCCGGACGCCATCCTCGTGGACGAGGAGGAGGACTGGCACCGCATCCCGCGGAAGAAGCGCATGGCGCTCATCTGCCAGAGCACCCAACCGCCCTGGAAGTTCGAGAAGCTCGCTGCGCACATGGTCGGGCGCTGCCACGAGCTGAAGATCGTCAACACCGTCTGCCCCGTCACCATCCGGCGCCAGCAGGACACGATGGAGCTCGCGGAGTCCGTGGAGCTCGTGGTCGTCGTCGGGGGCCGGAAGAGCGCGAACACGCGCGAGCTCACCCGCCTGGTCGGCATCGCCGGTCGCGAGGCGATCCAGATCGAGAGCGCCGCGGATCTCGACGATGCGGCCCCCTTCACCGGCCGCGCCGTCATCGGCGTCACCGGGGGCACCTCCACGCCGATCGAGGACCTCGAGGCGGTCGTACGCCGGATCTGGGAGCTCGCCGGGGATTCCGCGCAGAGCGCCCGCGCCACGGAGCTCGCAGCGATCGCGATCCGGTCTGTCGCGGAGCCCGCATACCGCTCCACGTCCATGCCCGCCGACGCCCGGGCAGCCGTTCGGGCCGCCGCCGCGGCCGGCAGCCGCTAGGTGCCGACGCGCCGTTCCGGACGCCGCAGCGGGCGCTCGGAGCTCGACCGTGTCTCGCCCGCCGGGCTCCCGATCGTGGCTATCGTGGGGCGGCCGAACGTCGGCAAGTCCACGCTGTTCAACCGCATCATCGGCGCGCGCCGCGCGATCGTGGAGGACCGAGCCCGGACCACCCGCGACCGGCTGTACGAGGTCGCCGAGTGGAACGCCCGGCGCTTCGTCCTCGTCGACACGGGCGGCCTCGAGCGGCGCCCCGGCGACCCGATCGAGGAGAAGGTCCAGGAGCAGGCGCGCCTCGCGATCGAGGAAGCGGACGCGATCGTCTTCGTCGTGGACGCGGAGACGGGCGAGACGCCCGCGGACGCGGAGGCGGCCACGCTCCTGCGGACGGCCCGTGCGCCGGTGATCGTCGCGGTGAACAAGGCGGACAACCCGCGCCGCGAGGCGGAGGGCGCCGAGTTCCACCGTCTCGGCTGGGAATCCACCTACCCGATCAGCGCCCTCCACGGCCGCGGCGTCGCGGACCTGCTCGACGCTCTGGTGGACGGCCTCCCCGAGGAATCGGCACAGGAGGAGGCCCGCCGGGCGCGCGAGGCGGAGGCGGACGCGATCCCCGCCCTCGCGGAGGAAGCCCGCCGCGCGGAGCCGGATGCGGTGGTCTTCATCGCGGACGAGCCGCCGGGTGATGACGAGGTGGCGGAGGTCCTGCCGCCGGGTGCAGTGGCCGTCTCGGTCGCGATCGTGGGGCGTCCGAACGTGGGCAAAAGCTCGCTTCTGAACGCGCTCCTCGGCGAGGAACGGACGATCGTCAGCGACATCCCGGGCACGACCCGCGATGCCATCGACACGACCCTCGACTGGGACGGGGTACCCGTCCGCCTCGTGGACACCGCGGGCATGCGCCGCCGTGGCCGGATCGCCGCGGGGCCGGCGGCGGAGCGGTTCTCCGCGATCCGCGCGCTCCGCGCGATCGGGCGTGCGGACGTCGCGGTGCTCGTGATCGACGCCGTGGAAGGGCTGACGGCCCAGGACGCGCACGTGGCGGGGTACGTCACGGACGAGGGGGTCGGCCTCGTCATCGCGATCAACAAGTGGGATCTCGTGGAGAAGGACGAGCACACGTTCGATGCGTACGTGGCGCGCATCCGCCGCGAGGTGCCGTTCCTCCATTTCGCGCCGGTCGTCGCGATCAGCGCGAAGACGGGCCAGCGGGTCGGACGCATCGTGGACGCAGCGCTGGAGATCGGCCGGGGTCGCCGCCGGCGCATCCCCACCGCGGCCCTCAACCGGGTGATCTCCGATGCCGTCGCCCGCCAGCCCGCGCCGCCCGTCCGGAACGTCCGCCCCCGGGTCTACTACGGCACGCAGGCGGGCGTCGAACCGCCGACCTTCGTCCTCTTCGCGAACAACGCCGCCGAGGTGCACTTCAGCTACCGACGGTACCTGGAGAACCGACTGCGGGATGCCTTCGGGTTCGGGGGCACCCCGCTCCGCATCCTCTATCGCGAGCGGTCGCGCGTGGACCTCGGTCCGCGCGAGGGTGCGAAGCGGCCCGGCAGACGGAAGAGCGCGAGCGGTCGCGGCCGTCGGTGATAGACTCTGGCGCTGGAACGGGGCGTGGCGCAGCCTGGTAGCGCACCTGAATGGGGTTCAGGAGGTCGGACGTTCGAATCGTCTCGCCCCGACCACTCTCCCAAGCGTGAACGAGGCCCCTCGGAGCGATCCGGGGGGCCTCCGGATTCCGGGGTGACCCCGGAGCTGACCCCGATGCGGCCTCGGTGGTCATCCGCTCCGGCCGAGGGATGGGCCGGCACCCGGCAGACGCGCGCGTGACCATCGGCCCGGGCAGACGGGAGCGCCCTCGGCTACATTCCACGCATGCGTCGCGCATCGCGCTCCCGTTCGGCGATCGGAACCTTCCGCCGCCGCATTCCCGCCGCGGCGACCGTCCTGCTGGCGGCCCTCGTGCTCGTCCCGTCGGCCCCGGCCGCGGCGCACATCCCGGTCGTCAACGACCTGGACACCTCGCGCAAGGTCATCGCGCTCACCATCGACGATGGCTACAGCCCGGAGACCTGCCTGCGGATGGCGCGGATCCTGCGCGAGAAGGGCGCGGACGCGACGTTCTTCCCGATCGGCAAGCGCGTTCGGGCGTACCCGTCCGTCTGGCGCCGGATCGGGCGGGATTTCCCGCTCGCGAACCACACGATGTACCACGCGATCCTGCCGCCGCTCTCGGAGGAGCAGATCCGCCGCCAGATCGGCCGTCAGCTCGCGATCGTGCGCAAGGTCGCTCCGGACGCGCGCATGGCCGAGTTCCGCCCGCCCGGCGGTGCCTGGTCGGACACGGTCCGACGCGTGGCCGCCTCCTTCGGCTACCGACGCATCCTCCTGTGGGACGTGACGAACGCGGACACGTCGCTGAACGGCACGGCGCGCGGCATGCTCCGGCGGGCCATGGCCGGCGGCCCGGGTTCCGTCCTCCTCATGCACTGCAACCGTCCGATCAGCGCGGAGATCCTGCCGCAGATCATCGACGGCTACCGCGCCCGCGGGTTCACCTTCGTCACGACCACCGAGCTCTTCGGCGATGGGTCGGCCGGCGGCTCGCGCACACCGAACCCGCCGCCGACCGGCCGCCCGGGCGCCGAGCGACCCCTCTAGGGCCGGGGCGATCCCGTTCCGTCGCGGACGCGCCCGCGCCGCCCTGCTCCTCGCCTGCCTCGCCACCCCCTTCCTCGCCGTCCCGGTCGGGGCCACGGGGGTCGGTGGCGCGACCTGGTCACCTGCAGCCGGCGGGATGACGGGGGTCGTCTCCGGCTTCCGGGTGGCCCGGGACAGCACGTACATCTACGTCCGGATCCGCTGGGATGGGCCGGCTCTCGCCGCGCTGCGCGCCTACCGTCTCGCCTACACCCAGGAGATCAACGACCTGTCCGGTCGGCTCTCCGCGAGCGGCTTCTGGGTGAGCGACCTCCCGGGCGCCACGTTCGACCGGGACGACGACGATGGCGACGGGCGATGGGAGGAGGCGGAGGTCACCGTCCCCGACCCGCGGCTGCTCGTCGCCGGCCGGACGTACACCGTCGCGATCCAGATGACGCGCTGGTGGCGGCCCTGCACGTCCGGCTGTCGCTGGCGCTGGGAGTTCCGCCCGGCGCGGGTCGCGGCGATCTCGCAGCTGTCCGCGGCGCTCTTCGGCGAGTGGCAGGCGATCCGCTACACGGACCCGTGGCGGTCGCTCCGCGTCCCGGGCCTGATGCGCCCGGCCGGCGTGGTCCCGCGGTAGTCGCGCGCCCGGCTGCGTCGCAGCGGCCATCCGCGCGGAGCCGCGGCGCGAATAGGATGGCGGTGACATGGGTGCGCGTCTGCGTGCCCGGCGCCGAGCTCACGGAGGGACGACGGATGGCCCAGGTGCGACGGGCGGAGGCCCGCTGGCAGGGCGATCTCCTCGGCGGCAGCGGGGAGATGCGCGTGGCGACAAGCGGTGCGATCGCCACGCTCCCGATCACGTGGCGCGCCCGCGCCGAGGCGGACGACACGGGGATGACGAGCCCCGAGGAGCTCCTCGCCGCCGCCCACGCCTCCTGCTTCGCCATGGCCTGCGCGCACAAGCTCGCCGGCGCCGGCACGCCTGCGACGTCTCGCGAGGTCGCGGTCGCGGTGACCGCGGAGAAGACGGACGCGGGCTGGACCGTGATCTCCTCCGCGATCACCGTCCGCGGCACCGTGCCGGGGGCGGACGCGGCAGCGTTCGCCGCTGCCGCCGAGGGCGCCAAGGACGGGTGCCCGATCTCGCGTGCGATGGCGGGCAACGTCACGATCACGGTGGCGCCGACCCTCGTCGGCTGACCGCCCCTCCGGGCCCACCGGACGGACACGCCGCAACACGCCGCCCCACGGGACCTCCGCGGGGCGGCGCTACACTCGCGCGCATGCGCCCCCGAGCGGCGCCCGAGGGAGGTCTGACGACGCTGGCGGACGGCGTGGTGGAGATGCGGATGCTCATCGACGGGGCCTGGGTGGAGGCGTCCGACGGCGGCTGGACCGATGTCCGCAGCCCGGCGACGGGGGCTCTCGTCGGGCGCGTGCCCCGGGGCACCCGCGCGGACGTGGACCGGGCGGTCGCTGCGGCGCGTGCGTCCTTCGCCGATGCGCGCTGGCGCGGCCAGTGGCTGCCGCTGCGGTGCGCGGCGCTGAACCGGCTCGCGGACCTGATCGAAGCGCACCTCGACGAGCTCGTCGCGCTCGAGGTCGCCCAGACCGGCACCGCGGTCAAGTTCCGGAGCGCGAACGACATCCCGTTCGCCCCGGACAACCTGCGCCAGATGGCGGCCGCGGCACGCCACCTCGACGGCCGCGCGTCCGCGGAGTACAGCACGGACCACACCTCGATGATCCGCCGGGAGCCGATCGGCGTCGCCGGCCAGATCGCGCCCTGGAACTACCCGTTCATGATGGCGATCTGGAAGATCGGGCCCGCTCTCGCCGCCGGCAACTCCGTCGTGCTCAAGCCCGCGTCGCTCACGCCGCTCACCACGCTGAAGCTCGGCGAGCTGGCCCTCGAGGCAGGCATCCCCGCGGGCGTCCTGAACATCGTCACGGGCCCCGGCGAGGAGGTGGGTGCGGCGATCGCCGCGCACCCGGGCATCGACCTCGTGTCGCTCACCGGGGATACCGCGACCGGCAAGCGGATCGCGGAGCTCGCCGTGGGCAACCTCAAGCGCCTCCACCTCGAGCTCGGCGGGAAGGCGCCGTTCATCGTCTTCGCGGATGCCGACCTCGACGCGGCCGCGCGGGGCGCGGTGGCGGGCGGGTACATCAACGCGGGCCAGGACTGCACCGCGGCGACGCGCATCTACGCCGAGGCGTCCATCCACGATGCGCTCATCGAGCGGATCCGCACCTACGCCGAGGCGATCCGCGTCGGCGACCCGCACGACCCGGCGACGGACATGGGCAGCCTCATCTCCCGACAGCAGATGGAGCGCGTGGACGGCTTCGTCCAGCGGGCGATCGCGGGCGGCGCGCGCCTCGTCACCGGCGGGCACCGCGTCGAGGTGCCCGGATGCCCGGGTGGCGCCTTCTACGCGCCCACGCTCCTCACCCACGTGGCGCAGTCGTCCGAGTGCGTCCAGCAGGAGATCTTCGGCCCGGTCCTCGTGGCGCTGCCGTTCGCCGACGAGGACGCGGCGATCGCGCTCGGCAACGACTGCCGCTACGGGCTCGCGGCGTCCGTCTGGACGCGCGATGTCCAGCGCGCCATGCGGGTCTCCCGCGCGCTGAACTTCGGCACGGTCTGGGTGAACGACCACCTGCCCCTCTCGTCCGATACGCCGCACGGCGGCTTCCGGGAATCGGGATACGGCAAGGACATGTCCGCGTACTCCTTCGACGAGTACACGCAGATCAAGCACGTCATGGTCGAGCTCACCGGCGCGGCCGAGAAGGGCTGGCACTACCAGATCTGGGGTGACGCTCCCGCGGGCTGACCCTCGCGCCAACGCGCCGCGTGGCATCATTCCCCATCGAGAACGCACCCCACCCGTCGAGCGAGGTCCCGCCCGTCGTGCCGCCGATCGCCCAGCTCCAGCGCGTCCCCCAGCTCCTCCTCGACCGCCTCGAGCGGCAGGGGATCTTCACGACGGGCCTCCTCCTCGAGGTCTCCGAGACGCGGACGCGTCGCCAGACCCTCGCCGACCAGGTCCAGGTGACGACCAACGACGTCCACGCCTGGCGCGACGAGGCGCTGCTCCTGAACCTCGCGGGCTTCGGGCCCGCCGAGCAGGCGCTGTTCACGCAGGCCGGGGTGGTCGGGCTCGCCGTCCTGCTCGCGCTCGAGCTGCCGGAGTTCTCCGACCGCCTCGACCGCGCTGCGCGGATCCTCGGGCGGGAGATGCCCGATGCGATCACCGTGGAGGGCTGGTGGCTGCAGGCGCGGACGCTCGAGGAGGAGTGACCGCCGCGTGACGGGTGCCGGCGCGCTCGCCGCGGTCGCGACGGTCGCGGTCCTCGTCGGTGCCGCGCTCGCCGTCCTGCTCCTGCCGCCGGTGACGCACGCGGGGCTCGCCTACGCGGGCTCGGCGGCCTGGCTCGGGGTTCCCGGCGACGTCGCGGCCGGCTGGTCGGACGCGACCGTGACGGGGCTCCTGGCGGGCTCGCGGCGGATCGGTCCGCTCCTGCCGGACGGGTCGCCGCTCTTCGGCGCGGCCGAGGAGGCGCACCTCCACGACGTCCGCACGATCGCGTGGCTCGTGCTCGGCCTCGGCGCGCTCGGCACGCTGGTGCTCACCGTCCTCCTCGGCAGGCCGTCGACGCGTCCGGCCGCGGCCCGCGCGATCCGGCGGACCGCCACCATCGTCGCGGTCGGCACGGTCATCCTCGGCCTGGGCGCGGCGCTCGCATTCGAGGTCGCGTTCACGCTCTTCCATCAGCTCCTCTTCCCCGGCGGGAACTGGGCCTTCGACCCGGCAGTCGCGCGGCTCGTCCGGCTCTATCCCACGGCGTTCTGGCAGGCGATGGCAGCCGGGCTCGGCGTCCTGCTCGTGGGCGGGTCCCTCCTCGCACGGTTCGGCGCGGGCAGGATCCTCCGGGGTGGCGGGGCATGAGCGGCGACGTGCTCGTTCGGCTGGAGGAGGCATGCGCGCGGATGCTCGCCGGCGTGGAGGCGCTGCCCGCCGAGACGGTCGCGCTCACCGCGGCGGCCGGTCGCGTCCTCGCGGGCCCGGTCACGGCGGTCCGCACCCTGCCGCCGTGGGACAGCTCGGCGATGGACGGCTACGCGGTACGCGCCGGGGACGTCGCGTCCGCTGCCGACGCCGCACCCGTGCGCCTCCGGGTCCTGGGCGAGGTCGCCGCGGGGCACCTGCCGGACGCAGGCGTGGAGCCGGGTGGCGCGGTCCGGATCCTCACCGGCGGGATCGTGCCCCCCGGCGCCGATGCGGTCGTCCCGGTGGAGCACACGGACGCGCCGGCCGGCGTCGCGGACCTGCCCGCCGCGGTCACCGTGCTCCGCCCCGCGCGGGCGGGCGACCACATCCGGCGGGCCGGGAGCGACCTGCGGGCCGGGGACCTCCTCGTACCGGGCGGAACACGCATCGACGCTCGGACGATCGGCCTCCTCGCCGCGGCGGGCGCGGCGGATGTCCGCGTCGTCCGCCGACCGCGGGTCGCGGTCCTCTCCACCGGCGACGAGCTCGTCCCGGTCGGCGCGCCGGTCGGCCCTGCAGCCATCCCGGACAGCAACGGGCTGCAGGGCGCCACGCAGGCGACGGAGACGGGTGCGGAGGTCCTCCGCCTCGGGATCGTGCCGGACCGCCGGGATGCGGTCCTCGCCGCGCTCCGTGACGCCATCGAGCGCGCGGACCTCGTCCTCACGAGCGGGGGTGTCTCGGTCGGCGCGCACGACGAGGTGCGCGATGCCTTCGCCACCGTCGGCCGCGTCGATCTCTGGCGGGTCGCCATCCAGCCCGGCAAGCCGATCGCGTTCGGGCATGCCACCGCGCCGGACGGTCGCGACGTCCTGCTCTTCGGGCTCCCCGGCAACCCGGTGAGCGCCTTCGTGACGTTCGAGCTCTTCGTCCGGCCGGCGCTCCGCCGACTGGGCGGC
>JBJTJV010000160.1:0-3629 GCA_046352645.1 Chloroflexota bacterium | reverse complement strand
GGGCGGCGAGCGCCGCATCCAGGGGGACCCCGTCGCAGCGCTCGACGATCGTGCCGAGGAGGATGAAGCCGAGGTCGCTGTAGCGGATCGCGGCGCCCGGGCGGTCCACGAACGGGTAGCTCCGGATCGCCGCGAGCGCGGCATCGCAGCGGTCGGGACGGCCGACCGGGTCGGGCGCCGGGGGCGCGGGCGGCACGGGGCCGGTGACGTGGAAGAGGCTCCGCCACGGCGCGAGGCCCGACGTGTGGCTGAGGAGCTGCCGGAGGGTGACCGCCGCCGGATCGACCGTCCACCAGCGCCGCTCCGGCGGCGTCGGGAGCATCACCCGGGTGATCGGCTCCTGGCCGCCGTCGTCGTCGTCCGCCACCGCGCGCCGTGGACGGCGGCCGGGGCGACCTGGGGGAGCGACTCGCCGAGGACCGCCGCGATCCGCTCCGTCGCCGCCGCCCAGCGGGCCGCTGCCGCGTCCGGGCCCCCGCCCGCCGGGCCGGCGCTCATCCCTTGACCGCCCCCAGCGTCAGCCCGCGCACGAGATAGCGCTGGAAGAAGAGCGCGAGGAGGAACGGCGGCAGCATCGTGACGACCGCGGCCGCGGACATCGCCTCCCAGGCGACCTCGTACTGGCCGATGAAGAGGGTGAGGACGACGGTCATCGTCTGGGCGGCATCCGTGCGCGTGAAGATCAGCGGCAGCATGAAGCTGTTCCAGGTCGTGAGGAGCGTGACGAGGAAGACCGCGACCATCCCGGGACGCGCGAGCGGCGCGACGAGGTGGCGGAGGATCTGCCAGCGGGTCGCGCCGTCCACGAGCCCGGCCTCCTCCACGTCCACGGGGATATCGCGGACGAACGTCGCCATCAGCCAGACCGCGAGCGGGACCTGGAAGACCGTGAAGAGGATGACGAGCCCGGGGATCGTGTCCACGAGCCCGGCACGCGACATGAGGAAGAAGAGCGCGATGAGCGCCACCCAGAGCGGCAGCGGCATGAGGAGCATGATGAAGAGGAAGGAGAGCCCCTTCCCCCGGAAGCGCATCCGGGCGAAGACGTAGCCCGCGCCGGTGCACAGGACGGTGACGAGCGCGGCGGCGCTCACGCTCGTGAGGATGCTGTTGCGCAGGCCGGTGAGCATGAGGTCCGCGGTCGGCGTCGCGTTCGCGCCGCGGTAGCCGTCCCCGCCGCCGAAGAGGGCGACGTAGTTCTCCAGGGTGGGCTGGGACGGCAACCAGATCTTCTGCGGCGCGGCGTAGAGCTCGGTCCGCGTCGAGATGCTGGAGATGACGACCCAGTAGAGCGGCGCGAGCGCCCAGAAGAGGAGGACCGCGCAGCCCAGGTAGATGAGGAGGAGCCGGAGGCGCCGGCGGCGGACGCTCATCTCACTTGTCCCGCACGCCCTGGTTGTAGATCCGGGCGATGAAGACGACCCCGATGACGAGCGACATCCCGAGGACGAGCCACGAGAGCGCGGCGCCGAGCCCGATCCGGAGGTCGCGGAAGACGAGCTCGTAGTTCCAGATCATCAGGGTCTTCGTGAAGGGGTTGATCGCGCCGCCCGCCGAGGCGCCGGAGGTCAGCGTCCACACGACATCGAAGATCTTGAACGCGGCGATCGCCTCCACCACGATCGCGATCGCGATCGACGGCCGGAGCATCGGGATCGTCAGGCTCCAGAGCCTGCGCCAGGCGCCCGCGCCGTCCACCTTCGCGGCGTCGTACAGGTCCCACGGGATCCCCTGGAGCCCGGCGAGGAGGATGATCGTGGGGAAGGCGAAGCGGGTCCAGGTCTGGACGACCGCCACCCAGAGCATCTGGGCCGATGGCTCCGCGAGCCAGTACTGGTAGTCCCCGATGATCCCCAGCTGCCACAGGAGCCCGTTCAGCGCCCCGAACTCCCCGTTGAGGAGCCAGCCCCAGAGGAAGCCGTTCACGACCGGCGGGACGAGCCAGGGGAGGAGGACGAGCGTGCGCACGGCACCCCGGCCCGGGAAGTGCTCGTTGAGGAGGAGGGCCGCGCCGAACGCGATGAGGAGCTCGAGCGGCAGCGTGATCGCGACGAGGAGGAGGCTCCGGACCGTCACCTCGCGGAACTCCTCGTCGGCGAGGATCCGCGCGTAGTTCTCCAGGCCGACCCACTCGATCGGCTTGTTCGCCAGCCGGAGGTTCTGGTTCGTGAGGCTCGCGCGGAGCGTATCCGCCGCGGGTTAGTAGACGAGGATCGCGACGATCGCGACGATCGGGATGAGGAAGGCGAGGATGAAGAGGCGGTCGCGGGTGAGGAAGCGGCTCATCCGCGGATCCCGGGGACGCGACGGCCCCCGCGCACGATCGCTCGCACTGCGGGGGCCATCAGCGTGGACGTTCCGTCAGGGACGGTGGGTCACTCGTACTCGGCGCGGAGGTCGTTCCACTCCTGGGCGAGCCCGTCGATGACCTCGTCGGCGGGGATGCCCGCCTGCACGGCCTCCAGGATCGCGGTGGAGACGGCCGTCGTGAACGGGCCCCACCAGAGCGCGAAGCGCGGGAGCTCGTTGACCTTCCCCGCCTGCTCCACGATCTCCGTGTGCCCGGCGATCTTGTCCTCGGCTGCGAGCTGCTCGGCGACCGACGTCCGCGCCGGGATGTGCCCGAACGCGTTGTGGATCGCGTGCTGGTGCTCCGGGGATGTGTACCACTCGATGAACGTCTTCGCCGCCTCGGCGTTCGGGCTGCCGGCCGCGATGCCGATCGCCGCCGGGAAGCTCCACGTCTTCCCCTCCTCGGGGAGGACGAGGTAGCGGACGTCCGGTGCCTGCGCGGAATCGGCGCCGTTGCCCACGGCGACCGAGCCCTGCCAGCCCTGGTGGAACGTGCCGCTGCCGCTCCAGAACGAGGTGTGCTGGGTCGTGGGGTCGCCGGAGAGAATGTCCGGCGTGATCAGCCCCTCCTCGAAGAACGAGAGGAGCATCGCCATCGCCTCGCGGGCCTTGGAGCCCTCGTTCGCGAAGACCGGGTTCAGGTCCGCGTCGAACATCGGGTCACCCATCGAGAGCGCGATGAGGTACCACGACCAGTCGATCGCGCCCATCGCGATCGGGTACTCGTCGATCCCCTGCGCCTTGATCGCGAGCGCCTGGTCCTTCAGCTCCTGCCAGGTCGTGGGCCGGCTCGTGAAGCCCGCCTCGGCGACCCGCTTCTCGTTGAAGTCCATCATCGCGAGGAAATTGGAGACGGGGACCCCGTACAGCTGCCCGTCCATCGTCCAGAAGTCGGTCTTCGTGAAGTCCGAGAAGTCCACGTCCGCCATCAGGTCGTTGAGCGGCATCATGTTGCCGGTCGCGACGATGTTCGAGGGCGCCTCCTCCGTGAGGAAGATGACGTCCGCGGCGGGGGTGCCGGAGCCCGCGGCCACCTGGACGCGGCTGAAGAGGTCGGTCATCTGGACCGACTGGATATCGACCGTGATGCCGGACTCGGCCTGGAAGGCGTCGAGCAGCGCCTGGTCGGGCGGTGCGCCCCAGGGCGGCGTGAGGAACGAGATCGTCGTGCCCTGCCCGAGCACCGCGGCGCCGGGCAGGACGAGCGCGGCTGCGAGCGCGGCTGCGAGCGCGGCGCGGAGCGCCTTCGACCGTGCGGTCATCTGTCTCCCTTCGAT
>JBJTJV010000159.1:0-9648 GCA_046352645.1 Chloroflexota bacterium | reverse complement strand
GGCGTGCCCGGGGCGGGGGGGGCCCCCCCCGCGCGCGCCCGCGAGGGCCGGCCGCGGGGGGGGGGCGCTGGGCCCCTCGGGGGCCCCCCCGCCCCCGGGGGGGCGACGGCGCGGCATCGCGGCGGCGCTCGTGCGGCGCGTGCTCGCGGACGACCCCGCGCTGCCCGCGGTCCTCCAGCCGAGCCCCATGGCGGTCCGACTCTATCCGCGCCTCGGCTTCGTGCCCGCCGGGACCGCCGCCACGTGGATCCGGCCCGTGCGCCCCTGACGATCGCGCAGCCGGACCCGTCCCGGCCGCGGCCCCCGGCTACAGCAGCAGGCGACGCTCGGCGGCGACCATCTCCAGCCAGGGGCGCTCCCGGGCGATCGTCGTGCGCGCGCCGTGGCCGGGGAGCACCGCAAGGTCGGGGTCGAGCGTGGCGAGCCGCGCGAGCGAATCGACCATCGCCTCGGGCGCGCCGCCCGGCAGGTCCACCCGGCCCCAGCCGCCCGCGAAGAGCGTGTCGCCAGTGAGCACGCCGCGTGCGTCCGGCGCGAGGAGGCAGACGGAGCCCTCCGTGTGCCCGGGCGTATGGAGGACGCGCAGGACGATCGCGCCGACCCGGATCTCGCCCCCCTCGGCCAGGTCGAGCGCGGGCACGCACGGGGGCACCGGGAACGGCGCGAAGAGCGGCTCCGGGGCCTCGAGCCCATGGCGGTCATGCGCGTGGACCGCGAGCGTCGCGCCTGTGGCGGCCACCACCGCCGCGTTGTCCCCGATGTGGTCCCAGTGCCGGTGCGTGCTCACGATGAAGCGGAGCGTCCAGCCGCGCTCCGCGAGGCTCTCCGTGACCCAGGCGACGGACGGGGTCGCGGTGTCGATCGCGATCGCCTCCCGCGTCGCGGGGTCGCCGAGGACCCAGACGTTCGTGGCGACGGGGCCGGTGACGCGATGCAGGATCTCCATGGCGGGCAGGATAGCCGCGGCCCGCGCCACCCGGGCTCCGCGCACACGGGGCTACCATGCGCTCGCCCGTATCCGCGCGCTCAGGAGGACCTGCCGATGGCCACCGCCGGCTTCCGCTTCACCTGGTTCGGTCACGCCTGCGTCGAGGTGGTCACCCCCGGCGGGCGGACGATCCTGTTGGACCCGTGGTTCGGAAACCCGCGCTCGCCGCGTGCCGCAGCGGACGTCTCCGCGTGCGACATCCTCCTCGTCACGCACGGCCACGGCGATCACCTCGGTGGCGACCCCGCGGACCCGGCCGCCGTGGAATCCGTGGCCATCGCCGCGCGCACCCGGCCGGCCTGGCCCGCCATCCACGAGCTCGCGCTCTGGCTGCGCGAGGTCGCCCGGACACCCGCGGATGTCCTCGGCATGAACAAGGGCGGCACGCTCGAGGCGCGGGGCATCGCGGTGACGATGACGCACGCCGAGCACTCGGCCGGCGCCTGGCACGGGCCGCAGGGCGACCTCCTCGCGTTCGGCGAGCCGGTGGGATTCGTCGTGGCGCTCGAGAACGGGACGCGGCTCTACCACGCGGGCGACACCGCGGTCTTCGGCGACATGGCGCTCATCGGCGAGCTGCATCGGCCGGACGTGGCGTTCCTGC
Source organism: Chloroflexota bacterium (assembly GCA_046352645.1). GTDB lineage: Bacteria > Chloroflexota > Limnocylindria > Limnocylindrales > CSP1-4 > JAFMJV01. The sequence continues at coordinate 8,056 of JBJTJV010000159.1, read as the reverse complement.
CGATCGGCGGCCACTACACGATGGATCCGGTCGGCGCGGCGAAGGCGGTCGAGCTGCTCGGCGTGCGTACGGTCGTGCCGATCCACTACGGCACCTTCCCTGCGCTCGCGGGCACCCCGGGGCAGCTGCGCGCCGCGCTCGACGCGCGTGGCCTCGCGGCGGTGACGATGCTCGCGCCGGAGCCCGGGGTCCCGGTCGGCTGACCGCGTCCGCGACGGTGCGACGCCGGGGTCAGCGGGTGAGCGTCACCTTGCTCAGGCCGCGCGGCTGCTCGGTGTCCAGCCCCCGCGCCCGCGTGAGGTGGTAGGCGAAGAGCTGCGCGGGCAGGATCGACACGATCGGGCTGAGCCACTCGGCGACACCTGCGGGGGTCGCCATCGCAGCGGACGCGGCGACGCGCACGGCGGGGTCGTCCGAGATCGTCACGAGGTCGATGCCGCGCTCGGCGCGGAGCGTCGCGAGCTGGGGTGCGAGGGTCGTCAGCGCGGCACCGGCAGGCGCGATCGCAAGGACCGGGAAGCCGGGCTCCAGGAGGGCCGTCGGCCCGTGCGCGAAGTCCGCGGCAGAGTACGGGTCGGCGGAGAGATACGCGAGCTCCTTGAGCTTGAGCGCCCACTCCCGCGCGGTCGCGTACTCGAAGCCCCGGGCGAGGATGACCGCGCGGGCGATCCCGGCCCGATCCGCCGCGATGCGCGCCGCATCCGGCTCCGCGGCCAGGGCCGCGGCCATCGCGTCCGGCAGGCGCGCGAGCGCGGTCCGGCGCGCGGCATCGTCACCGCCCCAGGCATCCGCGGCCGCGCCGCCCATCGCGACCGCTAGGGCCGCCACCGCGAGGAGCTGCGCCGAGTACGACTTCGTGGCCGCGACCGCACGCTCCGCGCCGGCACGCACATCGATGACGTGCTCCGCGGCCGCGGCGAGCGGGGAATCCGCCGCGTTCGTGATCGCGACGGTGGCCGCGCCCTGGGCGCGCGCCTCGGCGACCACGCCCACGATGTCCGGCGAACGGCCGGACTGCGAGATGCCGATCACCAGCGCCCGGCGGAAGCGCGGCGAGACGCCGTACACGGAGGTGAGCGACGGCGTGGCGAGCGCGACCGGGAGGCGCTGGAGCGCACCGAGCACGTACTGGGCGTAGATCGCAGCGTGGTCCGAGCTGCCGCGGGCCGCGATGCACACCACGTCGATGGGGGCGGCTCGGAGCGCGGCGGCCACGGCGTCCACGGCGTCGCGCCCCTCGGTGAGGAACCGGCGCGCGACGTCGGGCTGCTCGTGGATCTCTGCGTGGAGGCTCATGCGCGCAAGGCTACCCGACGTTGGCCGCGGCCCGCGCTAGCAGCACCGCGCCCCATGTGCCCGCGTCGTCGCCGGCCGGGAGCGGTCGGATGAGATCCCGGGGCAGGATCGTGGCCGCGAAGGGGCTCGTCGCCCGGATGGCGTCGAGGGCATCCTCCAGCGGGCCGAAGAACGCCGCGCCCGCGCTCGCGACGCCGCCGCCGATGGCGATGCACGGGATGTCCAGCACCGCGTCCACGACGGCGAACGTGCGGGCCAGCGCACGCGCCGCCCGCGCGACGGCCGCGCGCGCCACGGCGTCCCCGGCCATCGATGCCGCGTAGACCTCCGCGGCGCCAAGCGCGGCATGGTCCGCGAGCGTGCTCGCAGCCCCGGCTTCGATCGCGGCCCGGGCGAGCGCCGCCACCGCGGGGCCGCCGGCGATCGCCTCCAGGCAGCCGTGCTGCCCGCAGTTGCAGCGCGGCCCGCCCTCCTCGACGACGATGTGGCCGATCTCGCCCGCGAAGAGATGCGTTCCGTGGAGAACACGGTCGTCCAGGACGATCCCCGCCGCGATGCCCGTCCCGACCGCCACGTACACGAAGTCGCGCACCTCCCCGAGCAACCGCCGCGCACGGACGCCCTCCGCGGCGCCGCGCACGTCGTTGTCCAGCCCCACGGGCAGCGGCCGGAGCGCCTGCACCTGCGCCCGGAGCGGCAGCGCGTCCCAGCCGAGGTTCACCGCCATCCGCACCGTCCCCGCGACGGGGTCCACGTGCCCGGGCACGCCGATCCCGATCGCCGCGACCGCCGCCGGGTCGACGCCGAGCGCCGCGCAGGCCGCGTCGATCGCGGCGACGACCTGCGCCCCGGCGCGATCGGGGGCGCCGCGCTCGGTGGGGAGCGCATGGCGGCCCAGGTCGTGCAGGTCCGGCGTGGCGAGCCGGACCGCGATCGAGGTCCCGCCGACGTCCACGCCCGCCAGGACCCCCGTGCTCGCCGCGGGCACGCCCATCACGCCGCTCCTCCACTCCAGCGCACGATCCCGATGCGCGTCGGGACCGGATCGATCGTCCAGCCGCCCGGGACGGCCACGGCGCCCTCCCCGAGCAACCGCCCGAGATGCGCATCCTTCGCGCTCCCCTCGGCGAGCCACAGCTGGCGCCGCGCGTTCGCCCGGAGCGCGGCCGGGTCGGGAAAGACCGGGGGCGTGCGCGGCACGCACGTCACCTCGGGCAACCGACCGCGCGCGAGCAGGAGCGCGAGCAGCTCCGGCAGGGCGGGCAGGGGCACGCGCGGCTCGCCGTGGACCGGCGCCCAGAAGCGCTGCGCGGCGGTCGTCATCGCGCCCTCCCCCATCACGGCGATGCACCGGTCCGCGGCGGCCTCGAGCGCGTCGAGGAACGGGCCGATCGCGGCGATGTCGTAGCTCACGTGCGCGATGAGCGCGACGTCCGCGCGGACGCCCGGGAGCGCCGCGTCCGGCCAGCGCCCGTCGCGGACCGTGAGGGCGTCCCCGACGCCGGCTGCCGCGGCGACGAGGGTGGCGCGCATCGCAGGCGACGGCTCGATCGCGGTGACCCGCGCCCCGGCCCGCGCGAGCGGGAGCGCGTAGCGGCCACCGCCCGCACCCACGTCCAGCCAGCGCGCGCCCGGCATCACCTCCGCCACGAGCCAGGCCGCGACCGGGTCGGCCGCGACCTCCCCGGCGGGCCCGGGCACGAAGCGACCGGCGCAGGGAGCGTAGTAGTCCGCCGGATCCGCGACCTCGCGGAGACGCTCCACCTGGTCACGCTCCCGCGCGACCCGCTCGGCCCACGCGGCGAGCGCGGCCGCGGCGGTGGGCCGGAGAGCATCGGGACGATCGGGCGGCGCAAGGTCGGGCATCGGATGGCGAAGGCTATCGGGTCGTCGGGTCGTGCGCCACCCCCTGCGCCGTGCGTGGGCAGCCATCGGTACCATCGTCCCCCCGCCCGGATGACCCTGTCGTCAGGGTGTCCACGAGCCAATCCGGGTGCCATGCTCGGCGATGCCAGCATCCATCGCACCGGGAGTAACCATGAACCGACGCATCACCGCCATCGTCTCGAGCCTGGCGCTCGTCGCCTTCCTCGGCTCGTCCGTCACCGCCGCCCCGCCGTCGCAGGTCCGCGCCCGCGCAGGCATCGCCGAGGCCGGCGCGAAGATGCTCGTCAAGGCGAAGGTCATCCGCCCGGATCGCACCCGGGCCTTCAGCGCGACGGCCACCGTCGAGCTCGATGGCGGCCCGGTGACCGTGGACCTGCGCCGTGCCGGCAAGCGCTCCTACCTCGCGCTCACGCGCGTCGATGTCCCTGCGGACGAGGCGCTCGGCTGCAAGGACGTCCAGGTCACCGTGACCTACGGCGACGAGACGGTCGTCAAGGACGTCAAGGGCGTCGTGATCGCCCCCGAGAGCGACCCGGAGCTCGCCCCGGCCTGCTGACCGGCGCCGGCACGGCCGGCACAAGCGCGAACGCACAGAAGCGCGGCCTCCGGGCCGCGCTTCTTCGTGCCCCGTGCGTCCGTCCGAGGTCAGCCGGGCAGGCAGGAACGCACGGCGCCGACCATGAACGCGACGAAGAAGACGAGGACGAGCAGCCGACCGACGAGGCAGCCCCCGGACCGGGGCGGCTCCGGCGGCGGCAGCTCGTCGTCCCGGTAGAGCGGCTCCTCGTAGATGAGGATCTCCTCGAGCGTCGGCCCGGTCTCCGGGTCGTAGCGCAGGATCGCCGTCATGCTGCCCTCCCCTCCCTGCCCTCTCGGCGCATCCGGTCCCGTGCGCCCTGCGGTCGCGTCAGCCCTCGTCGAGGTTGCAGTCCTGCGTGACGTTCTCCCGGATCGCCCGCCCGCAGTACGGCCCCGTCAGGATCCCGAGGTCGAACCAGACCCCGGCGCCCGCGTCCGCGGTGTTCCCGGTGATCGTCGCGGACCCTTCCATGCCGATGACGCCGCGGTCGTACACGCCGCCGCCGGTCGCCGCCCGGTTCCCCACGATGCTCGCATCCTCGAAGAGCGAGAGGATGAGGTTCGGGCCGCCGAAGACGCCGCCGCCTGCGCTCCCCGCGACGTTGCCGTCGATGCGGGCGGTGCCGCGGAGCTCGAGGACCGTGTCGAGGAAGGCACCTCCGCCCTGGGCGTCCGCCGTGTTCCCGGCAAGCGACGCCGCCTCGCCCACCTGGACGATCCCGGAGAGCGCGTAGATGCCACCGCCCCGGCGCGCGCGGTTCGCGGCGATCGTGCTCGACCCGACGAGGCCGAGGCGGCCGCGCTCGAGGTAGACGCCCCCGCCGCCGACCGCCCGCGTGCTGTTGTCGCGGATCGCGGCGGTGCCGGAGAGATAGAGCTCGCCGAAGAGCTGGACCCCGCCCCCGGAATCGGACGCGCTGTTCCCGGCGATCGCCGCCGCGTCCGCGAGCACGAGCGTCGCACGGTCCTCCACGTACGCCCCGCCACCCACGAGGGCACGGCCGCCCGCGACCGTGGTGCTGCCCGACAGGGTGGTGGTGCCGCGACGGAGGTAGAGGGCGCCCCCGAGCTTGCCGCGGCCGCCGTCGACCACGGTGTCCATGAGGGAGAGCGTGCCGGAGACGTGGATCGCGCCACCGCAGCGCAGGACGCGGAAGCACGTCTCGCCCGCGCCGCCCACGATCGTGAGCCCGGAGACGGTGACGGTGGCCTGCGCGCCGACCACGAGCGTGGCACCCCGGCGCTCGGGCACGAGGGTGGCCGGCGCGGCGGGATCCGCCGCGTCCGCGGCGAGCGTGACCTCTCGGGCCAGCGACACCCCGGCGGGGCACGTGCCCGCGACCGTCAGCGTGTCCCCGGGCGCCGCGCGCTCGAGCGCGGCCGCAAGCCCCGCGCCGACCTCGCCCGTCCGGACGTTCGTCACGCGGCAGGCCGCGTCCCCCCCGACGGCGACGGGGACACCGCCGCCGACCGCCGTCCCGATGAGCACGGCCACCGCGACCGCCCGCCAGGCCATTCCCCGCACCCGATCCTCCTCCGCGCGCCGCCGCCCTGCGCCGTCCTCTACTCGAGGTAGTCCTTGAGCTTGCGGCTCCGGGAAGGATGGCGCAGCTTGCGCAGCGCCTTCGCCTCGATCTGGCGGATCCGCTCACGGGTCACGTTGAACTCCTTTCCCACCTCCTCGAGGGTGCGCGCGCGCCCATCCTCGAGCCCGAAGCGCAGCTGGAGCACCCGGCGCTCGCGGCCCGAGAGCGAGTCGAGGACGGCCTCCACCTGCTCGCGGAGGAGCTGCTGGCTGGCAGCCTCCGCGGGCGCGAGCGCTGCGCGGTCCTCGATGAAGTCGCCCAGGTGGGAATCCTCCTCCTCGCCGATCGGCGTCTCCAGGGAGACGGGCTCCTGGCTCACCTTGATGATCTCGCGCACCTTCTCCGGCGTGACGACCACGTCCTGGCCGCGCGACATCGCCTCCGCGATCTCCTCCACCGTGGGCTCCCGGCCCAGCTCCTGGAGCAGCCCGCGGGAGACGCGGATGAGCCGGTTGATCGTCTCGACCATGTGGACGGGGATGCGGATCGTGCGTGCCTGGTCGGCGATCGCCCGGGTGATGGCCTGGCGGATCCACCACGTCGCGTAGGTGGAGAACTTGAAGCCCTTCTCGTAGTCGAACTTCTCCACCGCGCGGATCAGGCCGATGTTCCCCTCCTGGATGAGGTCGAGGAAGCTCATGCCGCGGCCGATGTACTTCTTGGCGATCGACACGACGAGGCGCAGGTTGGCGGACGTGAGGCTCTCGCGTCCTTCCCGGCCGATGCGCACGAGCACGCCCCGCCGGTCGCGCGGCTTGATGTGCGCCTGGCTCATCTCCGGGTCCCAGCCCATCTCGGTCAGGATCTCCGCGTCCCCGCCGGCGTCGATCCACGCCCGCAGCGCGCGGTGCGCGACGACGCGCGTCCAGTCGTAGACGGCGCGCAGGCCCGGGTTGTCGCGCTGCTCCTGGTCGGGGTTGTGGACCGCGAGGAAGGCCCAGTCCACGAGCTCCACGAACGCGCCGTCGTCCTGGCCCCCGTTCCACGCCTCGATGCGGACCCTCGCCTCCTTGATGCGCGCCTTCGTCGCCTCGCCCTCGGCCTCCCGCTGTGCCTTGGTCAGCTTCATGTCCGGCGAGTTGCCGAGCTCGCCCTTCGCGAAGGCGTCCGCGATGGCCGCCCGGACGATGCGATCCGTCTCCTCCTTGTAGGGCAGACGGTGCTGCGGGAGCTTGGTCCGGGTCTTCTGCTCGGTGTTGTTGCGCGTCCACTCCCAGAGCGACAGGACCGCCTTCTCCGGCTCCACGACGATCTGCTCGCCGAGCTCGATCGCCTTCGCGAGGACGACCTCCTCCTCCGCGTTGAGGAGCGCGACCTTGCCGATCTCCTTGAGGTACATCCGGACGGGGTCGTCGATGCCGACGATGTCCGCCTCGTTGAGCGCCTCGATCTCCTCCGGCGTCGGCTCGTCCGCGACGGCCGCGTCCAGCGTGGCGGGGGGCTCCTCCCACGCCGCGGCCTCGCCCCCGACGGTCACCTCGACGAGCTCGGCCGCGCCCGGGACCCCGGTGGGCGCATCCGTGCCCGCGGGCCCGGCCGCGGCGAGGAAGGCGTCGGCTGGGCCGTCGCCCATGACGGCGTCGGCGAGAAGGGCGTCGGCGGGATCGGCGGTCATACGGGTCCTCCGGGGCTGGTCTCCGCCCGGCCCTGTGCCGGACGGCGGCGGTCGGCGAGCAGGCTCGTCGCCTGGTGGCGACGGTCGAGCTCGAGGCGCTTCTGCTGCAGGGTCACGAGCTGATGCCGGAGGCGCTCGCCGGCAGCGGCATCGTGGTCGGCCTCGGCCTCCGCGAGCTCCGCGCGGGCGAACTCCATCGCCTCGGCGAGCCGCGCCCGCTCGAGGGCGAGCAGGCTCTGCGCGATCGCGGCATCGAGGTCGTGGCCGGGCGCGGGCACGGGATCCGTGCGGGCGTGGAGGGAGCGGGCAAGGCCCGCGATCGTGGGCTCCATGGCGGCGTAGGCGGCCGTGCGGTCGAGCGTGCCCGTGTCGCCTGCCGCGTCCACGAGCGCGCGCCAGAGCTCGCGGGCGGGGGTCGACTCGAGAAGGTCCGGGGCGATCCGCGGGCGGAGGCCGGGGATGAGCTCGGGGTGGAGGAGGACGAGGCGCAGCAGGGTGCGCTCCGCGGGCGCGAGGATCGCGGTATCCGCCTGGGGGTCCACCGCATCGGGCTGGGCAAGGACGGCAGCGAGGTCGATCCGTGCGCCCGTGTGCCCGCCACGGCGCCCACCCGGTGCCGCGGGCTCGGGGCGGCGGACCGCGGCGAGGACCGTGCGCTCGTCCAGGCCGGCCCTCCGGGCGAGCGTCTGCGTGTACGCATCGCGCCGCACGGGATCGGCGACCACGCGGAGCGTGGGCACGACCGCGGCGATGAAGCGCTCCTTGCCGGGGACCGTGCGCAGGTCGTGGCGGGCGGCGGCCTGGTCGATGAGGAACTCCATGATCGGCTGCGGGGCCTCGGTCGCGGCGCGCCAGGTCTCGGGGGTGTCGCGGATCACCTCGTCGGGGTCGCGGCCCTCCGGAAGGCGCACGACATCCACGTCCGTCAGCCGGCCCCGGTGCTCGGAGCGCTCGATCTCGCCGACGAGCGCGGTGAGCTCGCGCGCGCCGAAGGTGGCGGCGTCCTGGCCCGCGGCGTCCACGTCGTACGCGAGCGCGATCCGGGGCGCGTAGCGGGTGACGAGCTCCACGTGGCCCGCCGTGAGCGCGGTGC
>JBJTJV010000158.1:0-3030 GCA_046352645.1 Chloroflexota bacterium | reverse complement strand
ACCCCCGAGCGCCGGCGGCCGCGCGCCGTGGACGCGCTCATCGAGATCGTCACCACGGTCGCCCTCGCGGTGATCCTCTACCTCGTCATCCAGACCTTCCTCGTCCAGACCTTCCGCGTGGAGCAGAACTCCATGCTCACGACGCTCCTCCCGGACCAGCACCTCCTGATCGACAAGATCACGCCGCGCTTCGACGACTACAGCCGGGGCGACATCATCGTCTTCCGCGCGCCGCGCCGGTTCAGCCCGGATGGCACGCCCTTCATCAAGCGCGTCATCGGCGTCGCGGGCGACCGCGTGGAGCTGAAGGAATCCGCGGCCTGGGTGAACGGCGTCCGTCTCACCGAGCCCTACGTGGAAGAGGAGTACCCCACGGAGGCCCAGGGGAAGGGCAGCACCTGGGACGTCGGCCCGGGTGAGCTCTTCGTCATGGGCGACCACCGGGACGCGTCCGTCGATTCGCGCTCGTTCGGCGTCATCCGGGTCGACGACGTCATCGGTCGCGCCGTGATCCGCTTCTGGCCGCCGAGCTCGCTCGGCATCCTCCAGACGCCGACGTACCCGGACGTTCCCGCGGGGACCGCCGGCGCGTAGCCCGGCTGCGGCGGGAGGCGCGCCGCCGCGGGGTGGGGAGGGAGGCGATGGAGCCGCGCGACGGGTCGGACCGTTCCGCAGGGTGGCTGCCCCGGGCAGGCGCGTACCTGCCCGGACTCGTCGTCGCACGCCGGTATCGCCGCGCGTGGCTGCGCCATGACCTCGCGGCCGGGCTCGCCCTGACGGGCATCCTCGTGCCCGCGGGCATGGCGTATGCGGAGGCCTCCGGCCTGCCGGCGATCACCGGCCTCTACGCCACGATCGTGCCCCTCCTCGCGTATGCGCTCCTCGGGCCGTCGCGCCTGCTCATGCTCGGGCCGGATTCGTCGCTCGTGCCGCTCGTCCTCGCCGCGCTCGCCCCGTTCGCGGCGCTCGCCCCGGCGGCCGCGCTCCCGGCAGCGGCCGCCCTCGCGGTCCTCGTCGGCCTGATCATCGCGGTCGCGGGCGTCGCCCGGCTCGGCTTCCGCGCGGACCTGCTCTCCTCGCCGGCGCGCGTCGGCTTCCTCGCGGGGATCGCGGTGATCATCCTCGCGGCGCAGCTCCCCCGGCTCTTCGGCTTCTCCGTCCCCGGCGACGGCCCGGTCGCGCGCTTCGGCGGCTTCATCGAGGGGGTGCTCGCCGGGCGGACGGACCCGGTCGCCCTCGCGGTCGGGCTCGCGAGCCTCGTGACGATCCTCGTCGTCCGGGTCGTCCGTCCCGCGCTCCCCGGCGTCCTCCTCGCGGTCGCGGGCGCCACGCTCGTGAGCGCGCTCCTCGACCTCGCCACGCGGACGGGGATCGCCGTCGTCGGGCCGCTCCCCCAGGGGCTGCCCGCGTTCTCGCCGCCCGCGCTCTCCGCGACGGAGCTCGCCGGCCTTGTGCCCGCCGCGCTCGGCATCGCGCTCGTCACCGCCGCGGACACGGTGCTCCTCGCGCGGACCTTCGGCGCACGCCACCGCGAGCCCACCGAGCCGAACCGCGAGCTCGTCGCGCTCGGTATCGCGAACGTCGCGACGGGCCTCTTGTCCGGCTACCCCGTGAGCAGCAGCGCGTCGCGGACCGCGGTCGCGGAGGCATCGGGCATCCGCACGCAGCTCGCGGGCGCGATCGGCGCGGGCGCGATCGTCCTGCTCATCACGGTGGCGCCCGGGCTCCTCGCCGCGCTGCCGATGGCCGCCCTCGCGGCGGTCGTGATCGCGGCCGCCATCGGGATCGCGGACCCCGGCGCCTTCCTGCGCCTCTGGCGTGTCCGGCCCGGCGAGCTCTTCCTCGCGCTCGCTGCGTTCCTCGGGGTCGTCGTCCTCGGCGTCATCGAGGGGATCTTCCTCGCCGTCGTCCTCTCGCTCCTCGCCTTCCTCCGGCGTGCCTGGTGGCCGCACGACGCGGTCCTCGGCCGTGCGACGGGCGTGAAGGGCTACCACGACCTCCACTTCTACCCGGACGCGAAGCGGATCCCCGGGCTCGTCCTCTACCGGTTCGATGCGCCGATCCTCTTCTTCAACGCGGAGGCGTTCCGCGAGCGGGTCCTCGAGCAGGTGCGCCGCACCGAGCCCCGGGCGCGCTGGGTCGTCATCGCCGCGGAGCCCATCACGGACGTGGACACGACGGCTGCGGAGGCGCTCGACGGGCTGATCGGCGAGCTGCGCGCGCTCGGCGTCACCCTTGCCTTCGCCGAGCTCAAGGACCCGGTGAAGGCGCGTCTGCGGCGCTACGGCACGATGGCCGGGATCGGCGAGGACCGCTGCTTCCCGACCGTCGGCACGGCGGTGGATGCCTACCTCGCCGCGACCGGCGAGACGTGGGTGGACTGGGAGGACGCGGCGCCCGCCGGCTGACGTGGACGCGGAGCGCGGCGAGTCGGCGGCGGGCCCCGCGCAATCCGCGGCGGGCCGTCGGCGCGAACCGGGACATGTGTGGGGGATCGCGCCCCACGACCCCGATCCCTCGAGGACCCCACCCGATGACGACGATCCAGTACACCGACGGCTCCTCCGGCTATGTCCCCGGCGCCTGCAACCTTGGTCGGGCGGAGATCGCCCAGCGCCGCCGGGTCGGCGCGCTCGGCATCGTCGGCGCGATCGTCGCCGGGGCCGTCCTGCTCGCCGTCGGCGCGGACCCGATCCTGCGCGCGCTCGTGTTCGTGCCGCTTGCGGGCGGCTTCATCGGCCTCATCCAGGCGCGCGAGCGTTTCTGCATGGGCTACGCGCTCGCGGGCATGTACAACGTGACGGACGCCATGGGCACGCCGAGCCGCGTCACGGACGGGGCTGCGCGCCGTGCGGACATGCGCCACGCGGTCGTCGTCCTCGCGAAGGCGACCATCCCTGCTGCGATCCTCACGCTCGGCTTCGTCCTCCTCCCCGTCTGACGCCCCCGTCCCCCGCGCACCCGCGCGGTCGGGCGGTACCCTCCGCGCCGATGACCGCGATCGCCCAGCTCGGACCGGAGGCGTGCCTC
>JBJTJV010000157.1:0-13644 GCA_046352645.1 Chloroflexota bacterium | reverse complement strand
GTGCTCGTCACCGCCGGCCACGGCCTCGGCGGTGACGATCACGCCGGTCCGCGCGTCCTCCCCGGCGTCATCGCCGCGAGCGTCGTCTCGCTCGTCGCGGGCGCGAGCCTCGGCCCCGAGGCGCCGCTCGTCACGATCATCTCCGCGCTCGCCATCGGCCTCACCGCGCGGCTCGGGCTGCCGCAGAAGCTGGGCGGTGCGCTCTCCATCGCGGGCATCTCGTCCATGCTCGCGGGGATCTTCGGCAGCCCGCTCGCGAGCGCGCTCCTGCTCGCCGAGGGCGCCCCGTTCTCCGGGCGTGCCCTCTACCGGCGGATCTTCCCCGCGGTCCTCGCGGGCTGCATCGGCTTCTGGGTCTTCGCGGCGCTCGGCGTCGCCCCGTCGGGCGGGGACTATCCCGCGTACGGCGGGATGCAGCCGGTGCAGGTCCTTGCCACGGTCCTGCTCGCCCTCGCGGCAGCGGCGCTCGGGCTCATCTTCATCCGCGTCTTCCAGGTCGTGGACGCGCGCCTCCGGCCGCTCGACCGGCTGCCCGTGATCAAGGCGCTCGCGGGCGGCCTGTGCATCGGCCTCGTCGCCCTGGCGGTCGGCGAGGAGGTCCTCTTCTCCGGCGAGCACAGCATCGACGACGTGGCCCTCGCGGGGTCCACCGTCGGCACGCTCCTCCTCATCCTCGGCGGCAAGGTCGTCACGACGATCCTGTCGCTCGCCACGGGCTTCCGCGGCGGCCGGATCTTCCCGGTGATGTTCCTCGGAGGGGCGCTCGGCGCGATCGCCGCGACGATCGTCCCGGACCTGCCGGTCGTGCTCGCGGTCGGCGTCGGGATGGTCTCCGCGGGCGTCGCGATCTTCCGGCTGCCGCTCTTCGTCGTCGTCTTCGCGGCCTTCTTCACGACGCCGGAGATCGTGCCGCTCCTGGTGGTCGCGGCCGTCGTCGCGTACATCGTGGTGGACGGGCGCCCGGACCTCTCCGACACGCCCGCCTGAGGCACGCACGGCGACCTGCCACGCAGGGCTGCTCGGCGGCGCGGGAGGGACAAACGATTGTTGCCAGCATGGCGTATCGTGCGCCGGAGCGCGGGCCGAGCGCCCGGGATGCACAGCACGAGGTGAGCGGACGATGGGCACGCGAGGGATGACGGACGGCGGGGCGACGGGCGGGCGGCCGTACCGGCTGCGACGGTCCTGCCTCGCGGTGCCGGGCTCGAGCGCGAAGATGCTCGCGAAGGCACCCACGCTGCCGGCGGACCAGGTCTTCCTCGACCTCGAGGATTCCGTCGCTGCGGATGCCAAGGAGGGCGCGCGCGACCAGGTCGTGGCGGCGCTCCGGGACCAGGACTGGGGCGAGAAGACCGTGGTGGTCCGGGTGAACGACTGCACCACGCGCTGGACGACCCGGGACATCCTCACCGTCGTCGGCGAGGCGGGCGCGCATCTCGACTGCGTCATGGTGCCGAAGGTGCGCGACGCGGGCCAGGTCGCCTTCGTGGACCATCTCCTCGCGCAGCTGGAGATGGAGCACGGCTGGGCGCGTGGCCGCATCGGCCTGGAGATCCAGCTGGAGGACGCGAGCGGGCTCGTGAACGCGCGCGCGATCCTCGCGGCATCGGACCGGATCGAGACGCTCATCTTCGGCCCCGGCGACATGGCCGCCGCGCTCCGGATGCCCTCGCTCACCGTGGGCGAGCTGCGCCCGGACTACCCGGGCGATCCGTGGCACTGGGTCCACATGCAGATCCTGGTCCACGCGCGCCACGCGGGCGTCCAGGCGATCGACGGGCCGTACGCGCGGATCGCGGACGTGGACGGCTTCCGCGAGGTCGCGAGCCGTACGCGCACCCTGGGCTACGACGGGAAGTGGGTCCTCCACCCCGGCCAGATCGCGGCCGCGAACGAGATCTACGCGATCGGCCTGCTCGACTACGAGCGCGCGGTGGACATCGCGGACGCGATGGCGATCGCCGCGCGGGATGAGCGCAAGGGCGCGGTCATGTTCGGCAGCGAGATGATCGACGAGGCCACGCGCAAGCTCACCGAGGTCGCGATCGCGCAGGGGCGGCGCGCGGGCCACACGGTGCGGCCGACGCCCGCGGACGTCCCGCCGCACGCGCGCGCGGCCTGGCGGGTGGAGAACGACGGCGCCGCGGCGGGCGGCTGACGGAGAGCGCGGCGCGGGCCGCGGCGCGGCCCCGGCCGGGTCACCAGCTCGCGGCGGTCCCCCCGACGCGCGCGGCCGCACGTCGCTCGTCGTCGCCGCTGCCGCGGTAGGCGACGTACGGGTCCGCGGGCAAGCCGCGCGCGGTCCGGAGCATCGCGAGGGCCGGCCGCACGTCCGTGGCGTACGCGTCCGCGAGCAGGCGGTTCGCCTCCACCACGTCGCCCGCGGCCTGCGCCGCGAGGAGCGCGTCCCGGTCCACGCAGAGCGCCTTCGCGAACGTCTCCTGGAGCGTCATCACCGAGCGGATCACCGCGGGCACGCGCGCCTCGATGTTGTGGCACTGGTCGAGCATGTAGACCGTGCGGCGGGCCGTCGCCTGGGCGACCGGATCGTCGTCGTCCCGCATCGCGTTGACGAGCTCGTGGACGACCCGGAAGAGCTGGTACGGGTCGATGCTGCCGACCATGAGGTCGTCGTCGCCGTACTTGCGGTCGTTGAGGTCGAAGCCGCCGAGCCGGCCCTCCGCGAGGAGCGCCGCGACGATCTGCTCGATGTTCACGCCGGGCGCGTGGTGGCCGGTGTCCACGCAGACGACGGCCCGGTCGCCGACGAGGCGGCAGACCGAGAGCGCCTGGCCCCAGTCCGCCACGTCCGTGCTGTAGAAGGCGGGCTCGTAGAACTTGTACTCCAGGAGGAGCCCCACGCCCGCGGGGAGCCCGGACGCGACCGCCCGAAGCGAATCCACGAGCCGGCGGCGACGGGCACGGAGGTCGTCCTGGCCGGGGTAGTTCGTGCCGTCCGCGAGCCACACCTTGAGGAACGCGGAGCCGGTCGCACCCGCCACGGCAGCGGCGGCGAGCGTCGCGTCCACCGCCTTCGCGCGCACCCGCGCGTCCGGGTGGCAGAGCGAGCCCAGGCGGTAGTCCGCGTCCTGGAAGGTGTTGCTGTTCACGGCGCCGACGCGCAGCCCACGGGCGGCGGCGTAGCGCCGGAGCTCCGCGTCATCCGCGACGGAGTCCCACGGGATGTGGAGCGCGACCGCCTTCGCGATCCCCGTGTAGCGCGCGATCGTGGCGACGTCGTCGATCTTCTCCCAGGTGTCCCGCGGTGTCCCGGCCTGGGGGAAGACGCGGAAGCGCGTCCCGGTGTTCGCGAAGCCCCAGGAGGGGATCTCGAGCTCCAGGCCATCGACCGCCCACGCGACCCGCTCCGCGATCGCCTCCGTCCCGTCCGTCGTCATGATCCGCCGCTCCCTGCGCCCCGGCCGCCCGGCGGCGGCCCACCTGCGCAGGGTGCCACGGCAGGCGCGGGGCGGTGCGCCCGTCGGGCAGCGGACATAGGTCAGGAGATGCCGATCCGTGCCCCGGACCACGCGAGGACGAACGGCGCGTCGGCCGGGCTGCCGTTCTGGCGGAAGCAGCGGACGACGACGCGGGCGGGGGACGTGCGCGGGATGTCCCCCACCTGGCAGTGGCGCGCCGCGACACCGTACGGCGTGACGATCGCGGCGCCGCCCGGCCGCTGGCCGCGCAGGTAGACGGTGTAGGCGCCACGGGCGTTCCGCACGATGCGCGGCGCCTTGCCGCTCGATGACCAGCGGTACGCCGCGGCCGGGACGTAGCGCGAGCTCGTCGGTGCCGAGGCCCACAGGGTCACGCCGTGGCGCCCGAAGCCGGTCGTCGGGACGGCCGCGCCCACGAACACGTTCGCCTGCCGGTCGATGGCCCCGCTCCCGTCCGTGGCGCGGCAGGCGACCTCTGCCTCGGTGTCGCCGCCGATCGTGGGGGACCACCCGACGACGCTGCAGTCCGCGGCATCGCCGTACGGGGTGACGGTGACGATGCGGGCGTTCTCGATCCCCGGGAAGGTGAAGAACCAGCGGCCGGGCGCGCTCCGGACCACGGACGCGAGCAGGCCGCCCGCAGCGTTGTGCTGGTAGAGCGACGAGGGCGTGCCGGAGCTCCCCGCGTCGCTGTTCCAGAGGTAGGCGAAGGTGGGGAAGAGGACCGGGGAGTACGTGTCCCGCACCCACGTGAGGACGAAGCGGCTGTCGGCCCCCGTACCGGGCGCGCTCGGCAGGGCGCAGCGCACGCCCACGCGCATCCACGATCCGGTCCCGGTCCAATCCTCCACCCAGCAGGTCCGGGGCGCGGTCCCCATGGGGCTGACCTGGGGGTGCCCGTAGTTCGCCTCCAGCGGGTCGAGCCCGGGCAGGTCCACGATCCACCAGCCGGGCGCGACCCGGGTGACGACGATGCCGGACCCGCCGGTCGTGGAGCGGTCGGCCCGCCGGGGCGTGTACGGCGTGGTCCGGCCGGGATCCCGGACGACGACCCACGCGGAGGCGGACGGTGCGGTGCCGGCAGCCACGGGCGCGGCAGGGACGATGCCCGCGACCCCGAGGGCCACGAGTGCGGCGAGCAGGGCACGCGACCGGCGTGCGGGACGGACGACCACGGCGCTATCTCCCATCGGTGCGTGCGCGACACAACGCACGGGCGCCCGTAAGGATGGCAGACGGGCGCCACGCGGGCGATGGTACGGACGGGGCATGCCGCGCTGCCCCCCGCGTAGGGGCGGGCGCGCGCTGCGCTAGCCTCTCGTCCGGTGGCCGGATCTTCCCGGTGATGTTCCTCGGCGGCGCGATCGGCGTCCTCGCCACGCTCATCGTGCCGGGGCTCCCGCTCGTCCTCGCGGTCGGGGTCGGGATGGTCGGCGCGGGCGTCGCGATCTTCCGGATGCCGCTCTTCGTCATCGTCTTCGCGGCCTTCTTCACCTCCGTGGAGGTGATCCCGTTCCTCGTCGCGGCGGCGGTCGTCGCCTACGTCATCGTGGACGGGCAGCCGGAACTCGGCGACCCGGGCGCCTGAGCGCCGGGCCGCCGCGCCGGGGAGCGGGTCGGGTCAGCGGACCCAGCCGATCGTGAACTGCGCGTTCGCGAGCGCACCCGCCGGATCGAAGCAGCGGACGACGACCGAGGCCGAGGCGCCCCGTCGGGCGATCGACCCGGCCTGACAGGTCCGGTCCGAGGACCCGTACGCGCTGACGAAGGCGGCGCCACCGGGGAGCTGGTTGGGGAAGCGGACGGTGTAGACGCCGGTCGAGGTCCGGGAGATGACGGGGCTGCCCCGGCGGGACGAGTAGCGGTAGGAGGCCGAGGGCCGGTACGGCCGCGTGGCGCGGGGCTGGTTCGCCCAGGCGGTCGCGCCGTCAGGGCCGAAGCCGAGCGGGCCCTCGTTGCGCGACGCGTAGAGGAGGTAGGACTTGTCGGTCGGGACGGACCCGCCGCAGGACGTCGCGACGACGACATCCGACCCGTCCGGGTACCAGCTGACGATCCGGCAGCGGAGCGGCGATCCGTACGGCGTGAGCGTCGCGTACGTGAGCTCCTCGACGTTCGGGAAGCGCATCTGGTGGGCACCCATCGCCGAGCTCGTGAAGGTGATCGTCCCACCGGCGACGTCCTGCTGGTAGTCGGTCCGGGGCGTCCCGCTGTTCAGGTTCGGATTGTCCAGGTAGACGTAGCCGAAGGTCGGGTTGGTGCCCGCGTCGTACCCCTCGTGGACCCAGCCGAGCGAGAACTTGCTGTCCTTCGCGCCGCCTCCGACCCCCTCGCAGCGGACGCGGACGACGATCGCCGTGCCCAGGCCGACCCAGTAGTCGGCGGAGCAGATCGCCGGGCTGTCGCCGAGCGCGGTGACCTGGACATGGCCGCCGTTGTCCGTCGCGAGGGCGGACTGGCCGGGGATCGTGACGTCCCACTGGCCGGTATCCACGCGGACGACGGCGATCGCGCCCCCGGCGCTGTTCCAGCGGTCGCGGGCGGCGGGCTCGTAGGCCGCGAGGAGCGGCTTGCGGACCACCACCCAGGCGTTCTCCGATGGTTCCGTCCCCGCGAGCGCGGGCGTCCCGGGAAGCGCCGCCACGGCGGCGAGGAGGAGGGCCGCGGCGGTCGTCGCCCGGCGGCGGGAGAGGGTGAGTCGGGACATCGGTGGCTCCTTCGGTGGGTGGGGTTCGGGGGAGTCGGGCCACCGGGCCGACCGGTCGCGCGAGGGTGACGGGCGGTCACCCGGACCGGCGTGCTGGACGGCCACGGCGGTTCCTCCCCGGGCCGGCGGACGATCACGCCAGAGCGGCCCGGAGGATACCGCCCCGCGACACCGACCACCATGGTACCGATGGGGGGTGCCGCGGATCGCCCGACGGCGCGCGGGCCGCTGCGCTAGCCTCCACCCCGGCGGCCGGCGCAGCCCGGCCGGGCTGCGGCAGGAGGAGACGATCCCATGGCGAACGACGAGTCCCGGCGCCTCCTGCGATCCCAGCGCTGGTGGTCCAACCCCGACGACCCGGACATGACCGCGCTCTACATCGAGCGCTACCTCAACTGGGGCCTGACGCGCGAGGAGCTCCAGTCGGGCAGGCCGATCATCGGCATCGCCCAGTCGGGGTCGGACCTCTCGCCCTGCAACCGCTCGCACCTCGAGAACGCGAAGCGCGTGCGCGAGGGGATCCGCGAGGCGGGCGGCATCGCCTTCGAGTTCCCGACGCACCCCATCCAGGAGACGGGCAAGCGGCCGACCGCGATGATCGACCGCAACCTCGCCTACCTCTCGCTCGTGGAGGTCCTCCACGGCTACCCGCTCGACGGCGTCGTGCTCACGACCGGCTGCGACAAGACGACCCCGGCGCAGCTGATGGCCGCGGCGACCGTGGACATCCCCGCCATCGCGCTCTCCGCCGGGCCCATGCTCAACGGCTGGTTCCGGGGCGAGCGGACCGGGGCGGGCACGATCAAGTGGCACGCGAAGAAGCTGAAGGCGGCCGGGAAGATCGACTGGGACGAGTACATCGACCTCGTCGCGTCGGCGGCGCCCTCGCCGGGCTTCTGCAACACGATGGGCACCGCGACCACGATGAACTCGCTCGCCGAGGCGATCGGGATGATGCTCCCGGGAAGCGCCGTCATCCCCGCCGTGCACAAGGAGCGCGGCGCATCCGCGTACCTGACGGGCAGGCGGATCGTGGAGATGGTCCACGAGGACCTCCGGCCGTCGCAGGTCATGACCCGGGAGGCGTTCGAGAACGCGATCGTCGTCTGCTCCGCGATCGGCGGCTCCACGAACGCGCCGATCCACTACAACGCGATCGCCGCGCACCTCGGCGTGGAGCTCACGAACGCCGACTGGGAGCACCTGGGCCACGCGATCCCGCTCCTCGTGGACCTGCAGCCCGCGGGCCGCTTCCTCGGCGAGGACTACTACCGCGCCGGCGGTGTCCGGGCGGTCATCGCGGAGCTGATCGCGGCGGGGAAGCTGCCGCATCCCGATGCGCTGACCGTGAACGGGAAGACGCTCGCGGAGAACTGCACGGGCTGGCGCAGCCCGGACCGCGATGTGATCCGCGAGTACGACGCGCCGATGCTCCCGAACGCGGGCTTCCTCAACCTGGCGGGGAACCTGTTCGATTCCGCGATCATGAAGACGAGCGTGATCTCCGAGAGCTTCCGCGCCCGCTACCTCTCCGACCCCGCGGACCCGGACGCGTTCGAGGGGAAGGTCGCGGTCTTCGACGGGCGCGATGACTACCACGCCCGGATCAACGACCCGGAGCTCGGCATCGATGCGCGCACGATCCTCGTGATCCGGGGCGCGGGCCCCGTCGGCTACCCGGGCGCGGCCGAGGTCGTGAACATGCAGCCGCCGGACGCGCTCATCGTCTCGGGCGTGAACGAGCTGCCGTGCATCGGCGACGGGCGCCAGTCCGGGACGTCCGGCTCGCCCTCCATCCTCAACGCCTCGCCCGAGGCGGCGACCGGCGGCGGCCTCGCGCTCCTGCGGACGGGCGACCGGGTCCGCATCGACCTGCGGAAGCGGACGGCGGACCTGCTCCTGGACGATGCGGAGCTGGCGCGCCGGCGCGCGGAGGTCGTGGCGCAGATCGCCGCGGGCGGGCTGCCCTACGTGCCCGCGAGCCAGACGCCCTGGCAGGAGATCCAGCGCGGGATGGTGACCCAGCTCGCGGAAGGCGCCACGCTCCGCCCGGCGCTCCGCTTCCGCGGGGTCGCCCACGGCGAGGGGCAGCTCCCGCTCGACAACCACTAGCCGGGGCCGCGCCGGACGCGCGCGGCGCGCACGGACGGATCGCGGCCGGGGGTCAGCCCGGGCGGCGCTCCCAGGTGGTGCCCTCGGGCGTGTCGTGGATCTCCACGGCCGCCGCGGTGAGCGCGTCGCGGATCCGGTCCCCGAGCTTCCAGTCCTTCGCCGCGCGCGCCGCCGTGCGCAGCTCCACGAGGAGCGCGATCACCGCGTCGGGGACCGCGGCGTCCGCGGAGGCGTCCGCGGGGGCGAGGCTGCCGAGCCGGACGATGAGCGCCTGGAAGGTGGCGTGCCCCTGCGTCCAGGCGTCCGTCCCCGCGCTGTCGCGGGACCAGGCGCCGAGGAGCGTGTCGAGGTCGAGGACGGCACGGATGGCGGCCGGGATGTCGCGCGCCGCGACGGCCGCGTCGAAGGCCGCCTCGCACGCGTCCACCTCCGCGGGGAGCGAACCCGCGGCTGTCGCGGCCGGCTCCGCGCCGGGGGACGCGGCCGTGCCGACCGCCGCGGGCGCGGTCGTGCCACCCGCCGGGGTCCCGCCCGCCCGGAGGCGCGCGGCCACGGTCGCGAGGTCCGCGATCGGGAGCGTGGTGCCCGTCGGGAAGCGCTCGCTCCGGCCCGCCGCGCGCACGGTCACGCCGCCGAGGCCCTGCACGGACGCGGAGCCCGCGTCGAGGTCCAGGAGGAGCGCGGTGTGCGAGTCGATGCCCAGCACGAAACGGCCGGGCGGCATCTCCGCCTCGAGCTGCGCGAGCCTGCGCTCACCGAGGTAGCAGAAGCGCGTGTCGTGGGAGCCGCCTTCCGCGTTGTCGTAGTGCGGGATCACCGCGACGTCGAGCCCGATCCGGCCGAGGACGTCGAGGCCGGGCAGCCAGCGGGGCGCCTCGCCGACCTTGTAGATCTCGTAGACCGGGACGGTCGCCGCCCCGAGCGTGAGCGACGCGGCGGACGCGAAGACGACGATGCCGCCGTGGCTGAGCTTGTGGAGGAGGACCGCGCCGAGGCCGCTATCCCGCCACGCGGCGAGCGCGTACGAGGGGCTGCCCGGGCCGGCGAACAGGTAACGCGCGTCCTGGAGGCGCGCGAGCGCGGCGGCCCGGGCGAGCGGATCCGTCTCCGCGCCGCGGAACGAGGCGACCGTGATGGGCATCCCGACGTTCTCGCGGAAGTAGTCGAGCGCCTTCGCGGTGATCTCGTCCGCGTTCTCCTGGAAGCCATAGGGCGTGTCGAGGAGCACGGCGGGGATGGGCGACGGCCCGGCACGGCCGGCGAGATGGCGGTGGACCTTCGCCATGGTCGGCGCGGTCTCACCGGAGCCCATGAGGGCGAGGATGCGGGGGGCGGCCGCGGCCGGAACGGCGCTCATGCGGGGAAGAAGCCGTCCCGCACGGCGTCGATCATCACACCCGCCACTTCGTCCGGGAGCTGCGCGTGGACGTCGTGGTCGGCGTCGTGGAACCAGCGGACGCGGCAGACGGGGATGCGCAGGGCCGCGTCATCCGTGGCGCCGCGCCGGATCGCGGCGAGCGGTGAGCCGTCGCCGGGGCGCTCCGCGGGCAGGAAGAGGACCGGCACGCGCAGCCCGGGGTAGAGGGGCTGCGGCGGGTTCTCCCAGATCTCGCGGAGGATGGCGAGGTGGTCGTCGTAGGCGAGCCACGGGGCGATCGTCCCGTCCGGCAGGTGGCGGAAGTTCTCCAGCGTGCCGGTGATCCCCGCCTCCGGCCAGTCCGGGTGCGCGTCACGGATCCACGCCTCCATGCGGGCCTGCGGCGTGCCCGCAAGGCGCGGCGGCGCGAGCGCGTCCCGGCATGCCTCCCAGGTGGGGAAGTGGCCGTCGAGGGCGATCATGCCGCCGTCCACCGCGACGACGCCGCGGACACGGTCGGGGTGGCGTGCCGCGAGCTCCACGACGACGTTCCCGCCCCACGACTGGCCGACGACGATGGGGCGGTCCAGGCCGAGCGCGTCGATCGCGGCGGCCGCGTCCGCGCAGACCGTGGCGTAGTCATAGCCCCCGCCGGGCTTGTCCGAGCGGCCGTGCCCGCGCTGGTCGAGCGCGACGGACGGGTAGCCCGCGGCGGCGAGCGCCGCCCCGACGCCGTCCCAGAGGCGCGCGTTGGACGCGAGGCCGTGGAGCAGCAGGAACGGCACCGGACGCACCGGGACGCCCGGCGGCGGGTCGCGGCGGATGGCGGAGAGACGGATCGCGCCCGCCTGCACGTCGATGCGCGGCGGCGCGGGGAGGGGGGTATGCGGCATCTGCGCACAGGGTACCGCGCGGGGGCGTGACGGGCCCCGGGGCGCACCCGGGAGCTGCCACGTCCCGACCGATGGCCCATCCCGTGGCGGGCCGTCCGGCCCTGCGGTGACCCCGGCGCCCGCGCGACACTCCCGTCCGACGCCTCAACGTCCCGTGATCCCGTCGCGCGCCCGCGCGGCCCGGCGAGGCAGCATGGATGGGACCGATGACCGTTCGCCGCCGCGCCCGCGCCGCCCGCGCCGCAGCCCTCGCGGGCGCGCTCCTCCTCCTGCTCGCGGCCGCGGTCGGCGCCACCGATCCCGCGGCCTCCCCGGGAGCGCGCCCGGGCCCGACGCCGATCGCCCCCGCCACGCTCGCCCCCGCGCCGGAGATCGAGGGGCTGATGGCGGACGACGGGACGCCCTTCTCGATCGCGGGCCTGCGCGGGGCACCGGCGATCCTCTTCTTCGGCTACACGCACTGCCCGGACGTCTGCCCGGCGACGCTCGGCGAGCTCTTCGGCGTGATCGCGGCGCGGCCGGACGTGCACGTCGTCTTCATCACGCTCGACCCCGAGCGCGACACCCCGAGGTTCATCTCGGAGTGGACCGCGACGCTCCCCGAGGCGTTCACCGCCGTCACCGGCACGCCGCTCGCGATCCGCGCCGCGGCAGATCGCTACGGGGTCCGCTACGCCCGGGTGGACACCACGTCCACCGAGGGCTACACGATCGCCCACACGGCCGA
This sequence comes from Chloroflexota bacterium, assembly GCA_046352645.1. GTDB lineage: Bacteria > Chloroflexota > Limnocylindria > Limnocylindrales > CSP1-4 > JAFMJV01. The sequence goes on along the minus strand of JBJTJV010000157.1, from coordinate 2,408 downwards.
GCAGCACCTGATCGACGCGGACGGGAACCTGCGCCGCACCTGGGTCTTCGGCACGCCGCCCGCGGCGATCGTCGCGGACCTCGCGGAGGTGGCGCCGCCGGCCGCAGCCGAGCTCCACGTGGAGGGCGCGTGGGCGCGCGCCTCGGCGATGATGGACCGCGCGGGCGCGGCCTACCTCGTCGTCCGCAACGGCGGGTCCGCGGACGACGCGCTCGTCGGCGTCGCGACGCCCGCGGCGATGCACGCCGAGCTCCACGAGACGACCACGGATGCCGCGGGGATGATGGGCATGGTCGCGGTGGACGCGGTCCCCGTGCCCGCGGGTGGGATGGCCGTCCTGGAGCCCGGCGGCTACCACGTCATGCTCATGGGCCTAACGGGGCCGCTCGTCGCGGGGACGACGATCCCGCTCACGCTCACCTTTGCGAGCGGTGCGGTCGTGGAGGTCGACGCGGAGGTGCGCGAGAGCGGGCCGATGGCGCCGACGGGCTCGCACGCGCCGGGCCACGCGGGGTGAGCACGGCGGTGCCCACGGGATCGGCGAGCCGGCGCGGACGGGGCGGATCGCTCCTCGCGCTCGTTCTCGTGGCGAGCATGGTCCTGCCGGCTGCCCGCGCGGCCGCGGCGGAGGATGCGCTCGGCGTCCTGCCCATCTCCACGCAGCACTGGGTCGGCGAGAACGCGCTCATCCTCCAGCTCTTCACGCCGGACGGCACGCCGATCGCCGACCCCGCGTACGCGGTCGCGGTGACGCCGGTCGCGCCGGACGGCACGCGCGGCGCCGCGGTCCGCGCAGAGCTGGGCCGCTGGGCGGTCACCGGCCGCGACCTCTGGGTGGCGGACGTGCCGCTCGCGGCGACGGGGACGTGGGGCGTGGAGGTGCGCGCGGACGGACCGGACGGGACGCGGACCGGCGCCGGCACGATCGTGGTCCGCCCGGACGACGGCACGCCCGCGCTCTTCTGCCCGGCACCCGCCACGGACACGCCGACGCTGACGGACGTGCTCAACCTCACGGACGCGCTCTCGTCCGACCCGGACCAGGTCGCCGCCTTCTACTGGAAGAGCGTCGCGGACCTCGTGCGCGACGGCCAGCCGTTCGTCCTCGTCCTCGATTCCTACCTGTTCCGGCCCAACGAGGCCTGCGGCGGCGCGCTCGGGATCATCCACGACATCTTCATCGAGTATCCCGGGCTCTCGATCGTCCACGCGGAACCGTGGCTGACCCGCTTCGCCATGGGGATGCTCACGCTCGAGCCGCCGGATGGACCGGCCGCGCTCGCGCCCTGGTCCGTGGCCTGGGGCCTCGCCGAGCCGCCCTGGGTCTTCGTGGTGGTCCGGACGGGGATCGTGCGCGCCAAGCTGACCGGCATCTTCGGCACGGGCGAGCTGCGCGCGGCGATGGCGGCGGTCATCGCCTGGCACCCGCTCGGAGCGCCGACGCCCGCGCCGCGGAGCGCGACCGGCTGAGCGGCGCGCCCCGGCCGGGCCGCATGGCAGCGCCGCGGCACACCGCCCGCAGGACGGACGCACCGGCCGCCCGCGCGCGCGGCATCAAGGCGGCCGGGCGGACGGACCGGTGCCCGGCCGGCCGCGGCCCGGGGGTCGCGAGGGAGGTACGGGGCGTGACGATGGACGAGGCGGAGCGGACCCGGTCCGCGGCCTGGAACCCGCACGAGGGGTCGGCGCTCCGCGTCCGGGCCGATTCGCGCTTCGGCGCGGACGGGCTGCCGGAGGGCTGGTGGTTCGGCCGCGTCTCGGCCGTGGTCACGGACGCGCACGGGCTCGTCTACGTGGCGCACCGCGGCCCGGCGGGCGACCCGATCGTCGTGCTGGACGCGGAAGGGCGCTACGTCCGCTCCTGGGGCCGCGACCGCCTGCGGATCGCCCACGGCCTGCGCATCGACGCGGCGGGCACGCTCTGGGTCACCGACTGCGAGCGCCAGCAGGTCTACCGCTACGACCGCTCCGGCGGCCTCCTCCTGGAGCTCGGCACGGCGGACGTGGCGGGCTGCGCCCCGGACCGCTTCGACATGCCCACGGATGTCGCCTTCGGCCACGACGGCAGCGTCTACGTCTCCGACGGGTACGGGAACCGGCGGATCGTGCGCTTCACCGCGGACGGCCGCTACCTCGGGGAGTGGGGCGGACCGGGGACGGAGCCCGGCCGCTTCGACACGCCGCACTCGGTGTGCGTCGGCCCGGACGGGAACGTCCACGTGGCGGACCGCCACAACCACCGCATCCAGGTCTTCACGCCGGACGGTGCGCATCTGCGCACGATCACCGGGCTCGGCGCGACGCAGTGCATCGCCTTCGACGACGACGGCACGCCCTGGGTGACGACCTACCGCGACGTCGGCGAGCTGATCGGCTGGGACAGCCTCGGCGGGCGGCTCTTCCGGCTG
>JBJTJV010000156.1:0-2066 GCA_046352645.1 Chloroflexota bacterium | reverse complement strand
CCGCCGGTGTCCGAGGCGGAGTTGCCGGACACGCTGCCCGCGAGCTCGAGCGCGCCGTCGCTCCCCACGAGGATGCCGCCGCCGAACGTCGAGCTGTTCCCCTGGATCGACGCGGCCGCGGTGACCCGCGTGGTCACGGAGCCTTCCGTGCGGATCCCGCCTCCGCCGAGCCCGGCGTCGTTGCCGGTCACGATGGCGCGGTCGCGCAGGAGGAGCGTCGTCTCCTTCCCGTCCGCCCCGTCGACCGCGATCCCGCCGCCGTAGGCATCGGCATGGTTCTTCGCGATGCGCGCGTCGCCCGTGATCCGGACGGTCACCCCGGGGCCCACGCGGATGCCGCCCCCCGCGTACGTCGCGCTGTTGTCCCCGATGACCGTCCGACCGGCGAGCACGAGCCGGGACCCAGCGCCGCTCCCGCCCGGGAATGGACCGAGCGCGGCGGTGATCTCGATGCCGCCGCCGGCCCCGCCCTCACCGCGCGCCTCGTTGCGGGTGACCCGCATGTCCACGAGGGTGACCGACGAGCTGTCGATCCAGAGGCCGCCCCCGGACGCGGGTTCGGACGGGTCGAGCCCGGGCACGCCGGTCCCTCCCGTGATGGTGAAGCCGCGGAGCGTCACCGGGTCGGACCAGATGACGACGGCCGCGGTCCCCGTGCCGGTCGCGTCGAGCGTCGGCGTCCCCGTGGCGCGGGTCCTGCGGCCGACGATCGTGGTCGGGCCGGTCCGGCCGATGAGGACGGTCTCGGCGCAGCGGCCGGTGAACGAGAGCGTGACTGGCGCCTGGGGATCGGCCGGGTCCTCGGCCGCGACGAGCGCAGCCCCGATCGACGAGAACCGCGCGGGCGGGTTCGTGGCGGAGTTCGTGACCCGGCACGGCGCGGCCGCGCGCGCGGGTGCGGGCGTGGCCCACGGCGCCAGGCCGAGGGCGATCGCGATCGCGAGAACGATCGCCGAGAGGTGATGGCGTCGCATGCTGCGGCCCCCCTGGTCCGGATCCGGTCGCCCGGATCGTTGCACGCGCCCGGCGCGCCCGTCCCTGTCAACCCCCTGACCCACGCGTGTCAAGCCCTTGTCAAGGGGTGTATCGTGGCACGCACGGGTGTGTCAAGACTTGACAGCCCCGTTCCTGTTTCCCCCGCTGCGCGGACACCGTCCCGTCCGTCGCGCGGCCGCGTGGAGGTCGGATGGCGATCGGCGCCGCTGCCGAGATCAAGGGCAAGCTGAACCTCGTCGATGTCATCGGCGAGACGGTCCAGCTGCGCAGGGCAGGGACCGCGTGGAAGGGCCTCTGTCCGTTCCACGGGGAGAAGACGCCGAGCTTCACGGTCACGCCTGCGCGCGAGAGCTGGAAGTGCTTCGGCTGTGGCCGGGGCGGCGACCTCTTCGGCTTCGTCATGGAGCGCGACGGCTGCGACTTCCCGACCGCGCTCCGCCAGCTCGCCGCGCGCGCGGGCGTGGAGCTGTCCGAGCGAACGTCGCGCGAGGACGCCGAGCGCAAGCGCCTGCGGGATGTGCTGGAGGCAGCGATCGCGTTCTACCACCTCGTCCTGACCACGCATCGCGCGGGCACGGCCGCCCTCGCCTACCTGCACGGGCGCGGCTTCACGGACGCGACGATCGCCACCTTCCAGATCGGCTACGCGCCCGGGAGCTGGGACGCGCTGACGAAGGCGCTCGCCGCGCGTCGCGGCTTCTCGGAGGCGGACCTCGACGCCGCGGGGCTCGTCGTCCGCCGCCAGCGCGGCAACGGCGTCTACGATCGTTTCCGTGACCGCGTCATCTTCCCCATCCGCGATGCGTCGGGGAACGCCACCGGCCTCGGCGGCCGCGTCGTCGGGAAGCACGACCCGGCGACGCAGGGCGGCAAGTACCTGAACTCGCCCGCCACGCTCCTCTTCGACAAGAGCCGCACGCTCTTCCTCATCGACCGGGCGAAGGCGGGCATCCGGCGGACCGGCCGGGCCGTCCTCGTGGAGGGCAACACGGACGCCCTCATGGCCCACCAGGCGGGCTTCGACAACGTCGTGGGCACGCTCGGCACCGCGCTCACGGCGGGCCACGTGG
>JBJTJV010000155.1:0-3771 GCA_046352645.1 Chloroflexota bacterium | reverse complement strand
GAGGCCGCGTTCTTCCGCCGTGACACCTGGCACCACGGCCGCGCGTGGGGGAGCGCGCCGCTCCGCGTCCTCGAGCTGATGGCGCCGACCCCGGCCGCCGGCGCATCGACCGCCTACGCGCTCCGCCAGCCGTACCTCGACCTCGCGGATGCGCGGACCGCGGACGACGCCCTGCTCGGCCGGCTCCCCATGGACGCGCCGGCGATCGCGGCGGCCGCCTCCTTCCGCGTCCTGCGGGATGCCGACCGGACCTGCCGCCTGGAGGGCGACCTGCTCGTCGGCCTCCTCGTCTCCACCCCCGAGCTGAGCGCTGCGATCGCCGAGCTCCCCGCCCACGGTCGCTCCGAGCTGCGCCGCTACGGTGGCGACCTCCTCCTCCACGGCCTCTCCGGGAGCGTGGAGGCGGAGCTCCCCGAGCCCGCCGGCGAGCGGATCCGCGTCGGTCCCGGCGACACGCTCGTCGTCCCGGCGGGCTTCCCCGTCCACCTCCATGGCGACGGGCGGGGTGATGCCCGGCTCCTCCTGGGGGCCGCACCGGGCTATCTGCCCGCGGCGGGCGGCGAGCCGCCGCGATGAGCCGCCCCGCCGCCCCCGACCGGACGGTCACCGCGGGGATCGACGTCGGCGGGACGAAGGTCGCGGGTGCCCTCGTCGACACGGACGGACGGGTCGTCGCGCGCGTCCGCCGCTCCGCGCTCGTCGGCGCCCGCGGGGACCCGGGGCTCCGGGTGACCCGGGCGGTCGCCGAGGCGCTCCTCGCGCGCGCCGCCGCGCTCGGCCTCGTCGTCGAGGGGATCGGGGCGGGCTTCCCGGAGTACGTGACGCCGGACGGCCGGCTGACGAGCCACGAGGTCCTCGCGTGGCGGACCCAGCCGACCGCGCTCCTCGCCGACCTCGGACCCGTGTCGGTCGGCTCGGACGTCCGCTGCGCGGCGCTCGCCGAGGCGCGGCTCGGCGCGGGGCGCGGGGTCGGGTCGTTCCTCTACGTCAGCCTCGGGACAGGGATCTCGTCCACCCTCGTCCTCGGTGGTAGCCCGTGGGCCGGCGCACGGGGGGAGGCGATCGCCCTCGGGGAGCTCCCCCTCGCGGGCGAGCCCGGCGCGCGGCTCGAGCCGTTCGCATCCGGGGAGGGGATCCGGCGCCGGGACGCGGTGCTCCGCGGGTCCGACCCGGGGAGCGCCCGGGCGGTCGTCGCCGCGGCCCGAGCCGGCGACCCGATGGCGCACGCGGTCGTCACGTCGGCGGGTGCCGCGACCGGCGCCGCGCTCGCGACGCTCGTCCGACTGCTCGATCCGGCGCTCGTCGTCCTCGGTGGCGGGCTCGCGGGCGCGGGCGACCCGTGGCGGGGCGCGCTCCGGGCCGCCTTGCGCGCCGGGCTCGCGGGCCGCCCGCATCCACCGCGCCTCCGACGGGCTGCGCTCGGCCGCGACGCCGGGAGCGTCGGGGCCGCGCTCCTCCACCGTGAGCGGATCGGCGCGACCGGGGACCCACGGTCGTGAGCGCTGCCCGGCCCCCCTCGATCGAGCGGCTCCTCGCGGCGACCCGTCCCCGCATCCCGGCCGGCACGGACCCCGCCGCCCTCGCCGATGCCGCCCGGGAGCTCGTCGCCGAGGAGCGGCGTGCGATCGCGGGTGGCGCACCTGCGCGGGACGTCGCGGGGCTCGCCGTCGCCCTTGCCGAGCGCCTTGCCCACTGGGCCGATCCGGGCCGCAGCGGGCTCGTCCCGGTCCTCAACGCGACCGGCGTCCTCCTCCACACGAACCTGGGGCGGGCCGCGTGGCCGCCGGCCGCGATCGAGGCCGCCGCGCGGACCGCCGCCTCCCCCGTCCTCCTCGAGCTCGACCGGGAGAGCGGGCGGCGTGGGCCGCGCTCGCGGATCGCCGAGGAGCACCTCGTCGCGCTGACCGGCGCGGAGGACGCGCTGATCACCGTGAACAACGCCGCCGCGCTCGCGCTCGCGGTCGGGCTCGCCGGCCGGCGCGGCGTCGCGGTCTCCCGCGGTGAGCTCGTGGAGATCGGCGGCGGCGTCCGGATCCCGGAGATCATCCGGCGTGCCGGGGCGCGCCTCGTGGAGGTCGGCACGACGAACCGGACCCGGGCGGCCGACTTCGCCGAGCCGCTCGCCGCCGGGCGGGCGCACGTGGTCCTCCGCGTCCACCCGTCGAACTTCCGCCAGTCCGGCTTCACGGAGACGCCCGACCCCGCGGAGCTCGCCGCGCTCGCCCATGCGCACGGCGCGATCGTCATCGACGACGTCGGGAGCGGCGCCTTCATCGATACGGCCGGCTTCGGGCTGGCCCACGAGCCGACCCCGCGGGAGCGGCTCGCCGCCGGGGCGGACCTCGTGACGTTCAGCGGCGACAAGCTCGTCGGGGGGCCGCAGGCGGGCCCGATCGCGGGCCGTGCCGACCTCATCGCGCGGCTCCGCCGCGATCCGCTCGCGCGCGCCGTCCGCCCGGACAAGGTGACGCTCGCCGCGCTCGCGGCCACGCTCGGGCTCTGGCGCGCCGGCCGGGGAGTCGCCGAGATCCCCGTCTGGCGGGCGATCGCGGCCCCTCGGGACGCCCTCGCCGCCCGGGCCACGACCCTCGCCGCAGCGCTCGTCGCCGACGGGATCGCGGCGAGCGTCCGGGAGACCCGGGCGACCGTGGGCGGCGGCTCCCTTCCCGGCGAGACACTCCCCTCCGCCGCGGTCGCGCTCGCGGGTCCCGGGATGACCGCGCTCGCCGCGCGGCTCCGCGCCGGCGAGCCCGCGGTCGTGGCGCGGGTCGAGGACGGGGCGCTCCTCGCCGACCTCCGGGCGATCGACCCCGCGGACGACGCGCGGCTCCTCGCCGCGCTCCGGGCCGCAGCGCGGCGGTGAGCGTCGTCATCGGGACCGCCGGGCATATCGACCACGGGAAGACGACGCTCCTCGCGGCGCTCACGGGCATCGATGCGGACCGGCTCCCCGAGGAGCGCCGCCGCGGGATGACGATCGACGTCGGGTACGCCCACCGGGTCCTGCCGGACGGGCGGACCCTCGACTTCGTCGATGTGCCGGGCCACGACCGGCTGGTCGGGAACATGCTCGTCGGTGCGGGCGAGATCGACGCCGCGCTCCTCGTCGTCGCCGCGGACGACGGTCCCCGAGCGCAGACGCGCGAGCACCTTGCGCTCCTGCACGGCCTCGGCATCGCCGACGGCTGCGTCGCGATCACGAAGGCCGACGCGGCCCACCCGGACCGCATCGCGGCGGTGATGACGGAGGTCGCCGCGCTCCTCGCCCCGACCGCGCTCGCCGGTGCCCCGCTCGTCGCGGTCTCGGCCCGGACCGGCGCCGGGATGGACGCCCTCGGCGATGCGCTCGCGGCCCTCGCGGACCGGGTCGCCGCGCGCCCTGCCACCGCCGGACGCATGGGCGGCCTCCGGCTCGCGATCGACCGCGTCTTCGCGGTCCGCGGCCGCGGGACCGTCGTCACCGGCTCGCTCCGCGGGGGCACGCTCGGCGCGAGCGCCACGAGGACGCGGTCCGTGCCGACGACGGCCGGGTCGGTCGTGCACACGGCGCCGCGCGCGAGCAGGTCCGCAGCGGGGCCTGCGACGTTCAGCGCGGTCCGGCCGGGCGCCGCGGCGGCCACCGCGGCGCCGTGCACCTGGACCTCGCGCACGCGGAGCGGCACGTCGCCGGGCACGACGCGGAGGGTGGCGCCCGCGCCGAGCGTGCCCCCGCGGAGCGAGCCGGTGACGACGGTCCCGCGGCCGCGGACCGCGAAGACGCGGTCGATCGCG
>JBJTJV010000154.1:0-34599 GCA_046352645.1 Chloroflexota bacterium | reverse complement strand
GCTCGGCCAGTACCGTCCCGCCCCCGGTGTCATCGACCTCGCCTGGGGCCACCCCGACCCTGCGCTCCTCGATGCGTCCCTCCTCGCGCCCGCGCTCGCCGCCGCGCTCGCCCGGCACGGGCCCGACGCGCTCGGCTACGGCGCGCACCTCGGCCCGCCGCCCTTCCGCGCCTGGCTGCGCGGCCACCTCGCCACGCTCGACGCGCGCGCCCCCGCGGACGACGAGCTGCTCGTGCTGCCCGGTGCCTCCACGGGGATCGAGCTCGCCTTCGGCATGCTCGCCGCGCCGGGCGACGCGGTCCTCGTCCCCGCGCCGACCTACCACCTCGCCCTGCGCATCGCGGCCGACCACCCGGTCCGCATCGTCCCGGTCCCGACGGACGCGGCCGGCATCCTCCCGGACGCGGCCGCCTACGCGATCCGCCGGATCGGCGCGACGGGAGGCCGGGCGCGCTTCCTCTACCTGGTGCCGGTCTGTGCGAACCCGACCGGCGTCACGCTCCCGCGCGAGCGGCGGGCCGCGCTCGCCGCGCTCGCGGCGGAGACCGGCGTGACGATCCTGGAGGACGATGTCTACCGGGAGCTCACCCTCGACGGCCCCCCGCCGCCCTCGATCTGGGCGCTCGCCGAGCCCGGCAGCGTCCTGCGCCTCGGCTCGGTCTCCAAGACGCTCGCGCCGGCGGTGCGCGTGGGCTGGATGACCGGCGACGGCGCGACGATCGCCCGTCTCGCGGGCAGCGGCCTGCTCGATTCCGGCGGCGGCCTCCAGCCGCTCCTCGCCCTCGCGGTCGCCGAGCTCGGCACGTCGGGCGCGTACGCCGCGAACCTCGCACGCATCCGGGCCGGCCTCACGGAGCGGCGCGAAGCGCTCGTCGCGGCTCTCCGGGCCGCGGTCCCGGGCGCCACCTTCCATCACCCCGACGGCGGCTACTTCCTCTGGCTGCGGCTGCCGGCGGGCGTGGACCCGGTCGCGGCGCTACCGGTCGCGCAGCGCCACGGCGTCACGTGGATCCCCGGCGCGCGCTTCGCCGGGGGGACGGATGCCGGGGATGGAGCCGTGCGCCTGGCGTTCAGCCGCAACGGACCCGCGGAGCTTGCGGAGGCCGCGGCGCGCATCGGTCGAGCGGTCGCGGAGGTCGCCGCGGGCTGATCCCGGCCGCACGTCCGGACGCGCCGCGCTCTGGCGGCCGCGCTCTCGCCGCCGCCTGCGTCCCGGGTCGCGCGATGGCCGCGTCCCCGCGTGCACCACGGCGTGCCCCGGGCACGGAAGCGCCCGGACGAACCGCCGACACCGATCGCCTCGCGGGGCTGCAGGGTCACCCCCACGCCTCCGCCGACGACCCAGGACGCCGCCCGGCCCCGGGATCTCTCCCGTCACCGGTCTCGCGCCCGGGGATCGCTCCCCCGGCGCCGCCACCGCGGTGGGATCGCTCCCTCCGCAGGGCCGCCGCTCCGGGATCGCTCCCGTCGCGACCGACGCTCCTTCGCCTTCCGCGCCATCCTCCCGAGGTCACCCCCGGGGCTCCTGCGCCTCCGGTCTTCCGACTGCCCGTCCGGGCAAGACGGAAGGTAGGGCCTGGCTGGGCGGCCGCGCAACGGGTTTTTCCACGAGTTTCGGCAGTACGTTGCGCGGCTCTGCACCGTCTGTCCACAGCGCCCGTCCACAGGCGCCCGTCGGAGCACGGGGCGCTGTGGACGGATGTGCATCCGGCTAGGCTTGCCCCGTGCCCCCCGACCTCCTCGTCCTGCTCGTCTCGCTCGTCGCGGGCGCCTTCGGTTCGATGGTCGGCATCGGCGGCGGGCTGATCGTCGTCCCCGTCCTCACGACGGTGCTCGGCTACGACATCACCGACGTGGTGCCCGCGAGCCTGCTCGGCGTCATCGCCGTCTCCGTCGGCGCGGCGGGGCCGTTCCTGGACGCGGGCACGGTGGACCGGCCCCTTGCGATCCGGCTGCTCGTCGCGACGGCAGCGGGCGGGCTCACCGGCGGGCTCATCGCCGCCATCCTCGACGGGCGGACCCTCGCCGCGCTCTTCGCGCTCCTGCTCGTCTACGTGGCGCTCCAGATGGCGCGCGGCGCCCGGTCGCGCGCGACGAGCGCGGGCGCGGACGATCCCGCCCGCCACGCCCGCTCCTACGTGGAGCCGGTGACGAAGCGGCGGATCGGGTACACGCCACGGCGGCTGCCGGCCGGTGGCGCGGCGTCCTACCTCGCAGGGAACGTGAGCGGCCTGCTCGGCGTGGGCGGCGGGGTGATCAACGTCCCGGTGATGACGCTGGTCATGGACGTCCCGATGCGCGTGGCGACGACGACCTCCACGTTCATGCTCGGCGCCACGGCGGCCGCGAGCGCGATCGTCTACGAAGCGCACGGCCGGCTCGACCCGATGCTCGCGGCCCCCGTCGTCCTCGGCGTCTTCGCCGGTGCGAAGGTGGGCGCGCGGATCTCGAAGCGCATCCCGCCCGCCTGGCTGCGCGTCGCGTTCGTCGCCATCGCCGGCTGGTTCGCGGTCCAGATGACGCTCCGGGCGCTGGGATGAGCGACCGGGACGTGCCGCCGTCCGGCGCGCGGCCGGCGGCGCAGCGGCCGGCACCCGGCCACCGCGCGACGCGCGCGGTGCTGCGCGCCGGGACGATCGTGAGCGCCGCCGCGTTCGCCGGCGCCCTCGCCCTGCGGATCGCGGGGCGTCCCACGGGCGATGGCGACGCCCTGGACCCGGGCGCGGTCCTCGCCGCGATCATCGCGCTCGATCCGTGGGGCTGGGCGACGCTCGGGGTCTTCGCCGTCATCGTCACGCCGGTCCTCGCGATCGCGGCGACCGGCCACGAGCACCGGGTGGCCGGTGACCGCCGGACGGCGCTCCTCGCGCTCGCCGTCCTCGGCGTCCTCGGCCTCTCGCTCGCCGTCGCGCTCCTGCGCTGACCGCCGGGGCCACCGATCGTCCGGGCAGGGCCGACCGCCGCGCGTCGCTACCATGCGCGCATGCTCCGCCGCAGCGCCGCCGCCCTCCTTGCGCTCCTGCTCCTGCCGATCGGCCCCGGCGCCGTGGTGGCGGCGGACCCGTCCGGTGCCCCGGACGCGCCTGCGCCCTGGGTCCTCGATTCCGACCTGGGGGTGGACGACGCGATCGCGGGCGTCCTCCTCCTCCGCGATCCGGCGGTCCGGCTCGTGGCGATCACCGCGAACGCGAGCGGGCTGGGCACGTGCGCGGGCGCGACCGAGGCGATCCGGCTGCTCGTGGAGACCGTCGGCGGCGACCCCGCGGTCCCCGTCGGCTGCAGCCGCGCCTTCCCGCTCGACGGGTATGCGGCCTTCCCGGAGAGCTGGCGGCTCGCGGCCGCCGCGATCGTCACCGGCGCCCTCGCGGAGGTCGCGGGCGTGGCGCCCGCGGGTGGGGCCGAGTGGACGCAGCCGGATGGCGCGCGCGTGCTCGCCGAGGCCCTCGCCGCGAGCCCGCAGCCGGTCTCCATCCTCGCGCTCGGGCCGCTGACCACGATCGCGACGGTCCTCGACGCGAGCCCCGAGCTCATCGGCAAGGTGGCCCGGATCGTGGTGATGGGCGGTGCGCTCGACGTGCCCGGGAACATCCGCGTGCCCGGCTTCACGGACGCGATGGCGAACACGCGCGCCGAGTGGAACGTCTTCGTGGATCCGGTCGCCTTCGACGTCGTGCTCGCCTCCGGCATCCCCTTCACGCTCGTCCCGCTCGATGCGACGAACACGATGCTCCTCCGCGATCGGTTCACGGACGCGCTCGCCGCGCGCGTCGCGGACGGGAGCCCCGCCGCCGCGCTCGTGGCGGCGATGCTCGGGCGGATCGACTACGCGAGCTACGGCGAGTACTACCACTGGGACCCCTTCGCGGCGCTCGTCGCGACCGACCGGGTGGCCTGTCGGATGGAGCCGCGCACGATCCGCGTCCGCGCCGAGACCGGCGGCGAGATCCTCCGCTACGGCATCGACCCGGACGACTTCCCCTGGACCGGCTGGCAGGGTGCACCGCGCGCGAACATCGACGCGGCGACCGCGGGCGTGCTCGAGGACGACCCGGCCGGCAGGCCCGTCTCCGTCTGCATGGAGTCGTCCCTCGAGGCGTTCGAGCAGGCCGCGCTCGACCTCCTGCGCTGACCGCGCGCGCCGCGGCCGCGCCCGTCAGCCGCCGAGCATCGCCCGGCGCGCCAGCCCCGGCGGGAGCGATCCCGACATCGCGAGCGTGTCGTGGAAGGTCCGCAGCACCGCGGGGTCCAGGTCCGCGATCGCGACCGCGCCGAGCCCGCGTGCCGCCAGCCAGTCGCCCCGCGTCCGGAGGATCTCCAGGCAGCCCGTGAGGTACGCGGCCGCCTGCGTCGGCCACCACGCGTAGCGGCCGATCTCCGCGCGCGCGGTCGGCTCGGGCATCGCGAGCCTACCGCGCAGGAAGGCGACGCCCTCCTCGATGGACATCTCGCCGAGGTGCAGGGAGGTGTCGATGACGATCCGCGCCGCCCGGAAGATCGTCGCCTCGAGGTGGTACAGCTCCTCGATCGGCTCCTCGAAGAAGCCGCGCTCCCGCATGACGCGCTCCGCGTAGAGCGCCCAGCCCTCGTTGAAGTACGGCGTGGAGAGGACGCGCCGGATCGGCGACGCGTGGAGCCTGCGCATCACGAGGTGCCAGTGATGCCCGGGGTACGCCTCGTGGACGGCGGTCGTGGGCATGCCCCCGTGGCTGTTCGCGCCGAGCCGCGCATCGATCTCCTCCGCGGACGCGCCGTCCGGCGCGAACGGCACGAAGAAGTGGCCGGCGAGCGAATCGGAGAAGGCCGGTGGCGCGATGTACGAGGCGACGCCGATCACCGGTCGCTGGAAGACCGGTGACGGCTCGACGCGGCATTCCTCCCCGGGCGGCAGCGTCCCCAGCCCCTCGCGGGCGAGGAAGTCGCGCGCGCGGGCGGTCCAGACCTCGTACGCGTCGCGCATCCCCGCCTCGCTCACCGGCCGGTCCTCGCGGTTCGCGCGGTCGATCACCGCGTGCCAGTCCTCCGTCCCCGCGATGCGCAGCGCGAGCGCCCGCATCTCCGCGTCGAGCCGGTCGAACTCCCGCCGCCCGACCTCGCGCAGGCCGCGCGCGTCCCAGGGCAGCTCCTCGCGCTCCCGGAGGATCCGCGTGTAGCGCTCCTCGCCGAAGACCCACGACCCGTGGGCGGTGGCCGCGAAGCCGGTCAGCCAGTCCGCCCAGTCCGTCAGCGCAGCGGCCGCGTCCGCCCCGGCGGCCGCGAGGCGCGCGCGGAGCGCCGGGTCCCGGGTCTCGCCGGGAAGCAGGTCGCGGACGTAGCGCGCCCCGCCCCGGGCCGACCCGATCGCCCGCTCCACGATGAGCGGGTGCGCGAGCGCGGGGTCGAGGTTGGCGCGCCCCTGCTCGAGCGCGCGGCGGGCCTGGGCGAGGCGCGCACACGCCGCGTCCACGAGCGCGGGCTCGGGCCGGAGGCGGTGGAGGAAGAGGCCGTAGACGCCGCTCACGATCGGGGTGGAGTAGACGAGCGGGTCGCGCTTCCAGCCCTGCCACTCTGCCAGCACGCCACGACCGCGGAGCATCGCGACCGCGAGGTCGCGGTCGATCCGCTCGGTCGGGGTGAGGTCCCCGTCCGCGAGCGCGAGGAACCGCGCGAGGTACGCCGCGCCGTCCGCCGCCCGCTCCGCGAAGGCGGCGCCGGAGAGATCGTCCAGCCGGTCGTCGTGGTCCGTCAGCCCGAGCGAGCTCGCAAGCACCGGCGAGTGCGCCATCTCGGACGCGAGGAAGGCATCGACGATCGGGTCGATCGGGCGCATGCGGGACCTCCGGCTCAGGGGGCGCGCCGGTCGATATGCCGGCAGCGCGGGGCGACGGGGCAGCGCGAGCACGCCGGGTCGATGGCGTGGCAGGTCTTCCGTCCGTGGGTGATGAGGTTGACGTGGGCCGGGTGCGCCATGGCGGGCTCGATCATCGCGAGGAAGAGGTCGTGGGCGGCGTCCGCGTCCGCCTTCGGCGGGATCAGCCCGATCCGGTGGCTCACCCGCTCGACGTGCCGGTCCACGGGCATGAGCGGCATGCCGAAGGCGAAGAGCAGGACGACGGACGCGGTCTTCCTCCCGATGCCGTCGATCGCGGTGAGCCAGGCACGCGCCTCGAGCGGCGGCAGCGCGCCGAGGAACTCGAGGGAGTGGTCGCCACGCGCCGCCCGGATCGTGCGCAGCGCGGCCTGGATCCGGGGCGCCTTCTGCTGCGCGAGCCCACCCGGGCGGATCGCCTCGATGAGCTCGGGCAGGGGCGCCTCCTCCACGCGCGTCCAGTCCGGCGGCGCCGCGTCGCCGATGCCGATGCCGCCCCAGCCGGGCCGGTTCACCTTCGCGGCCGGGGCGCCGCCGTCCGCGCCCACCGCGCGCGGGTACGCGGCGCGGAGCGCATCGAACGCCTTCTCCGCGTTGATGTCCGCGCTGTTCTGGGAGAGGATCGTGAGGACGAGCTCGCTCGTCGGGTCGTGGACCCGCTGCCAGGTCGGCACGCCGTAGCTGCCGGCGAGCGCATCGAGGACGAACGGCACGAGCCCGGGTCGCGTCCGGGCGAGCGTGCGCGTCCAGGCCGCCGCGGGGTCGGGGGCCGCGCGCTTCCGGCGCTTCGCGGGCGCGCGCCGCGGACGCGCTGCCGCCGTCCCGTCCGCCGTCGTTCCCGTGCCCCCGGTCCGTCGTCCTGCTGCTGCCATCGCCGCAGCCTAGCAGCCGCGTGCGGACCTGCCGGGAGCGCGCAGCCCTGCGCTGCTACCGTGCGCACGCGGCGTCGGGCAGCCTGCCGGGCGCGCGAACGGAGAGACGAGATGCAGCGGATCGTCGGTATCGCGCTCGCGGGCAGCGCGGTCATCCTTGCGGCAGCTGCCGGGGCCGTCGCCTCGGGCGGGGAACGCGGCGGGAAGGGCGCGCCGGACCTCGCGGCCACCCTCGACGGCACCACCTGGTGCTCGCCGGACGTGCACACCCGGATCGCCGTGGACCATCTCGGCGTGGTCACGACGAAGGAGGGGAAGAACGTCTGCATGGAGATGGCGGCGAACGCCGGCGCCTTCGTCGTCCAGGTGACGTGGTGGAACGTGGACGCGGGGATCCACGTGCAGGAGTGGGCTGTCGCGCTCCCCACCGAGCGCGGGACCCTCGAGTACATCGAGCCGCAGCATCCGGACGACGCGGGCTTCCCGGGGATCGCCGGCGCGGGCGAGCTCCGGCTCACCCGCCAGGGGACGATGCTGCTCCACCAGTTCGGGCTCCTTGCCGATGGCTCGGCGGCGGCGTTCACCACCACGCTCGAGCGCGTCGAGGCGATGCCGGAGATCCCGCTCCCGGTGACCTACCCGGCCCCCTGACCGCGCGGCGCGCGGGGCGCGGCCCGGTCCTCCGGGGCGGTGCCGCGTCCCGCGGCCGCTACCGCCCGCCGAGCGTGACGAGTCGCGCGGCGCGCTCGGCCGCACGCGCCAGCGGCGCGGTCCCCGCGGCGATCGCGGCGGCGAGCGTCCCGGGTGCCTCCGCGACCGGCAGGGCGATGGCGCCCTCGGCCGCCAGGGCCGCCGCTCCCTCGGGTGTCACGCCGCCCCCGAACGCGATGCACGGCACGCCCGTCGCCCGGGCCCGCCGTGCCACGCCGAGGGCCGTCTTCCCGTAGGCCGTCTGCGCGTCGATCCGCCCCTCGCCCGTGAGCACGAGCCCCGCCGCCGCGAGGCGCGCGTCGAAGCCCGTCCGCTCCATGACGACGTCCACCCCCGGCCGGACCGAGAGCGACCGGAAGCGATCCGCGATCGCGAGCAGGCCCGCGGTGGTGCCGCCCGCCGCGCCGGCCCCGGGGAGATCGCGCACGCTCCGGCCGGTCGCGGCCTCCAGGAGGTCGGCGAGCCGCGCGAGCGCCGCATCCAGCCGCGCCACGAGCTCGGGATCCGCGCCCTTCTGCGGTCCGTACGTCGCGGCCGCGCCGGTGGGTCCGCAGAGCGGGTTCGAGACATCCGACGCGATCGTCAGCTCCACCTCCGCGAGGACCGGCGAGAGCCCGTCGAGGTCCACGGCCGCGAGATCCGCGAGCGCGAGCCCGCCTGGCGGCAGGTCCCGGCCCTCCGCGTCGAGGAAGCGTGCGCCGAGCGCGGTGAGCAGGCCCGTGCCGCCGTCCGTGGTCGCCGACCCGCCGAGCCCGAGCACGATCGCGCCGCAGCCGAGGCCGATCGCGGCTGCGAGGACCTGGCCGGTGCCCAGGGTCGTCGCGGCGCCCGCGTCGCGCTCGGCCGCGTCCACGCACGAGAGGCCGGATGCGACGGCGAGCTCCACGATCGCCTCAGGTCCGCGCCGGAGGAAGCGCGCGTCGATCGGACGCATCCGCGGGTCGCGCGCGCTCGCGGGCAGCTCCGTCCAGCCGCCGCTCGCGGCGATCGCATCGAGGGTCCCCTCGCCGCCGTCCGCGAGCGGTGCGAGGACGACGGTGTCCGTCGGCCGGCCACGGACCCAGCCGTCCGCGAGCGCCTGCGCCACCGCGACGGACGTGAGCGAGCCCTTGTAGGAATCGGGCGCGACGAGGACCTCCACGCGGGCCGGGTCGCTCAGCGGCCGGAGGCGATGCGCGTCACCGGCCGCCATGCGAGCGTCCGCTCGCCCGGCAGGTAGCGCGAGTTCGCGTCCTTGAGCATGGCGCCCTTGAGGCCCGAGCCGTGCCACGTGGCGACCCACGGGTCCACGGGAGGCTGGACCACCGGCGAGAGGCGCACCCGATCGCCGGGCACGATGACGCTCTCGAGGAGACGCTTGCGCTCGAGCAGGGGCAGGTCCAGCAACGTCGTGCCGTCCACGCGCAGAAGGTCCACCGCCACGCAGGCGAGCTCGCCCTCCGGCGGGAGCCCGCGGGTATCCACCTCGACGTCGCCGCCGCGCTGGATGAGCAGGCCCTTGAGGGACATCTTCGGGCCGGTGAGGATCGCCGAGCCGACGCCCCCGCGGGTGGGCTGGCCGGTGAGGACGGCATCGATCACCGCGTCGCCCGCTGCGACCGACGCAAGGATCGCGGCCGCGAGATCGCCCACCTCCTCGGTCCGGTCGCCGCCCGCCCGGTCCACCAGGCGGATCCGCGGTGTGCCGTCCGTGACATGGACGAGGACCCGCCGGCCGGACCAGAGCGGCTCGAGCACCGGGTCGTCGATCGGCTGGGGGCGGGGCATCGTCGCCGCGTCCATGGGGCGCCAGTCGGCGGGGTCGGCCGATGCGTCCGGGTGGACGACGGGGCGTCGCTTCATCGGGCTGCCTCCTCTGCACGGCGTGTCTGCCAGGCCCACGCGGAGCCGATCATCTCCGGCAGCGTGCTCCGCTGCGGCGTCCAGCCGAGGAGCGATCGGGCGCGTCCGTTCGCGGCGACGAGCACCGGCGGGTCACCCGGCCGGCGCGGGCCGAAGGTGTGCGGGACCGGCGCGCCCGTCACCGTCCCGGCCGCGGCGAGGACCGCGCGCACGGAGAAGCCGGTCCCGGTGCCGAGATTGCAGACCTCCTGGCCGGGCGCGATCGCCGCGGTCCGCTCCAGCGCCGCGAGGTGCGCATCCGCGAGGTCGAGGACGTGGATGTAGTCGCGGATCGGCGTGCCGTCCGGGGTGGGGTAGTCGTCCCCGAAGAGCGTGACGGGCACGCCGGTCCGGGCGGCGGCAAGGAGGTTGGGGATGAGGTGCGTCTCCGGGTCGTGCTCCTCGCCGGAATCCGGGCTCGCCCCCGCGACGTTGAAGTAGCGCAGGCAGATCGAGCGCAGGCCGCGCAGCCCGTACCAGCGCAGCGCGCCCTCGAAGGCGAGCTTCGTCGCGCCGTACGGGTTCACCGGCCGGAGGGGATCCTCCTCCTCGATGGGGGTCCGCTCGGGGATGCCGTAGACCGCGGCCGTGGACGAGAGGACGAAGCGGTCCACGCCGGCCGCGAGGGCCACGTCGAGGAGCGCGATGCCACCGACGACGTTCTCCGCGTAGTAGAGCGCGGGATCGGCCATCGATTGGCCCACGAGCGAGCGTGCAGCGCAGTGGAGGATCGCCTCGATGCCCGCGTCGCGCAGGAGACGCTCGACCTTGGGGCGGTCGCCGACCGATCCGCGCACGAGCGTGGCGCCGACGGGGAGCCGGCCCTCCCTGCTCGTCGCGAGGCTGTCCAGCACGACGACCGCGTGGCCCGCGGCGAGGAGCCGCTCCACGCTCACGCAGCCGATGTAGCCCGAACCGCCGGTGACGAGGACGCGCATCGCGCTCAGCGTCCGCGGATCCGGTCGAGGAACGACCGCCGCCCGGCGGGAGGCGCCGCGGGAGGCGCGGGCGGGGGCGCGGCCGCCGCGACCGGTGGGGCCGCCTCGGGAGCAGCCACGGGAGCTGCCACGGCCCGGGGCGCGGCCGCCGCGACCGGTGGAGCAGCCGGGGGCTCCACGGCCGGAGGCGCGGCCACGGGTTCCCGGGGGGGCGTCGCCGGCGGCGTCGTGGCCGCCACCGGGGTCTCGGCGCCCGACGCGACTGTCGCCGCGCCCGGCCCTGCGCCCGGCGTCTCGCCGCGCAGCGTGAGCACCTCGTGGAGGCGCGCTTCCATCCGTCGCGCCATCTCGTTCTGCGGGTCGATCGCGAGCGCGTCCGCGGCGAGCCGGTAGGCGGCGTGATCGTCCGCCCGCGCGAGCGCGCAGCGCGCCAGGCCGACGACCGCGATCGCGTTGCCGGGGTCGCTCTCCGCGACGCGCCGGTAGATCGCGTCGGCCTGGTCGACCATGTCCACGGTCAGAAGCCGGTCGGCCTGGAGGAGGAGCTCGATCACTCCTCAAGGGTACCGCGCCCGGCGGCCGGTCCCGCGTCCCGCGTCGGCGCATCCGCGGACGTCCAGCTGCGGGCATCCGCGATGAGCTGTGCAGCCGTGTTCCGCGTCGGGTCGTTCGTCACCGCGTCGAGCAGCCGGTCCATCAGCTCCCCCAGCCACGGCCCCGGTTCCCGGCCGAGCGCGGCCTGCAGGTCGTGCCCGTCCACCGCGAGATCGCGCGTCGTGAGGGGCATCCCCGCGGCGATCTGCGCCGCGGTCCGCGCCATCAGCTCCGTCAGGCCCGGATCGGGGGCTGCCTCGCCGCTCCCCGCATCGTCCGCGCGGCGGAGCGCGAAGACGAGCGCGAGGATGTCCGGGCCGGTCCGCCGGATGAACCGTCGGACGGCCGCATCCGTCCAGTCCGGCGTGTAGCGGAACATGTGCGCGCGGATCGCCCGCGCCACGCGCCGGATCTCGTGGCGCGGCCAGGCGAGGCGCGCCAGGCGCTCCTCGGCGAAGACCGCGCCGACGACCTCGTGGCCATGGAAGTGGCCGCCCTCCATCGTCGCGGGCTTGCCCGCGTCGTGGAAGAGGACGGTGACCAGGAGGAGCTCGTCGCCGGGCGCGGCACGGGCGGCCGCGTCGAGCGCGGCGAGCGTGTGGTCCCAGCAGTCGCGCCACGGCACCTTCGCCTGCGGCACGCCGATCTGCGCGGCGAGCTCGGGGAAGGTCGGCCGCAGGAGCCCGGTCTCCGCGAGGAGCCGGAACGCGCGCGACGGCTCCGGCGCCTCCAGCATCCGCCGCAGCTCGATGCCGATCCGCTCGCCGGAGACCCAGCGCACGTCGTCCGCGTGCGCCGCCATCGCGGCGTGCGTCCCCGGGTCGATCGCAAGGCCCACCGCGGCCGCGATCCGCGCGGCGCGCAGCAGCCGCAGCGCGTCCTCGTCGAAGCGGAGCGCCGGATCGCCGACGGCGCGGAGGATCCCCGCCGCGAGGTCCGCCCGCCCGCCCGCGGGGTCCGCGAACCCCGAGCTCCCGGCGCCGCCGCCTGCCGGCCGACCCCACGCGATCGCGTTCACCGTGAAATCGCGCCGGAGCAGGTCCTCCTCGAGCGAATCGGTGAACGTGACCGCGGCCGGCCGCCGGTGGTCCGGGTAGTGCTGGTCGCGCCGGAAGGTCGTGATCTCCACGCCGCGGGCGAGGACGGTCCCGAAGCGGTTCTCGTACGTCCCGTGCGGGAAGAGGCCGAGGATCGTCTCCGGCAGCGCGTCCGTGGCCACGTCCCAGTCGTGGGTCGGGCGGCCGAGCAGCGCATCGCGCACGGCGCCGCCCACGAGCCACCCTGCATGACCCGCATCCCAGAGCCGCTCCAGCACCGCCTGCGCGTGCGGCTCGACCGGGAAGGGCGGCCCCGCGGCCGGGTGCTGCTCGGCCATCCGCTGCCTCAGCCGGTCAGCCCGAGGTAGTCCCGCCAGGCGTCGTTCCGCGGGTCCGCCAGGTAGTGGCCGAAGAGCGCGGACGCATCGCAGCGGGGCTCGAACGGGGCGCGGAGCGGCCGCATCCGCGCCTCCTCGGGCAGCTTCCCGCCCTTGCGATGGTTGCACGAGCGGCAGGCCGCAACGAGGTTCTCCCACGTATGCCTGCCGCCGCGATGGCGCGGCACCACGTGGTCGAGCGTCAGGTCGCCCGGTCTGCCGCAGTATTGGCAGAGGTGGCCGTCCCGCGCGAACACCTCGCGGCGCGAGAGCCGGATGCGGGGCCGGGGGCGGCGGATGTGGTGCTGAAGACGGATCACGCTGGGCGCCCGGTAGACGGCGCGCGGAGTCGCCACCGCGGTGTGGTCGTACGCGAGGACCTCCGCCTTGGCGCCGAAGACGAGCCGGAAGGCGCGCCGGAGATCGCACACGTTGAGGGGCTCATGATCCGCGTTGAGCAGCAGGACGACGCTATCCAACCCGCACCTCCCCCCGCGCCGGGACCGTGCGCGGGGCCACCGGACTCCTACCAGCGGACGCCTCCCCGCGAGCCCTGCGCGGCAGTCAAATCCGCACGCCGCGGGCGTGCGACCCCGCGACCGAGCCGGCCGGTGCAACCTCAGCTCATCCGGACGCCCTCCACCCTTCCGCCTCGGGCCGGCCCCGGTCGCACGACCGGGGCCGCTCCCTTTCCCGGCGGCCCGACGACCACGCGCCCCACCCGGCCCGGGCGCAGGGCCCCGGCAGCTCCTCCCCCATCCGTCCGCCTTGGCAGGGCGAACAGGGTCCAGTGGACGCACACCGCGCCGGGCCCCTGATCCGGCGCCCCACACGACGAGGGACAGACCCGCATGAACCGCACCCGCCCGGCGCTCGTCGCCGGCCTTCTCACGGCGGCGCTCGTCGCCGCTGCCGCGCCCGCGGCGCTCGCCCAGGATGCCGAGACCGCCATGGTCCGCGTGCTGCACGCCTCGCCGGACGCCCCGGCGGTGGACATCTACCTCGACGGCGCGGAGGTCCTCTCGGACGTCCCGTTCGGTGTGATCTCCGACTACCTCGCGATCCCCGCCGGCGACCACCAGGTCCAGGTCGTCGCGGCCGGCACGATGCCCGCCGACGGCACCGTGATCGACGCGACGCTCGGCTTCGCGGCCGACACGATGACCACGGTCGCGGCGACGAACGCGCTCGCGTCCATCGAGGCGCAGGTGATCGCCGACGACCCGATGCCGGCGGCCGAGGGCGCGCTCGTGCGCATCGTCCACCTCTCCGCGGACGCGCCCGCGGTCGACATCGCGCCGGACGGTGGCGAGGCCCTCATCAGCGGGCTGGCCTACCCGGACAACACCGGCTACGTCGCGCTCCCCTCGGGAGCCTATGACCTCGAGGTCCGCCCGGCGGGCGCGATGGACGTCGCCCTCGACCTTCCCGAGCTCGAGCTCATGGACGGCGTCGCGTACAGCGTGTTCGCGATCGGCTCGCTCGCCGACGGCACCCTCCAGGTGCTGCCGACGGTCGACGCCGAGGTCGAGCGCGTCACGTCCGTGGCGAAGGTCCGCGTCCTCCATGCCTCGCCCGACGCCCCGGCGGTGGACATCTACGTCGACGGCGCGAAGGCGCTCGAGGCGGTCCCCTTCGGCGTGATCTCCGGCTGGATCGACATCGATCCCGGCATGCACAACCTCCAGGTCGTCGCCGCCGGTGCCGACCCGGCAGACGGCGCGGTCCTCGCGGCCGACGTCGACTTCGCCGCCGAGACCCTGACCACGATCGCCGCCGCGAACGCGCTCGCCGCGATCGAGCCGAAGGTCTTCGTGGACGACACCGCCGCGTATGCGCTCGGTGAGGGCAACGCGAAGGTCCGCGTCATCCACCTCTCCGCCGACGCGCCCGCCGTGGACATCGCCCCGGACGGCGCCGACGCGCTCATCACCGAGCTCGCCTACGGCGCGGCCTCGGACTACCTCGAGGTGCCCGCGGGCGACTACGACCTCGAGGTCCGCCCGGCCGGCGCGATGGATGTCGCGCTCGACCTCGACGACGTCACGCTCGAGGCGGGCCACGTCTACACCGTGTTCGCGATCGGCTCGCTCGCCGCGGGCACGCTCCAGGTCCTCCCGGCGGTCGATCTCGACGTCGAGTGACCGCGCGGCCCGCCGGGCGGCCCGCGCTCCTAACCACCGACCGCCCCCGGGTGCGATCCGGGGGCCGGTCCCGTCCCTGCGGGGCAATCCGCCCTCGGCGCACGGGCGAAGATGATGCGCGGACGGGCGCCACGCCCCGCCGACGACAGGGACGCACGCGCGCACCCGCGAACGACCACCCGGCGGCAGTCCGGGACAACGAGGAGGTTCTCCCACGGTGAAGACCACCACCCGGCGCTCGGCGATCCTCGCCGCCGCCCTCTCCGCGGCGCTCGTCGCCGTCAGCGCGATCGGCGTCGCCGCCCAGGACGGCGGCACCGCCAAGGTGCGCGTCCTCCATGCCTCGCCCGACGCCCCCGCCGTGGACATCTACGCGGACGGCGCCATCATCCTCGAGAATGTGGCCTTCGGCGTCGCCTCGCAGTACCTCGAGGTCCCCGCTGGCCCGCACCAGATCCAGGTCGTCGCCGCCGGCACCATGCCCGCGGACGGCACCGTCATCGACGCGACCCTCGACTTCGCCGCGGACACCATGACCACCGTCGCCGCGACGAACAACCTCGAGTCCATCGAGGCGCAGGTCATCGCGGACGCCCCGGCCCCGGTCGCGGACGCGGTCCAGGTCCGGATCGGCCACCTCTCGGCCGACACCCCGCCCGTGGACATCGCGCCGGACGGCGGCGACGAGATCGTCCAGGCGCTCGCCTACCCGACCGTCACGGACTCCCGGACGACCCCCGCGGGCCAGCTCGACGTCGAGCTCCGCCCCGCGGGCGCGGCGGACGGCTGGGTCGCCCTGAACCCGGGCGGCGTCCTCCTCGCGAACGGCCACAGCTACTCGATCTTCGCGATCGGCTCCCTCGAGGAGGGCACCGTCCGCCTCCTCACGCTCATCGACGCGGTCGCCCCGCCCGCGATGGCGAAGGTCCGCGTGCTCCACGCGTCCCCTGACGCGCCCGCCGTCGATGTCTACGCCGACGGCGCGGCCGTCCTCACGGACGTCCCCTTCGGCGCGATCTCCGAGTACCTCGAGGTCCCGGCCGGCGCGCACCTGATCCAGGTCGTCGCCGCGGGTGCCGATCCGGCCGACGGTGCGGTCATCGAGGCCACCCTCGACTTCGCCGCCGACACCATGACGACGGTCGCCGCCACGAACGCGCTTGCCGCGATCGAGGCGCAGGTCCTCACCGACGCCCCGGCCCCGGCCAAGGGCAAGGCGCAGGTCCGCGTCGTCCACTTCAGCGCGGACGCCCCGGCGGTGGATATCGCCCCCGACGGCGCCAAGGTGAAGAAGGCGATCATCAAGAAGCTCGCCTACCCGAACGCGACCGAGTACCTGACGCTGCCCGCGGGCGCGTACGACCTCGAGATCCGTCCGGCGGGCGCTGCCGAGGCGGCCTTCGACATCGACGAGGTCGAGCTTGCCGGCGGCACGAGCTACACGGTCTTCGCGATCGGGTCGCTCGCCGACGGCACCTTCACCGTCCTTCCGGTCGTGGACGCGTCCCTCGGCGGGATGTGATCCGCGGGCCGGCACCTGCCGGCCCTTCGCTCACCGGTCCCGTGGACCCCGGCCGTGCGGCCGGGGTCCACGTGTGTCTGCCGGGACGCCCCATGCGCGAGCCGTGCACGGATTGTCTGCAACCTTGCCCGGATTGGTGACAATGTCCGGTGGGGGGAAGGACCGCCGGCTCCGACCGGTGACGCGGGACAGACGCCGGGAACGCCCGGCACCAGTGAGGACGGGGTCTCGACCATCGTGAACGGAACCACCCGGCGCTCGGCGATCCTCGCCGCCGCCCTCTCCGCGGCGCTCGTCGCCACCGGCGCGATCGGCGCCGCCGCCCACGACGGCGGCACGGCCATGATCCGCGTGCTCCACGCATCCCCCGACGCGCCCGCCGTCGATGTCTGGGTGGACGGCGAGCCCGTCTACACGAACATCCCCTTCGGCGTCGCCACGCCGTACATCGGCGCGGATGCGGGTGCCCACCAGGTCCAGGTCGTGGCCGCGGGCGCGGACCCGGCCGACGGTGCCGTCATCGACGCCACGATCGAGCTCGCCGCGGACACCATGACCACCGTCGCCGTGACGCACAACCTCGAGGCGATCGAGGCGCAGGTCATCGCGGACGCCCCGGCCCCGGTCGCGGACGCGGTCCAGGTCCGGATCGGCCATCTCTCGGCCGACACCCCGCCCGTGGACATCGCGCCGGACGGCGGCGACGAGATCGTCCAGGCGCTCGCCTACCCGACCGTCACGGACTACCTGACGATCCCCGAGGGCCAGCTCGACGTCGAGCTCCGCCCCGCGGGCGCGGCGGACGGCTGGGTCGCCCTGAACCCGGGCGGCGTCCTCCTCGCGAACGGCCACAGCTACTCGATCTTCGCGATCGGCTCGCACGCCGAGGGCACCGTCCGCCTCCTCACCGTCATCGACGCGGTGCTGCCGCCGCCGACCGCCGAGGTCCGCGTGCTCCACGCATCCCCGGACGCCCCCGCCGTCGACGTCTACGTGGACGGCGGGGGCGTCCTCACCGGCGTCGGCTTCGGCGCGATCTCCGACTACCTCGCGGTCGCCCCGGGCGAGCACGAGATCCAGGTCTATGCCGCCGGCGCCGATCCCTCCCTCGAGGAGACGGAGGCCGTCCTCGATGTCCGCACGGGCTTCGAGGAGGGCACCCGCAGCACCGTCGTCGCGGGCAACGTCCTCGAGAAGATCCAGGCGTGGGTCTACCGTGACGACACGGCGACCCTCCCGGCCAAGGCGAAGGTCCGCGTCATCCACCTCAGCCCGGACGCGCCGGCGGTGGATATCGCGCCGGACGGCGCGAAGGTGAAGAAGGCGCTCATCAAGGGACTCGCGTTCTCCTACGCGACGCCCTACCGCGCCTTCCCTGCCGGTGCCTACGACCTCGAGGTGCGTGCCGCCGGCACGGCCGACGTGGCCGCCGACCTCGACGAGATGTCCGTCGAGGCCGGGCACAACTACACGGTCTTCGCGATCGGGTCGGCGGCCGACGGCTCGCTCACGTTCCTCGCCGCCGAGGACGCGTCCGCGGACTGAGCCCGCGCCCACGTCCCGCACGGATGCCCCGGCCGAACGGCCGGGGCATCCGTATGTCCGGGCAGCCGCGGGTCTCGACTATGCTCCCCGCGTCGTCGCGGTCAGCCACCGCACCGCCCCAGAGGAGGATCCCGATGCGCACGACCCGGGCCGCGCTCGCGCTCAGCGCCCTCGCACTCGCCGTCAGCGTGCCCGTGGTACAGGCACAGGAAGGGCCGCTCCGCGTCGGCCTGGAGGCGCCGCTCAGCGGCCCCCTCGCCATCCTCGGCGACAGCATGCTCACCGGCGCCCAGCTCGCGGCGATGGAGCTCAACCGCGCCGGTGGCGTCCTCGGCCGCACGGTCACCGTCATCCCCATCGACGACGGCGGGGACAAGACGATCGGCGTCCCGGCCGCGGAGGCGGCGATCGCCGCCGGCCTCGACGTCGTCGTCGGGCCGTACAACTCGGGTGTCGGCATCGAGACGCTGCCGCTCTACCTCGACGCGGGGATCGTCCCCGTGCGTCTCACGAGCAACGACACGACGAGCGGCCTCGGCTACACGCTCCAGCCCATGACCTACCAGATCGCACCGGTCGCCGCGCACGCGCTCGACGCCTGGCTCGGCGCGACGAACGTCGCGCTGCTCGTGGACGAGACGCAGAACTACACCGTCACGATCGCCGATGCGCTCGTGCAGGAGCTCGGCGACCGCGGGGTCACCGTCACCCGGACGGCGATCACGCCGGGCCTCGAGGACTACGCCGACGTCGCAGCAGCGGTCCTCGCGGCCGGGCACGACGCCGTCTACCTCGATGTCTACACCCCCGAGGGCGGCCGGATCGCGAAGGCGCTCCACGAGGCGGGGTCCACGATCGCCTGCCTCGCCGACTACGCGACCTACGACACCGGCTACGTGGAGTACGCGGGCCTCGATGCCGCGCGCGCCTGCGACGTGGTCGGCGTGCCCGCCCCGGACGACTTCCCGGGCGCCACGAAGTACCTCGTCGCGCACGAGGCCGAGTTCGGCCGGGCGCCGGGCTCGTGGACGCCCTACACGTACGATTCCACGATGCTCCTCGCGGACGCCATCGAGCGGGCCGGCACGACGGAGCTCGCCGCGCTCTCCGCCGCGCTCGATGCGACGACCGTCTGGGCCGGCTGGACGGGCGCCGTCTCCATCGACCCGGCGACGGGCGATCGCGTCCCCGCCACCGTCGTCGTCGCCAACGTGAACGAGGAGGGTGAGCTCCACGTGGACGCCGAGTGGGCGGACGCAGCGGACGCCCCGTTCTGACCCCCGCACCCCGATCCGTCGGACGCGACCCCGGCCGCCCGGCGGGGGTCGCGGCTTCTCCCCCGCAGGTATCCTTCCCGCGAGGGGGAAGGATCGAGACACGCACCGGAGAGGACACCCGCCCCATGCGCAGGACCCCGCTCGCCGCCGGCCTCACGCACGCGCTCGCCGCGACCTCCGTCGCCGCCTCCGGCGCGGTCACGGGCCAGGAGCCGGGCCTGCGGATCGGCCTCATGGGCCCCCTGAGCGGCGCGAACGCCGAGCTCCGCACCGAGGAGCATCCCCGTGCCGATCGACGAGGCGGGTGACGTCGCCGCCGCGACCGCTGCGGCCGAGGCCGCCATCGCCGCCGGGCTCGACGGCGTCGTCGGCCCGTACAGCTCCGGCGTCGGGCTCGCCGTCCTCCCGCTCTTCCTTGACGCCGGGATCGTCCCGATCCACCTCACGACGGTGAACGAGACGAGCGGCCTTGGCTTCACGCTCCAGCCCAAGGCGTACCAGATCGCACCGGTCGCCGCGGAGGCGCTCGGCACCTGGCTCGGGGCGACGAACGTCGCGCTCCTCGTGGACGACACGCAGGCGTACACCACCACGATCGCCGGCGACGTCGCCCGCGAGCTCGACGCGCGCGGCATCGCCTCCACCACGAGCGCGATCGTCCCCGGCCGCGAGGACTACGCGGACGTCGCGGCCGCGGTCATGACCGGCGGCTACGACGCCGTCTACCTCGTGGCGTACACGCCGGAGGGCGGCCGGATCGCCGCCGCGCTCCACGCGGCCGGCTCCACGGTCGCCTGCCTCGCCGACTACCGCGCCTACGACGCGGCCTACGTCACGTTCGCGGGGATCCCCGCTGCCCCGGCGTGCCCCGTCGTCGGTGTCCCCGCCCCGGACGACTTCCTCAACGCGGGCTCGTTCTTCGCGGCGCTGGACACGGCCTTCCGCCAGGCGCCCGGCTCGTGGACGCCGTACACCTACGATTCCGTGATGTTCCTCGCCGAGGGCATCACGCGCGCCCGCGGCACGGACGCGACGGCCGTGACGGACGCCCTGGACCGGACGCGGTCGTGGCTGGGCTGGACCGGCGCGATCACGATCGACCCCGAGACCGGCGACCGGGACCCCGCGACGGTGGTCGTGGCGCGATCGGACGATGCGGGCACGCTCCACACGGACCTCGACTGGGTCGTGGCGGTGGACGCGGAGCTCTGAAACGCGACGGCGCGCGCTGTCGCCGCCCTCAGATGGTCGGGACGCGCCCCCGCGCGAGGAGCGTCCCGATGCCCTCCGCGCCGAGCGGCTTGGCGTAGAGGAAGCCCTGGCCGCGGTCGCAGCCGAGCGTCGCGAGCCTGCGCGCCTGGTCCTTCGTCTCCACGCCCTTGCCGATCGTGACGAGTCGGCGGACGGCCGCGACCTGGAGGAGCGAGCCCGCGAGGTCCACCTCCTCCTGCGGCCCGCCCGCGAGGGCGACGATCGAGGGGTGGAGCTTCACGTGCGTGTACGGCAGGAGCTTCAGCTGCTCGAGCGCGTCGCCCACGCCGAAATCCTCCAGGGCGAGCCCGACGCCGAGCTCGCGGAGCGCCCCACACGCCGCGGCGTGCGCCCCCGCGCCGGGGCCGAGCTCGACGGTGAGCGCCGTGGCGGGCAGGTCCGCGCCCCGGAGGATCGCTGCCACATCCGCGACGAAGCCCTCCTGCGCGAGCTCGAGCGGCGCGACGTTCCCGTGGAGCGCGAGCGACTGCATCCGCGCGAACCCGAGGTGCCACGTGCGCAGCTGACGCGCCGCGGTCTCCAGCACGCGCCGGCCGATCGGCACGATGAGCCCCGTCTCCTCCGCGAGCGGCAGGTACGTGGCGGGCGGGATCGTGCCCATCAGGGGATGGCGCCAGCGGAGGAGCGCCTCCACGCCGGAGACCACCCCGCCCTGGAGGTCGATGATCGGCTGGTACTCGAGGGCGAACTCGTTGCGCTCCACGGCGCGGGCGAGCTCCGTGCGCAGGTCCAGCGGCTCGCGCCGCGTGCGGGGCGTCGTCATCGGCCGAACCGTACCACCGCGTACGACGCCCCGTCCCGGAGCGTGCCGCGGTCGCCCGGGCGTGCCGTGCGCGCGTGCGATAATCCGGGCACGCACCTGCTCCGAACGGACCAGCGGGACGAGGCAGGCGACCGCGGGGCCGATCCGCCCACCGTGGACAGTGACGAGGGAAGCACCCGACCATGACCGAGACCTCCACCTGGACGACGAAGACCGGCCTCGCGCAGATGCTCAAGGGCGGCGTGATCATGGACGTGGTCACCGCCGAGGAGGCGCGCATCGCGGAGGACGCGGGCGCCGTCGCGGTGATGGCCCTCGAGCGGGTCCCGAGCGACATCCGCGCGGCCGGCGGCGTGGCGCGGATGAGCGACCCTGCCCTCATCGAGGCGATCATGGCCGCCGTCTCCATCCCGGTGATGGCCAAGGCGCGCATCGGCCATTTCGTGGAGGCGCAGATCCTCGAGGCCCTGGGCGTGGACTACATCGATGAATCCGAGGTCCTCACCCCGGCGGACGAGGTGAACCACATCGACAAGCACGCCTTCAAGGTGCCCTTCGTGTGCGGCTCGCGCGACCTCGGCGAGGCGCTCCGCCGGATCAACGAGGGCGCCGCGATGATGCGCACCAAGGGCGAGGCGGGGACCGGGAACATCGTCGAGGCGGTCCGCCACATCCGCTCGGTGAACGCAGGCATCGCCCGCCTCCGCGCCATGCGCACGGACGAGCTGTTCGTCGCCGCCAAGGAGCTCGGTGCGCCCTACCCCCTCGTCCGGGAGATCGCCGAGGCGGGCCGCCTGCCCGTGGTGAACTTCGTCGCGGGCGGCATCGCCACGCCGGCGGACGCGGCGCTCTCCATGCAGCTCGGGGCGGACGGCGTCTTCGTCGGCTCCGGCATCTTCAAGTCCGAGGACCCGCTGCGGATGGGCCGCGCGATCGTCCAGGCGACGACGCACTTCGACGACCCGCGGATCATCGCCGAGGTCTCCAAGGGCCTCGGCGCCCCGATGCGCGGCATCGCGCTCGAGGCGATCCCGCAGGGCGAGCGCCTGGCCGCACGCGGCTGGTAGGTCCCCGCCCATGACCGGCGAGCCCGCGCGGCGCGAGGGCCCGCGGATCGGCGTCCTCGCCGTCCAGGGGGCCTTCGCGGAGCATGTCGCGCTCCTTCGCCGGATCGGCGCGGACGCGGTCGAGGTCCGCCTGCCCGAGCATCTCGCCGGCGTCAGCGGGCTCGTCCTGCCCGGCGGCGAGAGCACCGCGATGCGCAAGCTCATCGACCGCTGGGGGCTCGGGCCGCCGATCCTCGCGCTGGCCGCGTCCGGCGCCCCCATCCTCGGCACGTGCGCGGGGATGATCCTCCTCGCGAAGGAGATCGCGGGCGGGCTGGATGCGCCGGTCTTCCCGCTCCTCGACGTCACGGTCCGGCGGAACGCGTTCGGGCGGCAGCTCGATTCGTTCGAGACGGAGCTCGCCGTCCCCGTCCTCGGCGACCAGCCGGTCCACGCGGTCTTCATCCGGGCGCCCGTGATCGAGCGGACGGGCCCGGGCGTGGACGTCCTCGCGCGGCTGCCGGACGGGCGGATCGTCGCGGTCCGCGAGCGGAACATCCTCGCCACGGCCTTCCACCCCGAGCTCGCGGAAGAGCCCCGCTTCCACCGGCTCCTGTGCACGATGGCTGCTGCCTTCCGTGACCCGGGAGAGGGCGCCGGGCGCCGGCCGCACCCGGTCCGGCGGAGCCAGGGCGGTGCCGGGAGCCCGCCCGCACCGGGCAGCGCACGGTGAGCGCGCGCCAGGGCCGGGTCCGCCTCGCGCGGCTCACCGACCTGGCGGCCCTCGGGGACCTCTCCCGCCTCTCCCATCCCGCGGTCCCCGACGAAGCCGACCGGTCCGTCCGGTCGCTCGGCCTGCCCGTCGCCGCCAGCCACGTCTCCGTCTTCAGCCTCTTCCGGATGCCGCTCGGCGCGTTCCAGCCGCACGACCCGCTCTACGTCTACGACGAGAGCGGCCACCTCACCGGGCTCGCCCGGGCCGAGCGCGACGGTGGCCGCGACGAGTGGACGATCGTGGAGCTCGATGCGCTGGACGAGGGCGCCGCGGGCGAGATCCGCTTCCGCCTCGTCGGCCACCTCCTGCGCGACGGCGCCAAGCGCGGCGCACGCCGCTTCCACGTCGCCTGCGCGGACGTGGACGACACGGTGGAGATCCTCCTCCAGGCAGGCTTCGTGCGCTACGGCGAGGAGGTGCTCCTCCACCGCGCGACCGCCGGCACGACCCCGCTCCCGGACGTGGCCGATGTCGCCGCCGCGGCCGCCGCGGGCATCCGACCCGCGACCAGCCGCGACGCCATCGCGCTCCATGCCCTCTACCGCGCGGTGACGCCGGCGCCGGTCGTGCGCCTGGAGGGGTACCGCCTTCGCGAGTGGGAGCGGCTCTCCGCGGGCAGCCCGATCCCGCGCTCCTCGCTCACGCCGATCCTCCGCTTCGCGGACCTCGAGGCATGGGTCCAGGAGACCGCCGGGCCGGCGCCCGGGCTGGGCGCGCTTCTCCAGGTGGGCGTCGCCAAGGAAGACCAGCCGGACTACCTGCGCGTGGTGGCCCGGCCGGACCATGACCCCGCGGCGCTCATCCGCTACGGTCTCGGTGTCATCGGCGAACGGCGTCGCGAGGCGCTCGGCCGTCGCGGGCACGACCATGGGCATCACG
The DNA here is from genome assembly GCA_046352645.1 of Chloroflexota bacterium. Taxonomy (GTDB): domain Bacteria; phylum Chloroflexota; class Limnocylindria; order Limnocylindrales; family CSP1-4; genus JAFMJV01. The sequence goes on along the minus strand of JBJTJV010000154.1, from coordinate 11,121 downwards.
GGGTGCTCGCCGCGGTGCGGACCTATGAGGCCCCGCTCGACCGTCGACTCGAGGAGGTGGGGTTCCGCGCCATCGCCCGCGTCTCCATCCTGCTCAGGGAGACGCTCGCCCGCGTCTCCGCGCCGGCGCTCGTGCCGGCCGTCCGATGAGCCCCACGCCGCAGCGCCCGGAGGAACCAGTGGCCGACCAGGACCGCCCCGGGATCGGGTCCGACCTCGCGCAGCTCCTCGCCGTGCTCCCGCCGGAGATCGCGGCACGCGTGCGCGCCCTTCCGCCCGAGCGCGACGTGATCGAGATCGTCATGGACCTCGGGCGCCGCCCGGAGGCGCGCTTCGGCGGCGGCGGCGAGGCCGTGCTGCTCGAGCGCGACGTCACGGAGGACGACCTCCAGGCGGTCGTGCGGAGCATCGGCGCGTTCGGCGAGGACAACCGCGCGGGCATCGAGCGGACGCTCCACCGGATCTCCGCGATCCGCAACCGGAGCGGCCGCATCGTCGGCCTCACCTGCCGGGTCGGCCGAGCGGTCTTCGGCACGATCGACATCATCGCGGACCTCGTGGAATCGGGCCGCTCCGTGCTCATCATGGGCCGCCCGGGGATCGGCAAGACGACGATGCTCCGGGAGGCGGCGCGTGTGCTCGCGGACGACCTCGACAAGCGTGTCGTCGTGGTGGACACCTCGAACGAGATCGCGGGCGATGGTGACATCCCGCACCCCGCGATCGGCCGCGCCCGCCGGATGCAGGTGCGCACGCCCGCGCTCCAGCACGCGGTGATGATCGAGGCGGTGGAGAACCACATGCCGGAAGTGATCGTCATCGACGAGATCGGCACCGAGCAGGAGGCCGCCGCCGCGCGCACGATCGCCGAGCGCGGCGTCCAGCTCATCGGCACCGCCCACGGGAACAGCCTGGAGAACCTGCTCGTCAACCCCACGCTCTCGGACCTCATCGGCGGCATCCAGAGCGTCACGCTCGGCGACGACGAGGCGCGCCGACGCGGCACCCAGAAGAGCGTCCTCGAGCGCAAGGCGCCGCCGACCTTCGACGTCGTGGTGGAGATCGGCGACCGCGACCGGGTCATCGTCCATGCGGACGTGGCGGAGACCGTGGACGGCATCCTCCGCGGTGACCCGCTCGCCCCCGAGCTCCGCGTCCGCGACGACCAGGGGGTCCACCGCAGCCAGATCCGCACCCGGAGCGGCCCGTCCACGCAGCTCCCCGGCGAGCGTTTCGGTGGACTCGTCGGGACACCGGGGATGGGCGGCGGCTGGGGCTCCGCGCCCCGCTGGGGCGGTCCCGCCGAGCGATACGACCGCGGCCGGCGCGGCGGCGGCTACGTGGAGAGCGGCCGGGGCGGCGGGCGGCCCGGCTTCCGTCCCGGGACGGGCGGCGGCTGGCGGGAAGGCCGCGGCCGATCCGGCGCACGCGGCCCGGCCCGCGGACCCGGCGCGGCCCCCTGGGAGGCAGAGCCTCCACGGGCGGCCGGCGGACCCGGCTCCGGCCCCACCTGGACCGGCGCGGCGGGCGGCCCCGCCGCATATCCCGGTCCCGCCGCGATGCCCGTCCGGAGCGGACCGGCGCCGACCGGTGCGGGCGGTCCCGTCCTGCCGACCCACGGCGGGCACGCCACCGCGGCCGGCGGAGCAGCCGCGGTGGGCGGTGGCGCGCCTGCCACCGGCTTCTCGCCCGCGGCCGGCGGACCGTTCGTCGCGGGTGGCATCGCCGATCGCGGCCCGCTCGAGCGGGGGAGCGCGGCCTGGCCGGAGACCACCGCCCGCGATGCCCGCGAGCTCGCCCGTCAGGCCGCCTGGCGCGCGTCGGCCGTGCGCGCCCTCACGGCCCTGGAGAACGCGGGCTCCCTCGCGGGTGTGCCGCCGGCGGAGCCGGAGGACATCGATCCGTACGCGGGGATCGCCCCCGCGGACCGGCCCATCGTGCGGCTCTCCGACGGCCTCGGCGAGGCCCCGATCCCGCTCGACACGATGCACGTCCACGCGGCCGGCGTCAGCCGCAAGCGCATGGAGCAGGCGATCCGCGAGCTCGGCCTGCCGGTGATCCTCGTACGCGAGCCCGAGGAGGCGGACGCGGTCATCACCCTCCGGAGCGTCTACAAGCAGAAGGACGCGGGGATCCGGGCGGCGGAATCGCGGGGCGTCCCCGTGTATGTCCTCAAGACGAACACGCAGCCCCAGATGGAAGCCTGCCTCACCTCGCTCTTCTCGCTGGAGATCGCGCCGGACGAGGCGGCGATGCGCGAGGTCGAGGAGGCGATCGGCATCGTGCGCACGGAGGCGCGGCCGGTGGAGCTCTCGCCGCAGAACGCGTACCTGCGGCGGCTCCAGCACGCCGCGGTCGAGCGCGCGAACCTCGTCTCGCACTCGGCGGGCACGGAGCCGCACCGGCGCGTGCGCATCTACCCGGAGCCCGTCCGGCAGCATCGCTGACGGGCGCGGCAGGACGCCGCGGTCAGCCCAGGCGCGGCAGGACGCGCGCGGCGATCTCCGCGGCGATGCTCTCCGCGTCGCGGTCGCCGTCCACCACGATCCAGCGTGCCGGGTCCGCGTCCGCCATCTCGCGGTAGCCCGCCCGCACGCGCTCGTGGAAGGCGCGGTCGTGGCGCGTCTCGTCCTCGAAGCGCGTGAGCTCCTCCTTCGCGCCCCGTCCGCGCCGCGCGAGCCCGACGGCCACGGGGACGTCCACGAGCACGACCGTCCCCGGCCACGTCCCCGCGATGGAGAGCGCCTCGAGCCCGGCGAGCTGTGCGAGCGGCACGCCCGCCCCGTAGCCCTGGTAGGCGCGGGTGGAGAAGGCGAAGCGGTCGCTCACCACGATCGCGCCGCGGGCGAGCGCGGGTCGGACGACCTCGCGGATGAGCTGCGCGCGTGCGGCATGGAAGAGGAAGGCGTCCGCCTCGCCGCAGCGGGCCGTCGGGCCCGGATCCAGCAGGACGGCGCGGACCTGCTCGCCGAGGTGCGTGCCGCCGGGCTCGCGGGTGAGGATCACGTCGTGGCCGGCCGCACGGAGGGTCTCCGCGAGGCGCGCCGCCTGGAGCGACTTGCCGGCCCCGTCGGGGCCCTCGAACGCGAGGAACCGCGCGCTCGGGTCCACGCCGCTCAGACCGCCTCGCGGCTCCCGGCGATGCTCCCCGGGCCGCGCTCCCTGGCCGCCGCGAGGGCGGCGTTGGCTGCCGCGAAGAGCTCCGCGCCCGTCGTGCCGTCGTCCGGGTGGTGGGCGATCCCGATGCAGACGCTCGCGCGTGCGCCCCCGATCGGCGGGATCGCATCCACGGTCTCGCGGATCCGGCGGCCCACGACCCCGAGCCCGTCCCCGGGGGCGATGACGCCGATGGTGTCCGATTCGATGCGGGCGACGGTGTCGATGAGCCGGATGAGGCCGGAGATCCCTGCGGCGACGCGCCGGAGGATGTCGTCCCCGACGTCCGACCCGTGCTCGGCGTTGATCGCGCCGAGGCCGTCGATGTCCGTGAGCACGACCGCGAGGGCCGTCTTCTGGCGCGTGGCGCGGACGATCTCCAGCTCGAGCACCTGGTCGAAGGTGCGCCGGTCCACGAGGCCGGTGAGCGGGTCCGTCCGCGCGAGCCGCTCGAGGTAGTCGCCCTCCTCCGCGATGACGTTGTGGAGCCGCGCGACGCGGATCGCCACGGCTGCGAGGTCCGCGATGCCGCCGATCTCCTCGCGCACCGCCTCCGCCGGCCCCGCGCTCCCGGTGCCGATGAGGAGGATGCCCTCGACGCCCGCGCCGAGGACGTCCTCCACCACGAGCGGCAGGACCGCCTGGCGGGGCGCCCCCGGGGTGAGCGCCGCGAGCTCCGCGCTCGTCTCGGCGGACCAGCGCGGGCGGCGGTCGAGGATCGCCTCCGCGATCACCGGGGCGCTGCCATCCGCGGCGGGGACGGTGAGCGTCCCGTCCGGCGTGGAGAGGAGCGCCGTCTCGCTGTCGTGGATGAGGATCGCGGTCCCCGCGTTGCCGGCGAGCACGCCCGCCTGGCCGCAGATCGCGCGGAGCGTCGCCTCGAGGTCGCCGGTCCGCGCGAGCGCGCGCGCTGCACGGACGAGGGCGGACGAGGCGGGCACGGTCTCCGGCATGGCCGGATGATACGCCGCGCGGCGCTGCCCGCGGTCGCCGCCCGCGTGCGCGCCCGGCCGTCCTCCCAGGCCTCAGCCGCCGGCGGCGGACCCCTGCGCGATGAGCGCATCCCAGGTCGCGGGATCCACGTTCCCGCCGGAGAGGAGCGCGACGACCGGCCCGTCGGCGGGCAGCTCCGCCGCGTGGAAGAGCCAGGCCGCGAGGCTCGTGGCGCCCGACGGCTCCAGCACGAGCCGTGCGTCGCGCGCGGCCCGGACCATCGCCCGTGCGATCTCCACCTCCGAGACGGCGATCACGCCCGCGAGGTGCGCCTGGAGGTGCGCGAAGGTGAGCGCGCCCGGGCTGCTCGCGCGCATCCCGTCCGCCGCGGTCCGGCCGGTCTCCGCGGGGTCCCAGCGGACGCGCCGCCCCGCACGCAGCGAATCCCGCGTGTCCGCGGCGAGCTCGGGCTCCACGCCGAGGACGACCGTCCCCGGCCGGACCGCGGCGAGGGCCGTGGCCACGCCCGCCGCGAGCCCGCCACCGCCGATCGGCACGAGCACCGTCGCGGGCCCGTCCGCCCAGCCGAGCGCCGCGAGCTGCTCGGCGATCTCCAGCCCGGCGGTCCCCTGGCCCGCGATGATCCGCGGGTCGTCGTACGACGGCACGAGGACGAGGCCCTCGGCCGCGGCCCGCGCGTCCGCCCGCGCGATGCGCTCCTCCCCCGCCGGGCCGACGACGTCGATCTCCGCCCCGTCGGCGCGGACGCCCGCGACCTTCACGGCGGGTGCATCGTCCGGCATCACGCTCACCGCGCGGATGCCCAGGATGCGGGCCGCCCGCGCCACGCCCTGCGCGTGGTTCCCCGACGAGTGCGTGATGACCCCACGGGCGCGCTCGTCGGCCGTGAGCGTGGCGAGCGCGTTCCAGGCGCCACGGATCTTGAAGGCGCCGATCGGCTGGAGCGACTCGGGCTTGAGCCACGCGCGCGTCCGGCCCTGCGGGTCGCCGGGCTCGGGTGTGCCGAAGGGCAGGAGCGGCGTCCGCAGCGCGATCCCCGCCAGGCGCGCGGCGGCGGCGCGGATCTCCGCGATGGGCACGAGGTCCGGGCGGAACGGCTGGTCCATCGGTCTATACTGCGGTGCAACCCTGACCGATGTCGCGCACCGCGCCGGCGGGGGAGCAGCGGGAGCAGGGATCGACGGTGACCCTCCGGACGGAGCCCCAGTCCACCCCCACCACGCAGCCCGTGGGCGACCCGCCGCCGCGCGTCTCCCGGGTCGATGCGCTCCGTCCCACCTACGGGTTCGATGACGTCTCCCTCGCCCCCGGCACCCAGACCCTCGAGCCCGGGGATGTCGACCTCTCCGTCAGCCTCGGCGGGCTGCGGCTCGCGATCCCGATCCTCGCGTCGGCCATGGACGCGGTCGTGGATGTCCGGCTCGCGGCGGAGCTCGCGCGGCTCGGTGGCGCCGCGGTCCTGAACCTCGAGGGCGTCCAGGCGCGCTACCCCGATCCGGACGCGGTCCTCGCGCGGATCGCCGCCGCGCCCGCCGCGGAGCTCCCGGCGCTCCTTGCCGAGGCGTACTCCGCGCCGATCGTCGACGCGCTCGTCGCCGAGCGGCTCGCCCAGCTCCGGGCGGCAGGCTCGCCCGTGATCGTCTCTGCCACGCCCGCCTCGGCCCGCCGCTGGGGCCCCTTCTGCGCGGAGCACGGCGCGGACCTCCTCCTCGTCCAGTCCCAGGTGAGCTCCGCGCGCCACCTCGCGACGGGCTACGACCCGCTCGAGCTCGGCGAGTTCACCCAGCGCCTCGGGATCCCCGTCGCGGTCGGCAACACGACCTCGTACGTCGCGGCCTGGGAGCTGATGGGCCAGGGGATCGCGGCGATCTTCGTCGGGGTCGGCCCGGGCGCGGCCTGCACGACGCGCGAGGTGCTCGGCATCGGCGTGCCGCAGGTCACCGCGATCGCGGACGTGGCCGCGGCGCGGGATGCGTGGTTCGCCGCCACCGGGCGCTACGTCCCGGTCGTGGCGGACGGCGGCATGCGCCGGGGCGGCGAGATCGCCAAGGCGATCGCGGCCGGCGCGGACGCGGTGATGCTCGGCTCGCCGCTCGCGCGGGCGGAGGAGGCGCCGGGCCGCGGCACGAACTGGGGCATGGCCGCGCCGTCACCCACGCTCCCGCGCGGGACGCGGATCTCCGTCGGCACGGTGGGCACGCTCGAGCGCATCCTCTTCGGGCCCTCGCGGGTCACGGACGGCTCGGAGAACCTCGTCGGCGCGCTCCGCCAGAGCATGGCCGCCCTTGGCGCGCGGGACATCCGGGCGATGCAGCAGGTCGAGATGGTCTACGCCCCGGCCGTCGCGGTCGAGGGGAAGTCCTGGCAGCGCGGCCGCTGAGCGTGCCCGCGCACCGCCGCGGATGAGCGCCGGCATCCGCGCCCGCGACCTCGGCATCCGCATCGGGCTCCTGGCGCCGGGGCCCGGGCACGCGATCACGGACGTGCCCGGCGTGCGTGTCGGCCACGCGACGATCATCGCGGGCGACGGGCCGCGCGTCGTGGGGGCGGGGCCGGTCCGGACCGGCGTCACCGTCATCGTCCCGCACGCGGGCGACCCGTTCCGCGAGGGCGTCTTCGCGGGCTGCCACACCCTGAACGGGAACGGCGAGCTCACCGGCCTCGAGTGGATCCGCGAGGCGGGCATCCTCTCCACGCCGGTCGCGATCACGAACACGCACGCCGTCGGGACCGTGCGGGACGCGCTCTGCGGGATCGCCGCGCTCGGCGCCGGCGCGGAGCCGGTCTGGGCGCTGCCGGTCGTCGGCGAGACCTTCGACGGGGTGCTCAACGACATCGACGGGGGGCACGTCCGGGCCGAGCACGTGCGCGCTGCGTTCGACGCGGCCGGCGCCGGGCCCGTCGCGGAGGGCAACGTCGGCGGCGGGACCGGGATGATCTGCCACCGGTTCAAGGGCGGCATCGGGACCGCGTCGCGGCGGCTCGCCGCGGAGGACGGCGGCTTCACCGTCGGCGTCCTCGTGCAGGCGAACTACGGCGACCGTGAGCGGCTGGCGATCGACGGCATCCCCGTCGGGCGGGAGATCCCCGTGGCGGAGGTCCCGGACCCGTGGCTCCCCGCCCGGCCGGCACCGGCGGGGACCGGCTCGATCATCGTCGTCATCGCCACCGATGCGCCGCTCCTGCCCGGCCAGTGCGCCCGGCTCGCGCAGCGGGCGGGGCTCGGCGTGGCGCGCACGGGCGGCGCGGGGGCGCACTCCAGCGGCGATCTCTTCCTCGCCTTCGCGACGGGGAACGGGCCGCTCCCGGCCACGGATCGGCCGGGTCGGCCCGTCGTCGTGCACGACCTGCGGATGCTCGATGACGCGGCGATCACGCCGCTCTTCTGGGGCGTGATCGAGGCGACGGAGGAGGCGATCGCGAACGCGCTCGTCGCTGCGCGGACGATGACCGGTGTCGACGGCGTCACCGCGCACGCGATCGACCACGACCGGCTCCGCGGGATCGTCGCGCGCCACATGGCAGCGCGCCGGGGCTAGGCGCTCGGTCGCGCCCCGTCGGGGGCAGGGGCGGCCTGCGCGGGGACGGGCGACGGTGCGGCGAGGATGGCGATCACCGCGCCCGCGGCCATGACGAGCGAGCCCGCGACCTGGAGGGGCGCGAGCGATTCGCCAAGGAGGAGGATCGATGCGACGGCGCCGGTGAGCGGCAGGAGGAGCATCGCGAGGGCGGCGCTCGTCGGGCCGAGGTCGCGGATGCCGCGGTAGTAGAAGGAGTAGCCGATGCCCGTGGAGATCGCGCCGAGGAAGAGGATCGCGAGCCACAGGTCCGCCGGCTGGGCGGCCCAGTCGATCCCCGACCCGGCTGCGACGGGCAGGCCGATCGCGATGAGCACGACGGTGCCGGTCGCCACGACCCACGTGGTCGTGCGCATCGGGCCGCCTGCCGCCATGAGCGGGCGACCGACGATCGTGTAGATCCCCCAGACGACCGCGGCGGCCATGAGCACGAGATCGCCGAGGAGGCGGTGCGGCGTCTCCGCGTCCGGCTGGGCCGATGCGAGGAAGAGCGCGGCCCCGCAGACGCCGAGGAGGAGGCCGAGGACCCGCGCCCGGCGGGGCCGCTCGCGGGTGAGGACGAAGGCGAGGGCTGCGGTCGCGATCGGGGTCGTGACCGGCATGAGGGCCGCCGCATCGATGGCGGGCGCGAGCGCGAGGCCGCCGAAGAAGAGGACGTTGTAGAAGGCGACGCCGAGCAGCCCACCGGCGATGAGCCGGCGGCCCATCCCGGTCGGGACGCGCGGCACGCCGCGGTCCGCGATCGCGAGCGCCCCGAGCAGGACGAGCGAGCCGAGCCCGAAGCGGAGCATGGCCGCGGGGATCGCACCCACGTTCTGGACCGCGTGCCGGGTGAGCGCGTACGTGACGCCCCAGACGATCATCGTGATGAGGAGCGGCAGCCAGGCCACGAGATGGGTCGGCACGCGCGGGGCTCGGACGGTCACCGGCCGGAGTCTAGCCGCCCCCACGGCCGCGGCGGCCGGGGGTGCCCCGCCCACGCCCACATCCCGCCTCCGCCCCTGTCGGCGGTACGATGGGCGGATGCAGCGACCCCGCGCCACCCGTGCCGCCACGCTGCTCGCGGCGACCCTCCTGGCCGCGGTGGTCGGCAGCGCGGGGGCCGTCGGCGCCTCGCCCGCGCCGCTCCCCGTCGTCCCGCCGCCGGAGTTCTACGACCCCCGCCCGATCGCCCCCGGCCCCGACGGCGCGCTCCTTGCCTCACTCGAGCTCGCAGCGGCACCCGGGCTCCGCCAGTGGGCGATCCTCTACCGCTCGCCCGGCCCCGACGGCACGCCCGCCGCGGTCTCCGGCCTCGTCCTCGCGCCCGCCGAGCCGCCGCCCCCCGGTGGCCGTCCAGTCGTGGTCCTCGCCCACGGCACCACGGGCCTCGGCGACCAGTGCGCGCCGTCGCGCTCGCTCGCCTACCGGATCGAGATGGCGATCGCGGGCGTGCAGCTCGCCGCCCGCGGCTGGACCGTCGTCGCCACCGACTACGTCGGCCTCGGCACCCCCGGCCCGCACGCCTACCTCGACGGCCCGCTCGCGGCATCGGCGGTCCTCGATTCCGTCCGCGCGCTCGATGACCTCCCGGAGGCCGCTCCCGGCGACGACCACCTCTTCCTCGCCCTCAGCCAGGGCGGACACGCCGTCCTCTGGGCCGCCGGCGCCGCCGCCGCCGACCCGCCCCGCGGCATGACCGTCCGCGGCGCCGTCGCCGCCGCCCCGCCCGCCGATCTCGCGTCGATCGCCGCGTACGTGCTCGCGCCGGGCGGCGACCGGATGGCCCGGCGCGCGGCGCTGCTCATCGCCGCCGCATGGACCGCGACCGAGGGCATCCGTCCCGCCGACGTCCTCGCCCCTGCCGCGCTGCCGCTCCTCGAGCGGGTCGAGAGCGACTGTGGCATCGCCCCGCGCGCCTTCCCGCTCCGACCGGGCGTCGGCGACCTTCCCGCGCTCCGCGCCGCGATCGAGCGGAACACGCCGCCGCCGCTCCCGCCGACGGTCCCGCTCCTCTACCTCCACGGTGACGCGGACACGGTCCTGCCCGTCGAGAGCGCGCGGATCATGGTCGAGCGCCTGTGCGCCGCAGGGTCGGCCGTGGACTACCGGGAGGTCCCGGGGGCCGACCACGTCGGGATCCTCTACGCCGCCGACCGGATCGGCGATTCCATCGACTGGCTGTCCGCGCGCCTCGCGGGCGTCCCGGCCGAGGTGACCTGCCCTGCCGCCTGAGACGTCGGGCCGCCCCGACCCCACCGCGTCCGCGCCGTCGCGCCGTCGCGGTGGCCCACGCGCCCTCCTCGGGCTGGGCCTCGGTGCGGTCGTCCTCCTCGCCGGGCTCGGCGCCGCCGCCCTGCTCCGCGGCGGCCCTCCGGCGCGCGCAGCCGACCCGCTCCCCGCCGTCCCGGATGCCGCCTTCCATGCGACCGACCTGCCCGCGGACGCGCCGCCCGGCGCGCTCCTCGCGAGCACCGAGCTCTACGCCCCCGCCGGCCTCCGGCTCTGGGCGATCCTCTACCGCTCCGAGACGGTCGGCGGTCGCCCTGCCGCGGTCTCCGGGCTCGTCCTCGCCCCGGACGCGCCGGTCACCGGCCCGCGCCCGGTCGTCGCGCTCGCCCACGGGACGGTCGGGATCGCGGACGTCTGTGCGCCCTCGCGCTCGCCCTTCCGTCGGCTCGAGCTCACCACCGCCGGCCCGCTTCTCGCGGCGCAGGGCTGGGTCGTCGTGGCGACGGACTACGCGGGCCTCGGCACGCCGGGGCCGCACCCCTACCTCGATGGTCCCGCGGCGGGTCGCAACATCCTCGATTCGCTCGTCGCCGTCCGCGCGCTCCGGGACACGGGGGCGAGCGCGACCGCCGCGATCGGCGGCGTCTCCCAGGGTGGCCACGCCGCCCTCTGGGCGCTGCGCCTAGCGGCCGCGGCGGAGGACGGGATGCCCGGCGGGACCACCATCGTCGGCGGCGTCGTGGCCGCACCGCCCGGCGACCTCCTCGCGGTCGCGGACTGGTCGCTCGGCCCGGACGCCGGCCCGGTCGCATGGCGCAACGACATCTTCGTCGCGACCGCCTGGGCCGACGCCTACGGGCTCGCGCTCGACCGGCTCCTCGTGCCCGCGGCGCTCCCCATCGCCGCTGCCGCCCGCACGGACGACTGCGACCCCGCCCCGGCCGCGAACCCGCTCGCGCTCGACCTTGTGGCAGACCCGGAGGTCGCCGCCCTTCTCGCGGCGAACAGCCCGATCGGCGCGGCCGTGGCGGGACCGCTCCTCTACCTCCAGGGTGACGCGGACGACCAGGTGCCCGTCGAGCGCGCGCGTCGCACGCGCGACGCCCTGTGCGCCGCGGGCACGATCGTGGACTACCGCGAGATCGCGGGCGCGGGCCACGCCGAGTCGATCACCGGCGGCGACCTCCTCGCCGCGGCCGAGCCCGAGTACGGGCACCCGAGCC
>JBJTJV010000153.1:0-3109 GCA_046352645.1 Chloroflexota bacterium | reverse complement strand
GCTCGGGGCGGCCGGCGGGCTCGTCCGGCTGCTGCCCCGAGCGCTCGCCAAGCGGCGCGCCCGGGCGCGCGCGGGGCCGGCGCGCCAGGGCGCGTCCCGGGAGGCCCCCCCGGGGCGGCGGGTCCCCCCGTCAGCGCGCCGTGCCGTCGGCGGCCCGGGCCGCCCGCTCCGCCCGCCGGGCCACCCGCTCCGCCCGCCGGACGCCCAGCGCGAGCCAGGCGTGCGCGAGCCACCGCGCGGGCGCTCCCGTCGCGGGCGCGACGTGGAGGTGGAAGTAGCGCAGGTGGGCCGCCGCCGCGTCCGCGCGGAGGCGCGCGCGCGCCGCGCGCCGCTTCGGGTCGAGCGCCGCCTCCGGCAGGCCGAACGCGCTGGACGCGCCCTTCTCGTGGATGGCCCGCGCGGTGCCCACGTAGTGGACGCGCAGGCCGACCGCGCGGACCCGTGCGCACAGGTCGAGGTCCTCGCCGTAGAAGCGATACGCGCCGTCCCAGCCGCCCACCCGCCGGAGCGTCTCCGCGCGGATGAGCAGGAACGCGCCGGAGCAGGCGCCGATGTCATGGTCGGTCGCCGGATCGAGCCAGCCGAGCGTGTAGCCCGCCAGGCGGCGCGACCGCGGCAGGCGTCGGCCGAGCCCGAGCGTCCATGCGAGCGAGGACCCCACGGTCGGCGGGCCCCGGTGGCAGGCGTGGTCGAGGCGCCCGTCCGGCCGCTCCAGCCGTGCGGTCACGATGCCGATGCCCGGATCCGCGAGGAGCGCCGCCGTGCAGCGCGCGATGCAGTCGGCATCGACCGCGGTGTCCGCGTTGAGGAAGAGGAGGAGCGGCGTGCCCGCGGCCGCCGCGCCTGCCGTGCACGAGGCGCTGTAGCCCTTGTTCCCCGGATCCGGCCGCAGGATGAGGCCCGCGATGCCCGCGATGCCCGCGATGGCCGCCGTGAGCGCGTCCGGGTCGCTCTCGTTGTCCACCACGACGATCCGCTCGGGTGGCGTGGTGGACGCCGCGAGGTGGAGCAGGCAGCGGCGCAGGAGCGCGGGGGTCCGGTGGTGCACGACGACGGCGCCCAGCGGGGGTGCCGCGCCCCCCGGGCCGCTCACCGGCGGTAGCGGACCTCGAGCACGAGATCCTCCTTCAGCGTCCCGTCCCAGGCGACGCCACCATCGACCGGGACGAGCCCGGGGCTCCCGCCGGAGACCTTCGACCCCGCGGGAAGGACGATCCGGATGCCGAGCGGCTCCGGGCCCATCCCCGGCTGCTTCTGGATCGTGAGCCGATACGTCCGCTCGTCGGCGGCGTCCGGCCCCGGCGCGACGAGCTCCACGCCCGGCGTGACCCACGATGCGCTGAGCGTCGCCTCCCCCGGTGCGACGAGGAGATAGGCGCCCCAGGCCAGCCGCCCGGCGACCATCGATTCCTCCTCGGGTCCGCTCACGGGCAGGACGCTCGCGCCGGTCAGCTCCTCGAGCTCGCTCTCCGCGGGGACGAGGAGCCGGGTGTACAGCCCGTACTGCCCGGCCTCGCTCTCCGACGCCGCGCGGAGGGTCGCGGCCGGCTCGCCGGGCGCGAGCGCATCGTTCCGCCACGTCGTCACGAGCAGGTGCCTCGCGCCGCCCTGCCCGTCGAGCGTGACGCCGAGGAGCGATGCGCGCGTGACGAGCGGGCTCAGCTTCGACGACGGCGCGAGGTTCGCGTCGACGAGGTAGAGGTGGTCGCCCGGCTCGTCGCGCAGCGCCCCCGCCACGGGTGTCCCCGCGAGCAGCGCGCCCTCCGCCGGGTCGCGCATCCATGCGAGGACCCCGCGCTCGCGGACGATCGCGGCGAGCGCACCTGCGAGCGCGCTCCAGCGCTCCGGCGGCAGCTCCGCGAGCCGCGCGAGGACCGCGTCCGCGAGCAGCCCGAGGAACCGCTTGCGGTCCGGTCCCTCCGTGCGCGTCGCGGCGATGGCGGTCCGGGTCACCTCGCCCGCGGCCACCGTGATGTCCGTGCCGGGGACCGCGATCGGCCCCGTCGCCTCGAGCAGGTGGTCGAGGGCGTAGGTCGTGAGCGCGATCACGCCGTCGATCGCGTCATCGCCCGACTCGAGGGTGTAGAGCCGGAGCGCGTCGGCCGCGGCCTCGGGGAAGTGCGGCGACCAGTTCGCGTCCGCGAGCTCCCAGGAGGCGCGCCCGAGGAGGTGTGCCGCGAGCGGCTCCGGTGGCGCCTGCCACTCCAGCCCCGTCTGCCCGTCGAGCGTGTACACGTCGGACAGGGTGAACGTCGCGAGGGCGCCGTCCCGCAGGACGAGGATCCCGAAGGAGCCGATGAAGCCGCCGGTCGGCCGGATCTCGGCGGGGTTCTGGGCGAGCACGAGATAGCGCCGTTCGCCGCCGATCGCCGCGAGGGCCGGGACCGCCTCGGCGGACCGGGCGAGGCCGTCCGCGAGCGGGCCGAGCTCGGCGAGGATCGCCGCCAGCTCGTCGGCCCCGGCGCCGAGCGGACCCCCGACATCTGCCGGCACCGCAGCGAGGGCCGTGCGCGCCTCCGCGACCCCGGCCGCGACCCGGCGCGCGTCCGGGCCGGCCTCGGCAAGGAACCGGACGGCGCGCGTCGGCAGGTCCGGGGCGTCGGCCGCGCCCGGTGCCCGCAGGGCCACGGCCCCGTCGGCCAGCGTGAGCCCCGCGTCCGCGGCACCCGCCGCGGCCCGCCCGGCCGCCACGAGCGCACGCGCCGCAGCGACCTGCCGCGCGCCCTCGGGGAGCAGCTCGGCCACCGCGACGAGCGGGTCGCCCGCGAGCATGCCGCCGAGCTGCGCAAGGTCTGCATCGAGCGCATCCACGCGCCGGCGGAGCGCGCCGACGGCCTCCGCGTCGACCGCGGCCGGGTCGAGCGTGCGGATCTCGGCCGCCAGCGCGCGTCCGGCCTCCACCGCGCGCTGCGCGGCGATGACGCTCGGCAGGTAGTGCGCGCCCGCCACGACGAGGCAGGCCGCGACCGCACCCGCGGCCACGTGCCGCCCGCGCAGTCGGCGGGGCCGGGGTCCGGCGGCGGCGGGACACGGGTGCGCTCATCGCAGGCCGGACATGGCGCCGGCGTCCCGCGCGGACGGACGGCCGGGCGCCGGGCGGGACCCGCGA
>JBJTJV010000152.1:0-7783 GCA_046352645.1 Chloroflexota bacterium | reverse complement strand
CGCGCGGACCTCGAGCGGCGCGTAGCCGCCGACGAAGGCGAGGTTGTCGATGTTCAGGTAGGCGCCGGTCGCGGCGATCGGGAGCCACCAGTGGATCCCCACCCGGTCGCCGAGGTGGGAGACGACGACCCGGTCGGACGGCACTCCTTCCTCCCGGAGGAGGGCGAGCTGCTCCACCGCGAGCTCCCCGAAGTGCGTCGTGTGCGTGAGGATCGGGACGCCGGTCCGGCGATGCGCCCGGCCCGCGGCCCGGAAGACGCGCTCCTGGGCGGGCGTGATGAAGCCCCGCTCGGTGCCGATCTCGCCGATGAAGCCCGCCCGGACATCCGTCCCGTCCTGGCCGATGACGAGGTCCCGGACCATCCGCTCGGCAAGCTCGTCCGGCATCTCCTGGCGGATGTAGTCGGGGTAGCAGCGCTCGCGGTACCAGCCGGTCCCCATGACGAGGTTGACCCCGGTCCGCTCGGCGAGCCGGCGCATCCCGGCCGGCTGGCGCTTCAGGCCGATGCAGGTCGGGTCGATGATCGTCCCGCCGCCCGCGGCCCGGAAGCGCTCGAGCTCCTTCGCCATCACGTCCTCGTCATCGAGGATCCAGGCGTACGAGGAATCCCCGAAGAGCCCGAAGGCATCGATGAGGACGTGGTCGTGGGTGAGCGTGTTGCCGATCGCCTCGGGCGCGATCGGCCCGAGCACGGTGACGACCTGGAGTGCGTCGCTCATGCCCCGCAGGCCCTCCGGACCGCGGCCACGACCTCCGCCGCCTCACCGTCCGCGAGGCCGTCCGGGTAGAAGCGGACCTGGCCCTCGAACGCCTTCCCCTCCCAGGTGCAGACGATCGGATCGCCCGCCTGGAGGCGGTTGACGAGATCGAACGCGCCGAGGCCGGCGTCCGCTGCGAGGTCCACCTCGACGTGCGGGCCGGGTCGGCCCATCGCGCCGGGGACGAGGTGCCCGTCCACCCGCCGCGTGCTCAGCCCGCGGATCCCCGCGAAGCCCGCCACGAGCTCGTCCGCGTATCCGCCGAGCCGCGCGGTCTCCGCTGCGAAGTCGCGCCGGACGTAGGCGCGGAGGGCGGCGACGAGGCCGCAGACCTCCTCCTTGCCGACCTTGAATCCGCGCCCGATCCCGTGGTGGGGCGGTCCGGTGACGACGTGATCCGCGATCAGCCCGCGGGAGGGCCACATCTCCGGGTAGACGTCCATGTCCTGGTGCTGGAGCGCGACCGAGGTGATGAGGTCCCGTCGCCCGGCGAGGATGCCGCTCGCCTGCGGCCCCTGGATGTGCTTGCCGCCGGAGAAGCTGACGAGGTCCGCACCGATCTCGAAGAAGCGCCGGAGGTTCGCCGCCGGGGGCAGCGCCATCGAGCCGTCCACGATGACCGGGACGCCGTGGCGGTGGGCGATCGCGACGACGTCCGCGAGCGAGAGGTTCGCGTGCTCGTCCGAGCCGAGGTAGAAGACGGCCGCGGTCCGCTCGCCGATCGCCTCCTCCACCTCGTAGGCGAAGGTCCAGTCGTGGAAGCCGACCTCCACGAGTCGCGCGCCCGCGAGCCGGAGCGCGTGGTCGTAGTCGTTCCGGTGGCGGCGCAGGAGGACGATCTCGTTCGGCATCCCGCTCGTGTCCGGGAGCCGGTTCATCCGCCCCGGATCGAGCCGCGCAAGGGCGGCGGCGGCCGCCAGGGTGAGGCCGGCCGAGGCGCCGGCGGTCACGTACCCCGCCTCCGCCCCGGTCGCCTCCACGATCGCGGCGCCCGCGGCGGCCTGGAGGTCCTCGATGCGCACGAAGAAGCCGGAGGCCTCGGTCCTCGCCGCCAACACCTCGGCGGACGGGCGCGACCCGCCGACCTTGGTGGAGTAGCCGCGGACGTTGATGACGCGCCTGCCGCGCAGCTCGGTCGCGATCCCCATGTGGTTCCGTCCTCCTCGGGTCGTGTGCGGGTCAGGCCCCGAGCGTCTCGCCGCCATCCACGAACAGGTCGTGGAAGGCGACGTGCGCCGAATCGGGGGAGAGAAGCCAGGCAGTCGCCGCGGCGATCTGCTCGGGGCGGGCGACATGCGCGTCGGGGATGCGCGGCCGGAATGCCTCCGGGCTCCCCGTCGCAAGATCGTCCACGGAGGCGTGGTCCGCGGCGAGGGAGCGCATCATCGGGGAGTCGGTCGGCCCCGGCGAGACCGTGTTGATGCGCACGCCCAGCGGCACCGTCTCCATCGCGAGGACGCGGAACGCCTGGCCCATCCCCGCCTTGGATGCGCAGTAGGCGGCCTGGCGCATCCGGGGGAAGCGCGCTGCGATCGAGGCCACGCCGACGATCGCGCCGGAGCGCCGCGTGACCATCTCCTGCGCGTAGGCCTGCGCGACGAAGAAGTTCCCCATCAGGTTCACGGCGAGGATCCGGTCGAAGTCGGCGCGGGTCGTCTCGAGCGAGGGGATCGCGTGGAAGATCCCGGCCACGACCGCGACGCGCTCGGCCTCGCGCGAAGCCGCCACGAGCGCCGCGATCGAGGCGTCGTCCGTCACGTCCACGCGGACCGCGTCCACGCGGTGGCCGGCGGAGCGCAGGTCGGCCGCCAGCGCGGCGAGCGGGGCCTCCGCGATGTCCGCGATGACGAGCCGCCCCGTCCAGGGCTCGCGCGCGAGCCGCCGCGCGACCGCCTCGCCGATCCCCTGCGCCGCGCCGACGACGACGGTCGTGTCGCCCATCCCTGCCGCTCCTCCGATCCTCGTGCCAGCCACCCGGGTCCCGCCTGCCGCCCTGCGGTTTCCGGGACGCGAAGACGCTATCACCAGCATGAAGACACGATGCGGCGTTCCTGCAGGTCCGTTCGTGGCTCCGCGTCGGCCGCCCTTCCGACCTGTGAAGCGCGTATCCTCGGGCGGAAGAGCGGCGCGCGGCGCCGACGCTGGAGGTCGGGATGGGCGGGTTCATCCGCACGCTCACCGGGGATATCGCACCCGACGCGCTCGGCCGGACGCTCATCCACGAGCACCTGAGCGTGGACTGGGGCGAGATGCTCGGTCGTCCCAAGCGCCTGGAGATGTCGCGCGCGGAGATGGTCGAGCGGATGGTCGCGAAGATGACCGCGCTGCGGGCCGCCGGGATCGACGCGATGACCGAGTGCACGCCGGTCGGCTGCGGGCGCTACGTGGACGTCTTCGCCGAGGTCGCGGAACGATCCGGGGTCCGGATCGTCGGCAGCACCGGCTTCTTCCACGAGAGCTGGTGCCCGATCCACCCGATCGCGGCCGCGCTCGACCTCGACGCCCTCGCGGACCTGCTCACCCGCGAGATCACCGAGGGGATGGGCGACACCCGGATCCGCGCCGGCCTCATCAAGGTCGCCACCGGTGAGGGTCGGATCAGCGCGAACGAGGAGAAGGTCCTCCGGGCCGCCGCGCGCGCCCGCCGCGCCACCGGCTGCCCGATCATCACGCACCTCACCTCCTCGATGAGCCAGGAGCAGCTGGACATCTTCGCCTCCGAGGGGGTCGCCGCGGACGAGCTGATCATCAGCCACGTCGGCTTCGCGGCCGACCCGATCGCCGAGGCGGACGCGCTCTGGCGGCGCGGCGCGAACGTGAGGTTCGACCGGATCGGCCTTCGAGTCTTCTTCGCGGACGAGCACTGGATCGCCCTCATCGGCCATGCCCGCCGGACGGGGAACCTGGGGCGCGTGATGCTCGCCCACGACGCCGCCGTCTACGCCTACGGCCTCGAGGTCGCCTCCGGCGAGCACACCTGGGACGACTTCACGTACATCCCGACCGTCTTCCTCCCGCGCCTGCGGGCGGAGACGGGCGTCACCGAGGAGGAGATCGACCGGATGCTCGTCGCCAACCCCTGCCGCGTCCTGGCCTTCGCCTGATGCACGACCTCGTCATCACCGGTGGCACCGTCATCGACGGGAGCGGCGCTCCCGGCGTCGCCGCGGACGTCGCCGTCGACGACGGTCGGATCGTCGAGGTCGGCCGGCTCGGCACGCAGGCCGCGCGCCGGACGATCCGCGCGGACGGGATGGTCGTCGCGCCCGGCTTCATCGACCTCCACGCCCACTCGGACCTCGTGCTGCTCGCCGACCCGGCGCACCACCTGAAGGTCCTCCAGGGCGTCACGACCGAGCTGCTCGGCCAGGACGGCCTTTCCTACGCGCCGATCGCGCCCGCCGCGCTCCCCGTGATGCGCGACATGATCACCGCGATCAACGGCGCCCCGGACGTGGCATACGACTGGACGAGCGTCGCCGAGTACCTCGCCCTCCTGGCTGCCGCACGCCCCGCGGTGAACGCTGCCTACCTTGTCCCGCACGGCGCGCTCCGCCTCTCCGTCACCGGGATGGCCGACCGGGTCGCCACGGACGACGAGGTCGCGGCGATGGCCCGGATGGCCGCGGCCGGCATGGCGGACGGTGCGCTCGGGTTCTCGAGCGGCCTCACCTACCCGCCCGCGACGTGGTCGGACACCCGCGAGCTCGTCGCGATCGCGCGCGCGGTCGCTCCGCGTCACGGGATCTACGTCACCCATCACCGCGACTACGGGCCGCGCCTGATGGCGAGCGTGGAGGAGGCGCTCACGATCGGCCGCGACGGCGGCGTCCCCGTCCACTTCAGCCACTTCCACATCAGCGGCCAGCCGTACGCCGGGCGGGCGGGCGAGTTCCTCGACCGGATCGACCGCGAGCGCGCGGGGGGCGGCGACGTCACGCTGGACACCTACCCGTACCTCGCGGGGAGCACGTTCCTCGGCGCCTGGATCCCGGCCCACATCATGACCGGCACCACGGACGAGGCGATCGCCCGGCTCGCGGACCCGGCGCGGCGGGAGCTCCTCGTCGCGGAGATCGAGGCCGGCCCGCGCGACTACGTCTACACGGAGTGGGGCGACTTCCAGCTGAGCGGGATCGGCTCGCCCGCCCACCAGGACCTCCTCGGGCTGCGCCTCCCGGCGGCCGCCGCGCGCCGCGGCATTCGGCTCGGCGAGCTGATCCGCGACCTCCTCGTGGCGTCGCGGATGAACGTCACGATCCTCGCCTTCACCGGGGTGGAGGAGAACGTCCGGCGGGTGATGCAGGACCCGGGCTGGACGGTCGGCACGGACGCGATCCTCGTCGGCAGCAGCGTCCACCCGCGGGCGTCCGGCACGTACCCCACGGTGCTCGGGACGTACGCACGGGCGGAAGGCGTCATCTCGCTCGAGCGCGCGGTCAACGCGATGACCGGGGCGCCCGCCGCCCGGATCGGGCTCGTGGACCGCGGGCTCGTCCGGCCCGGCCTGGCCGCCGATCTGGTCGTCTTCGACCCCGCGACGGTCGCGGCGCGGAGCACCTACGAGGATTCCCGCCGCCCGCCCGCCGGCATGCCCTACGTCCTGGTGAACGGCGTGCCCGTGAAGTGGGACGACGCACCCACGGACGCACGTCCGGGACGGATCATCCGCGGCGATGGCACCGGCCGCGCCCGCGCAGCCTGACGGAGGAGATCGCACGTGAGCACCGATCGCCACCTCGCCGTCCTCGACGCGGTCCCGGACACGCCGGCCGTCGTCGTGGACCGTGGCCTCGTCCAGCGGAACATCGACGCGATGGCGGCGGACGCCCGCGCCGGGGGCAAGCTCCTCCGGCCGCACGCCAAGACGCACAAGATGCTCGAGGTCGCGCGGATGCAGCTCACGGCCGGCTCCCGCGGCCTCCAGGTCGCGAAGATCGGCGAGGCAGAGGCGCTCCTGCCGAGCGGCGTGGACGACATCTTCGTCGGCTACCCGATCGTGGGCGCGCAGAAGATCGCCCGCCTCCTCGACCTCGCGGAGAAGGTGCAGGTGTCGATCAGCCTGGACGATCTCGCGGTCGCCGAGCCGATCGCACGCGCGGCCCACGCGCGCGGCATGACGCTCCCGGTCCTGCTGGAGATCAACACGGGGATGGATCGCGTCGGCGTGACGCCGGACCGCGCGGTCGCGACCGCCCGGCGCCTCGCGGATCTCCCGGGCCTGCAGATCCGCGGCGTGAAGACGCACGAGGGGCAGGCGCTCAGCCGCTCTGCGACCATCGCGGACACCGAGCGCGCGGCATACGCCGCGTGCGCGCTCATGGTCGCGACCGCCGAGGCGATCCGCGCGGACGGCATCCCCTGCCCGGAGGTCTCCCTCGGCTGCACCGGCACGGCCCGCTTCGACGTGCGCGCCCCGGGCGTGACGGAGGTCCGTCCCGGCACGTACGTCTTCTACGATGCGACCCAGGTCGCGCACGGCCAGGCGACCTTCGCGGACGTGGCCGCGTGGGTCGTCGCCACGGTGGTCTCCCGCCCGGACGACCAGCGCGCGGTGATCGACGCGGGCTCCAAGGTCCTCTCCTCCGACCGCCTGAACCAGAAGGATGCGCCGGTGATGATGGGCCGCCTCATCGACCGCCCGGACCACCACGTCGTCCGCGTCAACGAGGAGCACGGCGTGATCGCCACGCCGCCCGGCTCGACGCTCCGGATCGGCGACCGGGTCGCGGTGGTGCCCAGCCACATCTGCCCGGTCATCAACCTCACGGACGAGGTGCTCGTCGCCTACGACGGCGTGCTCGTGGATACCTGGCGGGTCGCCGCGCGCGGCCGCGTCCGGTGAGCGCCGCCGGCCGCGAGCGGATCGCCGCGCTCCTCGCCCCCCACGCGAAGGTCCCCCTCGCGCTCCTGCCGACGCCGCTCGAGCATCTGCCCCGGCTCTCCGCGGCCCTTGGCGGCCCGGACATCTGGGTGAAGCGCGACGATCTCACCGGCCTCGCCTTGGGGGGGAACAAGGCGCGCCAGCTGGAGTACGTCTTCGCGGACCTCGTCGCGCGCCGTCCGGAGGTCCTCGTCACCGGGGCGAACATCCAGTCGAACTGGTCGCGCCAGTGCGCGGCGGCGGCCGCCCGCCTGGGCATCCCCATCGTGCTCGTCCTGCGGAACACCGAGATGCAGGAGATCACCGGGAACGTGCTCCTGGACTACTGGCTCGGCGCGGACGTGCGCTTCGTGGACGAGCCGGACATGACCCGGATGCTCCGCTTCCACATCGACCGTGTCGTCGCGGAGCTCCGGGCCGAGGGCCGCGACGCGGTGAAGATCGACCCCTGGGGCGCGAACGTGCCGCTCGGCTACGTCGCCATGACCGCCGAGCTCGACGCCCAGGTGGAGGCAGCGGGGATCCGCCCGACGCGGATCTGGCTCGCGGCCGCCGGACCGACGCATTCGGGGATCGCGCTCGGTGCACGCCTGCTCGGCTGGGACGCCCGGGTCACGGGCATCGCACCGCTCGCGTGGAGCGACGCTCCGCTCGACGTGCTCGTGGCCGACGCCGCGAACCGGGCGGCCGCGCTGCTCGGCATCCCCGAGCGCCTCGCGCCCGCCGATGTGGACAACCGCGGTACGTACGTGGGACCGGGCTACGGCCGCTCCTCGCCGGAGAGCCTCGAAGCGCTCCACCTCGCGGCCCGCACGGACGCGCTCCTGCTCGATCCCGTCTACACGGCGAAGGCGATGGCCGGGCTCATCGACGCGGTGCGCCGCGGCGAGCTGACGCGTGACGACACGGTCGTCTTCCTCCACACCGGCGGCCTGCCCGCCGCGTTCGCGTGGCGGGACGACATCCTCGCGGCGAGCCGCCTCGCCTGACGGTCGCCCGGGGGGCGCGGTCGGCGTCGGGCCGACTGGCGGCCGACGCGCGGTCCCGCGCGGAAAGCGGCTTGACGCTTCGCATCCCTGAAGTCACTATCCGCACGTGGAAATCGGTTTCCGGCCGGCCGCAGGATCCCCCATGCGGCAG